>NZ_CP121689.1:972747-1296996 GCF_038396615.1 Thermatribacter velox
GGGAGAAACTGTTGCTGCAGTAATCAGATTAATCGAGAATGAAAAAGTTTCAGCACTCATCGGGTATTGTGACACCCACTGGGTTAATATTGCAGCACCTCTTGCTCGTGAATATGGTGTTCCGTTCATAACTCCTGGTGCAACTCACCCCCGTATTCCTGAACGTACTGGAGCATGGCTGGCCTGTTTTGGAGACAATGCTCAGGCTGCTGCGATAGCAGAGTACGCGGTTGAAGATTTGGGCCTTAAGCGAGGAGCAATTTGGGTGGATACTGCCGTTGATTTTTCAGTAGCCGTTTGTGCTTATTTTGCAGATGCTTTGAAAAACTATGGCGGAGAAGTGGTTTACGAAGATTACTTTGAGACCAGTTGGACCGATTTTTCAGGTATGGTGGCTCGACTGAAAGAATATCAAGATCGAGGAGAAGTTGACTTTGTATACGTAGGAGCCATTCCCTCTAACTGTGGTTTGATAGCTAAGCAGATTCGGGAAGGCGGTGTAACTATACCTATTCTTGGTGAAGATGGTTTTGATACGCCTCTTCTGGTAGAAACTGGTGGCGAATATGCCGAGGGCGTCATTTTCGCTACCCATATGTCTTTAGAGGACCCTGACCCCATGATTCAGGAGTTTAAAAAGAATTATGAAGCAATGTTCGGTAATCCTCCCGAAAACGCCTTTGCAGCGTTGGGTTACGATGCAATGAAAGTTCTTGCTAAAGCCATTGAAATTGTGGGCACTGATGATCCTGCCAAAATTCCAGAAGGCTTAGCTCAAATCAAAGGCTTCAAAGGCGTATCAGGAGTTATTTCCTATGAAGAGGGAAGCCAGGTTCCAAACAAATCGGTAGCAGTGATAGAAGTCCAGAATGGGAAGTTTGTAACCGTGAAGCAGGTAACTCCCAAGTATCTCCCAGATCCCAAAATAGCTAAATAAGCCTGCATTAGGACAACCGGGAGGAATACCTACTCCTCCCGGTTGTCAACAAGGGTGAAAAGATGGATCAGATAATACTAAAAGTAGAAAACTTATGGAAACATTTTGGAGGAATAACCGCCGTAAGTGGTTATGAGCTCGAATTGCCAAAAAGGGCAGTGTTTGGTCTTATCGGACCCAACGGTGCTGGTAAAACAACCATATTTAATCTTATAAGCGGTGTCTTGAAGCCGGATAAAGGGAAAATCTTCTTTAAGGGGAAGGATATCACCTATGCTCGCCCTGACACCATTGCTTCAATGGGGTTAACCCGCACTTTTCAAAATCTTCGTCTCTTTCCCAATTTAACTGTGGAAGAGAACCTTAAAGTTGCTGCACACGTTCACACCTCATACAGTTTCATCCACACCCTGCTTAGTCTGCCTCGCCTTTATAGGGAAGAGAGAAAAATCCTTGAGCGAGTGGAAACCATATTGGAACTTTTCGACATGCAGTCACAGCGTAGGGAAACCGCTTCCAACCTTCCTTACGGTTTACAAAGAAAACTGGATATTGCTCGAGCACTTATGACCGACCCAGAGGTACTCCTGCTTGATGAACCATCAGCGGGTATGAACACTCAAGAAGCCGAAGAGTTAGCGCTGACTATTAAGAAAATTAAAGAAGAGCTTGACTTAACGATGATCATTGTGGAACATCGCATGCCGTTTGTAATGGGACTGGCTGAAACCATACAGGTCCTGGATTACGGTTCTGTGATTGCGGTGGGTCCGCCTTCTGAGATTCAGAAAGACCCGAAAGTAATCGAAGCTTATCTTGGGGCTGGTGATGTCGTTGCTTGAACTCAAAAACGTAGGGGTAAAGTACGGAGTCATTCCTGCCATCCAGAGGATAAATTTAAAGGTGGAGCAGGGGCAAATTGTGTCGTTAATTGGAGCAAATGGAGCAGGAAAAACAACGACTTTGAAGAGTGTTGTGGGCGTTTTGAAGCCTTTCCAGGGACAGATTTTCTATCAGGGAGAAGAAATAACCAGTAAACCCGCCCCCTGGAGAGTACGCAAGGGAATATGTTTGGTGCCCGAGGGACGGGGTATTTTTAATCGACTCTCGGTAAAAGAAAATCTACTTATCGGTGCCTACCACCGCCAGAATGAAGTAGAAATTCAGAAAGACCTTGAGATGGTCTATAACCTCTTTCCTCGTCTCAAAGAGCGTGAAAACCAGATTGCTGGAACCCTAAGCGGTGGAGAACAGCAAATGCTTGCCCTGGGCAGGGGGTTGATGTCTCGCCCCCAGTTGATGCTACTTGATGAACCTTCACTGGGCCTTGCTCCACTGGTGGTCAAGGAACTTTATGAGCTTATTCAAGAAATTCGCAAAAAGGGAGTGACTATTCTTCTTGTAGAGCAGAACGCAGTTATGGCTATTAAAGTCTCTGATTATGTTTATGTTCTTGAGACAGGAGAAGTGAAGATGGAAGGGCCTCCGGAAGAAATTGAGTCGCTTGAAGATGTGAGACGAGTTTATCTGGGAGGATAAACGCCATGTTCTCAATTAGTTATTTAGCACAGCAGAGCATGAACGGGGTTATACTGGGATGCATTTACGCATTGCTTGCTCTTGGAATGACTGTGGTGTATGGCATTTTGAGGCTGATAAACTTTGCCCATGGAGCTTTGATTACACTGGGTGCATTTTTTTTCTACTTTATTTTCTTTAAAGCAGGCCTTCCTTTCATTGCCACCATTTTTCTACTTCTGGGTTTCGGAGGAGTAATGGGCATAGTGCTTGATACTGTAGCATACAGAAAACTTCGAGGAGGACCCGAAGTCGCTTTGTTAATTACTTCTCTCGGTTTTTATACCTTTATAGAGAATTTCATGAAAATGTTAGTTTCGCCTCAACCTTATGCATTTAAAGTACCCCAGTACCTGGTAACTCTCCACCGTACTTCTTATCTCACTTTCCGTACCATTGATATTTTTATCATCATTGCTTCAATTCTCATTATGTTGCTTTTCCACCTTTTTGTGAAATACAGCAAAATGGGTATCGCCATGCGAGCAACCAGCGAGAATCTTGAAGTCGCTGAAATAATGGGTATCGAGATTAACAAAGTTATTTCTATTGCGTTTCTCATTGGATCGGCAATAGCCGCTTTTACTGGTTTTATGTGGGGTGCCAAATACGGGCAAATCTCGTACGATATGGGGTTTTTGACTGGAGTCAAAGCTTTCGTAGCAGTCGTAGTTGGTGGGGTAGGCAGCATTCCTGGAGCAATGCTGGGAGGATTCATCCTGGGTCTTGCTGAAATACTTTCCATTGCTTTTCTACCAACCACTTTTGCTGAGTATCGGGATGCCATTGTTTTTGCCATACTTATAATGGTTTTACTGGTACGTCCTTCTGGTATTATGGGAGTGAAAGAAGAGGTAAGAGCATGAAAGAGAGAAAGATTCCAACTGAGATCTGGTTTATCGTTGGCGGCTTGTTACTGTTTCTGGCCCTCTTTGGTGCTACCAGGTTTTTAAATCGTTACATCCTGCATATAGTAATCCTGATTGGTATTTACTCCATTGCTACGGTGAGCCTGAATCTTACAAACGGCTACACTGGTCTCTTTTCGCTTGGACATGCAGCTTTTATGGCCGTTGGGGCCTATACATCGACTCTCCTCGCTTTTCCTCTTACTTTGCGCAAGGCTTATGAATTACCTTTATTGCCTTCTTTGCTTGGCGGTCCCGAGGCTGCCTGGCCTTTTCTCCCTGCACTTATCGCTGGCGGGCTTATGGCTTCTTTCTGTGCCATCTTGATAGGTGCTCCTGTTCTACGTTTAAGGGGTCATTACCTCTCGGTGGCTTCTCTTGGATTTATGGTTATCGTGGTCACTCTGGCCAAAACCCTGCGGGATATCACCAGGGGATCCATGGGCATCAATGCCATACCGTCTTATACTAATATTTACTGGACCTATTTCTGGTTGCTTGTAACCATTTATGTGGTGTGGCGTATTGTCAATTCCCGCTTTGGAAGGGCGATGATTGCCATTCGGGAAGACGAGGTAGCTGCCCAGGTCCTTGGTATTTATCCTATGAAATACAAACTCCTTTCCTTTGTAATTGGCGCTTTTTTTGCCGGAGTAGCAGGAGGCCTTTACGCTCACTTCACCAAGGCAATTCGCCCCTTTGAGTTCTCTTTCTTTCTCACCTTTCAAATAGTGGTTATGTTGATTATTGGGGGCATGGGTACTATGAGCGGTCCTCTGGTAGGTGCTGCTTCTCTCATCGCATTGCGCTATGCACTTAAGCCTGTTGAAGAACATTTTAAGCTTTACGGTTTTATTGAGCTGGTTTACGCCATTCTTCTCATAGTGATAATGCTCTGGAAACCTGAAGGGATCATGGGAAAAAGACTGAAAAGATGAGGGGGATTTCATCATGGAAAAAAAAGTTTTTCATCCTGAAATGAACTACTCGGATTTCAAAGAAAATCACTTTGACAAGGTTATTCTGGCTGTGGGCTCTGCTGAAAACCACGGTTTCCACTTACCTTTCGGGACCGATACTCTGGTAGCACAGGCTTTAGCCATGGAAGTCGCCAAGAGGGTGGAGGGAGTGCTGGTACTCCCACCTGTTCCTTATGGAGTCAGTTTTCACTATCAGGATTTTCCATTTACGCTTACTCTACGCCCGGAAACCCTGATTGAAGTCCTCAAAGACGTTCTTACTTCAACCATTGAGCAGGGTATAAACAGAATCATAATCATTAACGGGCACGACGGAAACATTGCACCCCTTGAAGTTGCATCACGGACTATCAAAGTTAAATACCCTGATGCGGTAATAGCTGTTCTGGATGCCTGGTGGGTAAAAGCCGGTGAACTTCTTCCCAAAGATACTTTTGAAGTCTGGGGTGGTTTGGGACATGCTGGAGAAGGTGAAAGTTCCATCATGCTTTTTCTATACCCCCAATTCTGTCGTATGGAAAATGCAAGGGGTGTGGTACCTGAACTACCCGAAGGACCGGATATCAAGTGGAAATTTAACGAGCTGACCCCTTACGGAGCAACAGGAGACCCTACAAAAGCCACCGCTGAAAAGGGACAGAAAATGTTCGAAGTTCTGGTTGACTATGTGGTCTCCTTTATCAGGGAGATGGACAGGGAAGGCTGGAAATATGGCCTGAAGAAAAAGATATAAAAAGGAGGCAACAGTGGTGGAGGTTCCCTGGGTATCTATCGAAACACTGCCCCAGTATGTGGACAAAAGGGTAGAAATCCGAGGATGGCTTGCTAATAAGCGCTCCAGCGGGAAAATCACCTTCCTGATTTTACGCGATGGTACTGGCTTCCTGCAGGCCACGGCTTTTGCAGGTGAACACTTCGACAGTGAAGAGGTTAAAAGCCTGAAGCGTATACCTCTTGAGTCTTCCCTAATAGCCCGGGGTAAAGTAAAAGAGGAAAAAAGAGCCATCGGGGGCTATGAACTGGAACTTGAAAAAGTAGAAATTGTCTCTGAGGCCGAGGAATACCCTATTCAGAAAAAGGAGCATTCTGTAGAATTTCTCATGGAGAACCGACACCTCTGGTTGCGCTCGCGCAAACAAAACGCCATTCTACGCGTTCGCAACCAGGTCATAATGGCCATTCACCGCTTCTTTCAGGAACGCGGTTTTACCCTCATTGACCCACCCATTCTTACCCCTGCAGCCTGCGAGGGCACTACCACACTTTTTGCCCTGGACTACTTTGACCTGGGGAAAGCTTACCTCTCGCAGAGTGGACAGCTCTATATGGAAGCAGCCTGCATGGCTTTTGGTAAGGTATACTGCCTTGCCCCCACTTTCCGAGCCGAAAAATCCAAAACCCGCAGGCACCTCACGGAATTCTGGATGGTAGAACCGGAAGTGGCTTTTTACAACTGGGAAGACAACATGAAACTGCAAGAGGAATTTGTTTCTTTTGTGGTACAAACGGTGCTTGAGAAATGCCAGCGCGAACTGGAAGTTCTGGAAAGAGACCTCAAACCTCTGGAACGGGTTGTTCCCCCCTTTCCTCGTATTTCCTATGATGAGGCCTTAAACATACTTCACAAAAAGGGATTCCAGATTGAGTGGGGAGATGACTTCGGAGGCGATGAAGAAACAGCTATTTCTGAAGAGTTTGACCGCCCGGTATTTATCCACCACTACCCTAAAAAAGTCAAAGCCTTCTACATGCAGCCTGACCCTGAAAACCCGGAGCTGGTCCTCAATGACGACCTGATTGCACCTGAAGGATATGGTGAAATAATTGGCGGAAGTGAGCGCATTCACGACTTAAACTTGCTCAAAGAGCGCATCAAAGAACACAGTCTCCCCGAGGAAGTATTTAGCTGGTATCTGGATTTGCGGCGGTTTGGGAGTTGTCCCCATTCAGGCTTTGGTTTGGGAGTGGAGCGAACTGTGGCCTGGATATGTGGCATTCACCACATCCGCGAAGCAATTCCTTTTCCCCGCCAGATTTACCGACTTTATCCCTAAAAGCTGCTTTGGCCCTTGAGGGCCAAAGCAGCTTTTAGGGGCTTACCGTTACCTAAGGATTAACCATACAGGTTGGAAAGCTTGCAACCGTGTTAAATTGATTGCCAGCTGCATCCTGGATGTTCATTAGGGGGCTATAATTAAATACTACCATTATCTGGTCACCAGCAACTAACTGGTCGCTCATCCAGTTACCAGTTAGAGTTACCGTTTGATTGTCGGCTCCCAGTGTGACCTGAGTTATAGTAAAAACTGATCCACCAGGGCACAGAGGACAAGTAACATTCCAAAACGCAGGCGTTTCAAAAAGGTTGACATCGCCCACGGTAACCGGTTCGTTGAACTGGACAGTGATGGTTGGTGCATCTCCCAAGGGAGCATCTGCTTTAGCAGAGCAGGAAAGGAGATAAGGCGGTGTTATGTCTACCACGATCTGGAACTGGGTCTGTGTACTTTCAGGGAGTCCTCCTGCTTCTGCCGTGAAACCAAAAGTAAACGTACCTTCGGTAGTTCCACTGGTCCAACTCCAGGTAAAGCTTCCGGCGTCATCGGTGGTGGTGCTATCAAGCAATGTCCCATTCAGATACACCCTTATAATAGCATTGGCTGGTCCACTTCCAGTAAAAGTAACCGTAATACCATTTTGTATGGAATCACCACTTTGCAGATTTCTCACTCCATCATTCACAGTGATTAGCTGAGGCGCCTGAGTTTGATTAGGGGCAGGCGGAGTGGTGGTTCCTGAAGGAGCACAACCTGCGACTAAGGCCAAAAACACGGCCACAAAGGCAAAAACTAATATTCTTTTCATAAGTCTTCCCTCCTTTTAGTTTGATGATTTCATTTTACTCTTTAATAAACCAGGAAGCAAATCTCCACAGGCTATATGAAGTATTTTTTAAAGCCATCAAGAGCGAAAAGAAAATTTATGTTGGAAGAGGTCTTTTCCAGTTGACAAACCCCGTTGAAAGTGCTACGCTTAGTGCAAGCTTGCGCAAGCTGTAACTTTTAATATTTCAGGAGGTTTGTATTTCAATGGCAACAGGTAAGGTCAAATGGTTTAACGCCCAGAAGGGCTATGGGTTCATCGAATCCGACGAAGGCGGAGACGTTTTCGTCCACTATTCTGCTATTGAAGGAAGTGGTTTCAAAACTCTCGAACAAGACCAGCTGGTTGAGTTCGAAGTTCAGCAAGGGACTAAAGGTCCTCAAGCAGTAAAGGTTCGCAAGTTGAGCTAAGAATAAGAAGCAAAGCGTGTTACAAATTAAAAACGAGTGATAAAAAAACCCGGGCATCTCAAAGCCCGGGTTTTTTGTTGCAACATCAAATTCCTACGTTCAAAATCTTCTTGAAACTTCATCATACCGGAAATTATACGTGCTGGTTGTTCATGGTAAAAAGAGCCGGCTGGTGAAAATAGGCTTCACTCAGGTAACGCTTCATCATGCGGTGGCTGTTAAAATAAGGAGCTAACTTGCCAATAGCGTTTTTCATCAATCGTATCCAGTGTTCCCGGTGGTTGTAGAAAGTAGGTAAGATGGCATATTCAAGTTTTCCATAAAAATCCTCAACTTCCCTTCGAGCCTCATCATCAGTCTTTTCGTCAGGCGGAGAACCAATGGACCAGCCAGTGATACCTTCAAGACAACCTTCAATCCACCACCCATCCAGAACGCTGAAATGGAGGACACCATTGTGAGCTGCTTTCATACCACTGGTTCCCGAAGCCTCAAATGGTTTTTGAGGTGTATTCAGCCAGAGATCTACCCCCGAAACCATTCTTTTGGCAATTTCAAGGTCGTAATCCTCCAGAAAAGCGATCTTAAGATGAGGGTGCAATTCTCTCGCCTGTTTAAAGATTTCCTGAATAAGCCTTTTGCCTTCCCAGTCCTGGGGATGTGCTTTACCCGCAAAAATCACCTGAAAAGGCTGTCTTTTGGCGATTCTGATGAGTCTCTCTCGATCTGCAAAGATGAAGGTAGGACGCTTGTAAGCAGTCATTCTTCTTGCAAAGCCTAAAGTGAAAACTTCTTTCTCCATGAGTATCCCGGTTTTCTCATAGACCAGTTCAATAAGGCTCTTCTTTTCTCTCTGGTGGGCCTCCCACAAAAGCTCATCGGGAATCACGTCTACGCGAGCCAGAAGTTCAGGTTCGTGCGCCCATCCAGGAATGTAACGGTCGTAGAGTTCCCGGAAAGCTGGTGAAGTCCAGGTGAAAGTGTGCACACCGTTGGTGATGGAGTGAATTACATAACCAGGGAACATGTTGCGAGAGACTTCACTGTGCCTTTTGGCCACACCATTGACATAACCACTGAGATTCAAAGCCAAAAGAGTCATGTTAAGCTCGTCTTTGCCACCCAGCTTTTTAAGTAAATCAATAGGCAATGGTTCGCCAAGGACTTCTCGAACCAGGTCATAGGGAAATCTGTCGTGTCCAGCTTCAACGGGAGTGTGAGTGGTAAAAACGCAGAGATTCCTCACTTCTCGCAAACATGCCTTTTCTTCTTTCTGGCAGCTCACTTCGTCCCTTAGAAGTTCCAGAGCAAGCAAGGCAGCATGGCCTTCGTTGATGTGGTACTTGCGCACCGAAAGCTCCAGTGCCTTAAGCATTCTCACGCCACCAATGCCCAGAACGATTTCCTGCTTGAGTCGATAACGCCTATCGCCTCCATAAAGATAATGGGTTATGGCCCTGTCACTCTCCACATTTTCTGGTAAGTCGGTATCGAGAAAAATTACTGGTACCTTACCACCAGTGACGCTTCTCCACACATAAACCCAGGCACCAATCACAACTTCTCGCCCTTCAATGGTAACCCTGACTTTTTGTGGGAGAGGGGTTAACAAACGCTCAACATCCCAGACGACAGGATGTTCTATTTGATTACCGTCTGGAGTAAGTTCCTGACGAAAATAGCCCTTACGGTGAAGGAGAGTAATCGCCACAAAAGGCAGGGATAGGTCAGCAGCAGAACGCACGGTGTCTCCAGCGAGAACACCCAGACCTCCACTATAAGTTGGTATTTCCTTAAAAAGAGCTATTTCCATTGAGAAGTAAGCAATGATTTCTTCTTCCTTCAAATAATTAAGAATTTCCATGAAGATTTCCTCACCTTCCCGTTGAGCCAAGCCCGCCTGTTCCCCTCAAAGAAGAAGACAAAACCTGAGCTTCAACTATGATCACTCGTGGCACCTCACGCAGCGCACCCTGAGCTATTCTATCTCCTTTTTTAATCTGATAGGGGTCATCTCCTAAATTAAACAGCCTGACAAACCAGCTTCCCCTGTAACCAGAGTCAATGGTACCAGGATGGATAATAATACCATATTTGATGCCCATACCACTTCGAGGACGAAGCACTACCTCGTAACCCGGAGGGAACTCAGAAGCTATTTTGAGGTCTATTACAGCGCTGCTTCCAGGAGGGATAACCACGTCTTCAGGACTGAAAATATCAAAACAAGCATCATCAGGGTATGCGAAACGTGGCAATGTGACATCCTGAGCAAGTCTTTTGAAGCGTATAACGACTTCTTTCTTCATCTCGACCTCCATTTTTACTAACAGAATTAGAATTTATCCTGAGAAAACTTTTTTGTCAAGCCCAACAAAGCTTGTTGCCTAAACGCCATTTGAGTTAGAATAAATAAAAAGAATTGAAAATTACTGACTATGGGAAAAATACTGTATTTTAACAGCCCTACTCAAGGAAGACTATCTTTTGAGGAAGTAGTTAATTCGATTATATCGTTCATGCGGGAAGACCCTGATGTTTCCTATCGCCTTATAATCGGGACTGATTCCCGTGAGCACCGGGAAGGCTCTTCCATTCAGGCTTTCGTAACAGCTTTGATTATCCACAGGATAGGGTTCGGTGGTCGATATTTCTGGAGAAAAACTTTTCGCAGAGGAACTCGAAGCATAAGAGAGAAAATATATGCCGAAGCCATGCTCTCACTGGAAGTTTCACAACAGTTCCTGCAAATTTTTAACAATCTGTTTCAGGATGAACTTTCAGATTACAAGATAGAAATTCATGTGGACGTGGGTAACAATGGTCCCACCCGACACCTTATTCGCGAGCTGGTGGGCATGATCGAAAGTTTTGGCTTCATTGCTCGTGTGAAGCCAGAATCCTTCGGGGCTTCACGTGTTGCACACCGCCATACTTGAGAGGAAAAAACCCGATGTTTTTTCTGGAACAGCTTAAGAAAGAATTCGCCAAAGAATGGAATGCACTTAAAGAACATTCCTTTTTAAAAGACCTTGCCCAGGGAACACTTCCCCAAAAGTGCTTCTTCTACTACCTGAGCCAGGACGATTACTACCTGGAAGACCTTCTTTCTACAGTGGGAATGCTGGTAGTAAAGGCTGACGATAAAGACCTCAAGCGCTTTGCGATAAAACTTCTTAAAGAAACGGTAGACGGCGAGCTAATGATGCACGAGTTGCTGGAAAAAGAAAGCGAATTCAGCAAATCACCGAAAGGGAAAGTGGCTTCATGGTATGGAGATTTCTTGATGCAGGTTGCTTTCAAAAAGAGCCCTTTTATAATCATTGCTTCAATGCTCCCTTGCTTTGTAAGTTACCTTGAAATCAGTACCTATTATCTGAAAAAAGCTTTACCCGGTATACCGGGGCTTTACAGAACCTGGTTGGAAAGCTATGCGGGAGGCCCCTATCAAGAACTGGTCGAAGAGCTGTGCCGCTGGTTTGAAAAGGAAACCCTGGAGGCGAAAGATAAAGAAAAGCTGGAAGCAAAAAACGTTTTTAAACGGGCTATCGAGCTGGAATGGCTTTTTTGGGAAGAAAGTTATAATTGTGGGAAGCTGACGTTTAAATTCTGAATCATTGGTTGCTAACTCAAAAAGTGGGGATGGAGTTCCCCCTTAAGCGCCGTCCAGGCTGATGACTCCTGTACCTAAAGGTACAGGAGTTTTTGTTTATCGACCAGAATTCTAAATGTATTCGGAAGGGAGATCTAAAGTGGATTACCTTAACTCCAAACTGAGAGAATACCTTGACAAACCTGGATGTCCTTTATGTCATCTTTTACGAGAACAGGACAAAAAATATCTTGACAGCATTTTTTGGGAAATGGTAAACGATACCGAGTTGCGAACCCAGCTAATAAAAGATGGCGGCTTGTGTGCCGATCACCTGCAGCTGGTTTTCAAGGAGCGACCATCAGTTCTTGGTATTGCCATCCTCTTCAGAGATTTGTTGATACATCACCTTCAAGGTGAGTTACCAGATTTCGGTAACATAAAGTGCCGTCTTTGTATCAGGAATCAAGAGATGGAAAAGAAACTATACAAAACCCTCATAAAACACTGGCCAGAGTGGAAAAAACAGTGGGGAAGGCATACCTTCCTTTGTAGAAAACACTCCCGTCTTTTTCCGCCAGAAGAAAAAACTTCCATTGAAATACACAGCTTCTCTGAAAAAGCACTGTATGAAGTGCTGAAACTTGTCAGCTCTTTTATAGAAAAATTTGATTATCAAAAGACCCATCTCCCTTTTTCTGAGCTTGAGAAAGAATCTTGGCAGTATCTTCTGGAATTTTTCGCTTCCAAACCCCTTAGCAAAACTCGTCGAGGAGGAAAAATTTCATGAATGACTTGATATTAATTGCCGCAGGTGGAGCAATTGGTGCAGTAGCGCGCTTTCTCCTGAGCGGCTGGTTCCAAAATCTAATATCTTTCTCCTTTTTTCCTTTGGGAACCTGGCTGGTAAATCTTGTTGGAAGTTTTTTGCTGAGTATAATCATGTACACAGCAGAGGCAAGTGGAATACTAAGCCGTGAATTTCGGGTCTTCCTCAGCATAGGTTTTTTGGGTTCTTTTACCACGTTTTCGACCTTCGAATATGAATCGTTCCGGTTGTTTGAGGAAAAAGAGTACCTTTATTTCTTTTTAAATTCAGGGGGTGGGTTCGGAGCAGCTTTCTTCTCGATCTTCTTAGGTAAAATAGTAGCAAACCTTTTATGGAGGTAAATCATGAGAAAGGAAGAGAGAGCTGTCCTGCTGCGCATCTTCATTGGTGAATCCGATAAATACGATGGTAAACCAACTTACCAGTATCTGCTCCAGGAGTTTAAGAAACTCAAACTGGCTGGAGCTACCGTGTTACGAGGCATAGCAGGATTTGGAAAGAAAAGCTATCATATACAAATCACATCAGTACTCAGACTTTCCTCAGACCTTCCAGTAATTGTTGAAGTGGTGGATACTGAGGAAAAAATAGCCCAAATCAAACCCCTCCTGGACAAGGTAGTCAAGGAGGGGTTAATCACCGAAGAAAAGGTTACTATTTATTTCTACGGAAGCGATGTTTAAGCTCGTAATTAATTCCCGGCTTTCTTTTTGCACTTTTCCTCCAGATACTGGATAAATTCTCGGTAGGGGAGAAAAGCAAGACCAGTGTATCGATCCGCAGCACCATAGTAAAGGCGTATCTGGTCATTCTCTTCATCGACGATTGCTCCGGTTGGAAACACAACTCCAGGAACATCTCCTAGCCATTCAAAGCTTTCTTTGGGGCTCATAATCCACTCGTCAGTCCTACATATGACTTGGGTGGGGTCTTCAAGGTCGAGTAGGGCTGCTCCGACTCGATAAAGGCTTCCTGAAGCAGTTTGCCGCACTCCATGATAAAAAATCAACCAACCCCAGGGAGTCTCAATAGGTTGAGGACCAAGTCCTACTCGGGTATGGTCCCACCACCCAGGACGAGTGGGTATCAGTATTTGATGATCACCCCAGTGTTTAAGGTCGGGCGAAAAAGAAATCCAGATATGTGCTTCCCCCCTGATGATGGGGCGATGTATGAGTGCATAGCGCTTTCCATGATCAGTTTTAAACCTGCGTGGAAAAAGACAGGCATCCTTATCTTCAGGAGGAAGAAGCGAACCATGTTTGACAAAGTTTTTGAAGTCTTCAGTGAGCGCCAGAGAAACCACGGGACCACCCCTACTGAAAGAAACGTAGGTAACCGCATATCTTTCTTCTTCCTCAAGCCATGTAATTCTTGGGTCCTCTAACCCCCACTGCTCCTCGTTAATGTGGGCCTCCGGATAAAGAGCAGGTTCGGTGTCAATTTCCCAATCCTTTATTCCGTCTTTACTCCGAGCAAGAGTGAGATGTGAGAAACCCCGACAATCTTCAACCCGCACCAGAAGCAGAGTCTCGCCCCTGAAAAGCGTTGCTCCTGGGTTGAAAGTGGCATTGGCTGGGTAGGGCCAGCCATCCGGAGATAAGATTGGGTTCCCTTCATAACGCCTAACAAAATTATTAAGCCCCAAAAAATTATGGTTCACCAAAGTCATCACCTTCAAGCATAGCAGTTTGGTAGATTTCTGTTTTTAGAAATGACAAGTAGATTTATTATAGTATAATTTTACTGGCTTTATCCAGCTATGTTCGCTAAAAGGGAGGTAGGCAAGTGTTCAAAATACTTAAGAAACAGGTACTGACCCCTGAAATTAAATTAATGGTAATTGATGCTCCGCGCGTAGCCAGAAAGGCAAAAGCTGGCCAGTTTGTTATCCTTAGAATCAATGACCAGGGAGAGCGAATACCTCTGACCATTGCAGACTTTGACCCGGAAAAGGGTACAGTAACTATCATTTTTCAAGAAGTAGGCAAAACCACCATGATGCTTGGCGAAATGGAAGCAGGCGATACCATACTGGACTTTGTAGGTCCGCTGGGTAAAGAAATGGAAGAGAAAAACTTTGGTCATGTAGTTTGTGTGGGAGGAGGTGTGGGCATCGCTCCTACCTTTCCCAAGGCCAGAGCTCTCAAAGAAGCTGGTAACAGAGTAACTTCTATAATAGGTGCCAGAACGGCAAGTATGCTTTTCTGGGAAGATAAAATGCGGGAGGTAAGCGATAAGCTCTACGTAACCACTGATGACGGTAGCTATGGAGAAAAGGGATTTGTGACCACCGTTCTGGAAAGAGTTCTTGAGCAAGAAAAAGTAGACCTGGTAATAGCTGTTGGTCCGGTTATGATGATGAAGATGACCAGCCTGTTGACCAAAAAACATGGAGTACCTACCCTGGTCAGTTTAAATCCCATAATGGTTGACGGAACCGGAATGTGCGGTTGCTGTCGGGTTAGTGTAAATGGACAGTGTAAGTTTACCTGTGTCGATGGACCTATTTTTGATGGGCATGCTGTTGATTTTGATGAGCTTCTGTCTCGTCAAAGGATTTATCTTGAAGAAGAAAAACGCGCTTTAGAAAAGTATCTGGCAACCAGAGCAAAGGAGGAAGCACACTATGCAGAATAGACTTTCTGGTCGTCCCAAAATGCCTCAGCGCCCTCCAAAGGAGCGCATAAAAGACTTTGAAGAAGTGCCTCTCGGATTGCCTGAATGGGCAGCGGTTGAAGAAGCAAAACGTTGCCTACAGTGCAAAAAACCACAATGTGTACAGGGTTGTCCAGTGGAAATAGACATTCCTGGTTTTCTTAAGCTGGTTGCTGAAGGACGCTTTGAAGACGCAATTGCCAAAATCAAGGAAAAAAACAGCTTGCCGGCCATTTGCGGAAGAGTATGTCCCCAGGAAACCCAGTGTGAAGAAAAATGTGTCCTTGGCAAGAAAGGACAACCCATTGCCATCGGTTATTTAGAGCGTTTCGTCGCTGATTACGAACGCGAAAAAGGAATCCGACCACCTTCGGCTCCTTCCTGGAATGGACATCGTGTAGCCGTTATCGGTTCAGGTCCTGCCGGTTTGACTTGTGCAGGAGACCTTGCAAAGATGGGCTATCAGGTTACCATTTTCGAAGCTCTACATGCACCAGGCGGAGTTCTGGTTTACGGAATACCTGAGTTCCGCTTGCCCAAAAGCATCGTTGCTCAGGAAGTCGACTACGTGCGTTCTCTTGGGGTGGAAATAGAACTAAGCTGTGTAGTTGGGAAAACCCTAACTATCGATGATTTGAGAGAGGAAGGGTATGAAGCCTTTTTTATTGGCACTGGGGCCGGACTACCTTATTTTCTTAACATTCCAGGCGAAAATCTCAATGGTATATATTCAGCCAACGAGTTTTTGACCAGAACAAACTTGATGAAAGCCTACCTTTTTCCAGAATTTGATACTCCAGTCAAAATAGGCAGAAGAGTGGCAGTCATCGGGGGAGGAAATGTAGCTATGGATGCAGCACGCTGTGCTTTGAGACTTGGAGCAGAAGAAGTATGCCTGGTATACCGCAGAACCAAGAAAGAAATGCCGGCTCGAGTAGAAGAAGTGGAAAGAGCCGAAGAGGAAGGTGTAAATTGTATAATTTTAACTAACCCGGTGAGATTTATAGGCAATGATAACGGTTGGGTTACCGGAATAGAATGCATCCAGATGGAGCTGGGAGAACCGGACGAATCAGGAAGAAGGAGACCAGTGCCTATCCCCGGTTCCGAATTTGTAATTCCCATAGACACAGTAGTAGTAGCCATAGGTCAGGGGCCCAATCCTTTACTACTTGAAACCATAAAGGGACTTGCCCTCAATAAAAAGGGATACATTGCTGCCGATCCCCAAACTGGGGCAACCTCCTTGCCAGGAGTTTTTGCAGGAGGAGACATCGTCACCGGCGCGGCTACTGTCATTTCGGCAATGGGCGCAGGCAAGCGTGCAGCCCGTTCTATAGATCTTTACCTGAAAGACCCCAATAAATTTCCACAGTGGAGGTAAAAGTATGCGTGAATTTGACCTTTTAGTGATTGGTGGCGGTCCAGCCGGATATGCGGGAGCCATACGCGCAGCACAAAGAGGGTTAAAAGTAGCGTTAATAGAAAAAAGAGAGTTAGGGGGTACTTGCCTTAACCGGGGTTGCATACCTACTAAAGCCTTATTTAAGGCTCAAGAAGTACTGCACCTTGTGCAAAATGCCGCCCAGTTTGGGATTAAGGCAAGCTTTGAGGGTCTGGATTGGAACCAGGTCCTCAAAAGGAAAAACCAGATAGTAAAAAGGCTAACAGGTGGAGTAGGTTTTTTGCTACGCAAAGCTGGAGCAGAAATCATTCAAGGGGTAGCTCGTTTTGTGGATGGGAACCAGATTGAAGTTACCAAGGCGGATGAGAGCAAGGAAGTATTGAAAGCGAGGTTTATCTTCCTGGCTTCGGGCTCCAGGACCGCTCTGCCACCTGTGAAAGGGTTAGAACTTGAAGGAGTAATCGACAGCGAAGAGGCACTGTCTTTACCCTCCTTACCCGAAAGGCTTGTAGTAATTGGTGGGGGGGTTATTGGTATGGAATTAGCATGTATTTTCAACACTTTTGGTGTCCAAGTAGAAGTTATTGAAATGATGCCCAAGATACTGCCTCCAGTTGATAGCGAAGTGACTGCTTTGCTTACTGAAATGGTCGAAAAAAGAGGCATGAAAATCCACCTTGAAGCCAGAGTCAAAGCGATTCAAAAAGTAGCAAAGAGTCTTAAGGTTACTTTTGAAAAAGAAGGCCAGGAAAAAGAAGTGCAAGGCGACCTGGTTCTCATAGCAACAGGCAGAAAGCCCCTTTTAGAAGGGTTGAACATTGAATCCACCGGAATACAGGTCGAAAATGGCGTTCCCAAAACTGATTCAACTATGCGCACCACTGTACCCCACATCTATGCGATAGGAGACATAAACGGAAGACACATGCTGGCCCACGTTGCCTACAAAGAAGCTGAAGTAGCTGTAGCTAACCTATTGGGTGAGAAAAAATACATGGATTACCGAGCTGTACCCAATTGTGTTTTTTGCTCACCCGAGGTTGCTTCAGTGGGCCTCTCCGAGGAAGAAGCTATCCAGAAAGGTTTTGACGTGAGTATTGGCAAATTTCCCTTTCGAGGCTGTGGAAAAGCGCTTATTGAGGGTGAGAGTGAGGGTTTTGTCAAAATCATTGCCTGTAAAAAAACCAAAGAAATACTTGGAATACACATCATTGGCCCGCAAGCGTCTTCTCTTATTGCAGAAGCCACGTTAGCCATGGCCCTGGAATGTACTCCCCAGGAGATTGCCGAAACTATCCACGCACATCCCACCCTTCCTGAAGCAACCATGGAAGCAGCAGAAGCCGTTTTTGGGGCTCCATTGCACTTCTCCTGAAGGAGGTATCTCTTGAGAAAGCTCCCTCTGGCCCACAAACATCTTGAAATCGGCGCAAGAATGGGGGGATTTGCAAGCTGGGAAGTGCCTCTTTTCTACAAGAGCATTCGCGAAGAATATTTCACCTGCAAAAACAACTGTGGCCTTTTCGACATTTCCCATCTGGGCAAATTCATAGTTCAAGGTAAAGATGCGCAAGCTTTTATGGAATTTATTTCAACCCGCCACTTCTCAGAAAAAGTCTCCCCACGGGGTAAAGTGAGCTTCTTTTTAAACATAAGGGGTGGCATTATTGATATGTCTTTGGTCTACAAAATCGAGGACCGAAAGTTTTTGATATTCACCAATGCTGGAGCCCGAGAGAAATTTTTTCTATGGACAAGTTATATTGCAAATCAGCATCATTTTGACATAGAAGTTGAAGATCATACTGAAGGGAGTCTCCTTTTTTCCATACAGGGACCAAAAAGCCGGGAAGTCGTGAAAAGAGCTTTTTCTGAAAATCTGGACTCCTTGCCCCGTTTCGGGTGGAAAAAACTTGCAGCATCCAATTACAACCTGATGATTATGCGAAGCGCTTTTTCTTACGAAGACGGTTTTGAAATATGGCATCAGGGGATAGACAACGGAAACATCTGGGGAACTTTACTTCAGCAGATTACTGAACAGGGAGGTTGTCCCTGTGGCTTTGGAGTTCGGGATCTTTTACGCTTTGAAGCTTCATTGCCACTTCACGGGCAGGAAATCGATGAAACGGTAACCCCACTTGAGCTCAAAAAGGAATATCTTATAGAATGGGAAAAAGAAGACTTTATAGGCAAAAGTTCACTATACCTTGAGCGGAAAATTGGACCCAAAAAACAGCTGGTAGGCATAGAAATCATTGAGGGGAGAAAAATACCCCGTTATGGCTATCCTGTATACAGTTCCCAGAATCTACCCTGTGGCTACATTACCAGTGGCAACTATTCCTTTATGTTTAGGAAAATCCTGGGGCTTGGCTTTCTGGACCAACAAAGTTGCTCCCTCGGAGAAGAGCTGATTATCTCGGCTCCAGGGGGTAAAATAAAAGGCAGGATAGTAAATATTCCTTTCATTACATCTTTTTCTGAGAAAGGAGAATGATAAATGAACATTCCAGAAGGTTTGCTTTACACCAAAGACCACATTTGGGTTAAAAGAGAAGGGGATATGGTAACCTGTGGCATCACCGATTACGCCCAAAGTGAGCTGGGTGATGTGGTCTTTATAGAACTTCCCTCTCCTGGTCAGAAATTTAAAAAGGGGCAAAAAATGGGCAGTGTAGAATCGGTTAAAAGTGTGTCTAATCTCTACGCTCCTGTCTCTGGAGAAATAATGGAAGTGAACGGTGCCCTGGAAGAAAAGCCCGAAACCATCAATCAAAAACCTTATGAGGGATGGATAGCCAAAATAAAAATCGAAGATGAAAAAGAACTGGGTGAACTACTCACTGCAGACCAGTACAGAAAATTTATCCAGGAAAGCTGACCTAATTTTAAGAGTTATATTTGACGGTAAAAATTCTGGCTTCTGGAACATGGCCCAGGATGAAGCTTTGCTTAGCCTGGGAGAAACAATAGAACAGGCTGTCCCTCCCACTTTGCGGTTTTTTTCATGGTCAGAACCAACCCTCTCAATAGGGCGTTTCCAGAGAACGGACAGCCTAAACCTCTCTTACCTTGAGAAAAAGAAGATCCCCCTGGTTAGGCGCCCTACTGGAGGAAGAGCTATACTACACGACAACGAGATAACCTTCAGCCTGTACCTTCCACTTCCTAAGGAAACTCTCAACCCCCTTGTTCTTTACTGCTCCCTAAAAGAAGCGTGGGTAAAGACTCTGCAGAAAATAGGTTTGTTTCCCGATACAAAGAACAATTCTAAAAACTACTTTGCCTCACCTTATTGTTTTTCTCTGAACACTGCCCACGAGATAACCATTAGAGGAAAGAAAATAATTGGCATAGCCCAGGCGAAAGCGAAAAAAGGAGTCCTTTTTCAGGGCTCGTTCATCCTATCTGGTAATCGTGAAGAAATAGCCTGCTGTTTTATAAATTGCGAAAAAATCCAACAAGAACTCTGGTCAAACTTAACTACTCTCGAGGAGTTAACCCCCAAACCGCCAGTAAAAGAAGAAATCACAAACATATTCCTCAATACCTTGGCAGCAACTCTTGAGATGCCCTGGTACAGAGGAGAGCTCAGTGGAGAGGAACAAAAAAGGGCTGAAGAGCTCTTCCAGACTAAGTATGCACCCTTATCTCCTTACCACACCGAAAGATAATCCCATAAAAGCAAAGAAAAATCCACAAAAATCTTCTCAACCACTTGCCAAAGAGCAGCAAAGTGGCTAAAATGTTAACTGTCTTGAGCGGGGTCGTGGTGTAGCCTGGCCTAACACGTCAGCCTGTCACGTTGAAGATCGCGGGTTCAAATCCCGTCGACCCCGCCAGAAGTTTGTGCCGAGATAGCTCAGGTGGTAGAGCGATGGACTGAAAATCCATGCGTCCCCAGTTCGACTCTGGGTCTCGGCACCATTAAGCGAGCGGAAGTAGCTCAGGGGTAGAGCATCACCTTGCCAAGGTGGGGGTCGCGGGTTCAAATCCCGTCTTCCGCTCCAGTGGCGGCATAGCCAAGCGGCTAAGGCAGAGGATTGCAAATCCTTCATTCCCCGGTTCGAGTCCGGGTGCCGCCTCCAGAAAACTCTGGCGTGGGCGGCTAGTTCAGAGGGAGAACGCTTCCTTGACGCGGAAGAGGTCACTGGTTCGAGTCCAGTGTCGCCCACCATTAAAGTGCATAAAAAGGGGCGCCACCATAAGATGTGGCGCTTTTTTCATTTACAGAACAAGCAAGGAGGAAGCCAATGAGTAAGGAAAAACGCGCGATAGCAGCTGTTTCAAAAGAGGGAGAAATCATAGACCTAAGCCTCGTCAAGGAAAATGATGCGGTGGAACGGTATATTTATTTCGATGATCCAGAAGGCAAGAAAATCTATTGGCACAGCACTGCCCACATTATGGCTCAGGCGGTAAAAAGATTGTACCCGGAAGCCAAGTTGGGTGTTGGACCAGCAATTGAAGAAGGTTTCTATTATGATTTCGACATCCCGGGAGGAATTGAGGAAACAGCGCTTAAAGCTATAGAAAAAGAAATGAAAAAAATCATTAAAGAAAATTTACCCTTTGTACGCAAAGAAGCGAGCAAAGAAGAAGCAAGAGATATTTTTGAGAAGCGAGGAGAAAAATACAAATTAGAAATCCTTGAAGAGATACCTGAAGAACGAGTGAGCATATATCAAAATGGAGAATTTGTAGACCTCTGTCGAGGGCCTCACGTGCCTTCCACAGGTTTTATAAAGGCATTTGCGCTTTTGAGCGTTGCAGGAGCCTACTGGAAAGGAAAAGCCGAGAACCCTATGCTCCAGCGAATCTATGGGATTTCTTTCGAGAGCAAGGAAGAGCTGCAAGCATATTTAGAGCGCCTGGAAGAAGCTCGAAAAAGAGACCATAGGCGCTTGGGAAAAGAACTGGATCTTTTCAGCCTTCACGAAGAAGGCCCAGGTTTTCCGTTCTTTCATCCCAAAGGCATGATTATCATAAATACTCTGATAGACTTCTGGCGTAAAGAGCACCTGAAGCGAGGCTACCAGGAAATTAGAACTCCTATCATGTTGGATAGAAAGCTCTGGGAGCGCTCTGGACACTGGGAACATTATCGGGAAAATATGTATTTTACTCAGATTGAAAACCGGGAATTTGCTATAAAACCCATGAACTGCCCTGGAGGCATTCTTGTCTACCAGACCCGCTTACGCAGTTACAAAGAACTCCCCCTCCGTATTGCAGAACTTGGTCTGGTGCACAGACACGAGCTATCTGGAGTTTTGCACGGCCTTATGCGCGTCCGCTGCTTTACCCAAGATGATGCACACATTTATATGGAGCCCCACCAGGTTAAAGACGAAATCATAGGAGTGATAAGACTCGCCGACTTCTTCTATCGACTTTTTAACTTTGACTACGAAGTAGAACTGAGCACTCGTCCTGAAAAAGCAATGGGTTCTGACGAAATGTGGGAACTGGCCACTTCCTCCCTGGAAGAGGCCCTTAAAGAACTCAATCTTCCTTACCGCGTCAACGAAGGAGAAGGCGCTTTTTATGGGCCTAAAATTGACTTCCATCTGCGTGATAGCCTGGGACGCCGCTGGCAATGCGGTACCATCCAGCTCGACTTCTCGATGCCCGAAAAGTTTGACCTCTCTTACATAGGAAAAGATGGAGCCCGGCACAGACCTGTAATGCTTCATCGTACCGTTTTGGGGAGCATAGAGCGTTTTTTGGGAATACTCATTGAGCATTTTGCAGGAGCTTTCCCACTCTGGCTGGCACCTGTGCAGGTTGTGATATTACCAATAGCTGAACGACATCTTTCCTACGCCCAGAAAGTCAAAGCGACTTTACTGGAGAGGGAAATAAGAACTGAGTTGGACGACGAAAATGCAACGCTGGGGGCCAAAATAAGGAAAGCGCAAAATAGCAAAATTCCTTATATTTTGATTGTGGGTGACAAAGAGGAACAGGAAGAAAAAGTGAGTGTGCGGAAAAGAAAAGAGGGAGATATTGGGAGTTTAACTCTGGAAAAATTCATCGCAAATATTCAGGAAGCAATCAATAAAAAATCAGTGGAGTGACATGAGAGAAGCCGAGCTTCACAAAAATTTTTGGAACCACCACGTCGCCAAAGAGAAGCGAAGGGACAGGAACTTAGAAAAAAAGATCCATACCGATTTAGTATGGCTTGAGATAGAAAGAGTTTTACAAGAAGGTATGACTGTCCTGGATGCAGGCGGAGGACATGGAAGGTACTCGTTACTCCTCGCTGAAAGGGGTTGTGAAGTTTACCACCTGGATATCTCAAAGCGAATGCTCAAGGATGCTCAGGATGAAGCTCGGAAGAAGGGCATTAGCAACATCCGTTTTATAGAAGGTGATATCAGGAACCTCTCTTTTTTTGAGGACGGAAAGTTTGACCTGGTAATCTCTCTGGATGCACCTGTATCCTATGCCTATCCACAACATGAAAAGGCTCTGAAAGAACTGGCCAGAGTGAGCAAAAAAATGCTCATCATTTCAGTGGTCAATCGTTTGGGCCAACTTCCGGTGTTCATAGAAACAGAGCTCCGCTTTCATAAATCCCTGGAAATCAGCATGAAATTTCTGAAAACCGGCAATTGGGATCATCCGCCATTTTTAAGCTCCCTGGAAGGGAAAATGCCCTTTCTGTCCTATTTCATTTTTCCTCCCCTGCACGGGTTTTTGCCTCAGGAAGTAATTAGCATGGTAGAGACCAATGGTTTCACAATTGAGCGCTTGGTGGCCACAGGTACTTTAGCCCGTATGTTGTCCCCGAAAACACTCCGTAAATTGTCTAAGGATGCAAACCTATACCGCGAGTTCTTAAAAATCTCCTTAGAGTACGATTCCCAAATTGAAGTCTTGGGCATAGGTGCCAGGTCAGCTTCCGGAATCTTAATTGTAGCACACCGCAAGCAGGGGAGAAAGCAGTGAAGTGGCGCAAACTCGTTATCATACCGAAGGATGATGTATCTCGCGAGCTCCTGTACCTTTTCTTTCAAGGAAAGGCGATAGGTGGTTTGTGGGAAAATGGAGAGAAAATAATTGTTTACCTTGAAGAACAAAAAACTCTGGACGACTTACCAACAAACCTTGTAAAGCATCTTGAAGAAACTGAAGAACCGGAAAGTGATTGGAAAAACTATTGGAGAAAGAATTTTCCAGTAGTTTGGGTTGAGAAAAACATTACTATTCGTCCTCCTTGGATAGGGCCAACCGGGGCTGGTATAGATCTGGTTATCTACCCCGGACTCGCTTTTGGCACCGGTCATCACCCCACCACTTTGTGGTGTATTAGAATGCTCAAGAAATACTGTAAAAAAGGGAATACTCTCCTCGATGTGGGAACGGGTTCAGGAATACTCTCCATATTTGCTTCCAAAATAGGAGCCTCCAGGATAGTCGCTTTAGATATAGACCCCCTGACCCAGAAAGAATTACAAAGAAACTGCGCCTTAAATAATATTCATCCCCAAAAAATTGATTTTAAGCTCGGCAGCATCGCCGATGTGAGGGGCAAGTTTGACCTCCTGGTGGTAAATATAAGTCCCAACTTTATCATTGAAAACGCACCTCTTTTTGAGGAAAAACTTGTTCCTGGGGGATTGCTTATAGTCTCAGGTTTTGAAAGGAAAGACATACAGAAAGTGTGCTACAGGCTTAACCTTTTAGGGTTTCAAGAAACAGACCGCGCCGTTCAAAACAACTGGGTAACCATGGTTTTTTCTAAGAGTAGGAAGTAAGTTATAATAATATTGAAGTCCCAAAACAGTGAGGTGGTCTGTGCTTTGAGAATTGCTTTTGTGTACTCTACTAAAGACCAAGGCCTGGTAAATATTACTAAATACATGATAGCGCTTTTTGAAAAATCCGGCCATACGGTAAAAGCAATAGAAGTTGAGAATCTTTCTTCGCCCATAAGCTTTAGGCCTTTCGACTTGGTTATGGTGGGAGCAACGATAACCAGTTTCTTTGGGGGGAAAATCTCTCAAGAAGTTGTTAAGTTTCTGCAGGGAGCCAACGGGATGGAAGGGAAAAAATCAGTCGCTTATGTGAAATCTGCACTCTTTGGTACCGACAAGGCCTTACGCCGCCTGATGGGGCATATGGAATCGCGAGGCGCCTTTGTAGTTGATTTTGAGGCCATCAAAGGACAGAAAGAGGCAGAAGAACTTGTGAAACGTCATCTTTAAGAAGGGAGGGTAAAAGATGGAAGAGCGTTCCGGAAAAAGTAAGGAGCTTTTTGAAGAATTACTTTTTGGACCTATTGAAAAGTTTTTCGGACCCCTGGTCGATGACGAAGTAAAAAAGCACCTTTCTCAAGCTCGAATAGAATTACTTAAAGCTATGCGGGTTGCCATAGACCGAGAAATTGAAAAAGCAGAAAAGAAACAACAATGTCAATAAAAATGGTGCGCGGTGCTGGATTCGAACCAGCGACTTCCACCGTGTGAGGATGGCACTCTACCGCTGAGTTAACCGCGCACTTGAGTGTCTATAAGCATTATATGCAACTTCCCAACCTGTGTCAACCAAATACCACTCAAAAACACATAACTATTGGTTCTAATCCTTGCTATCGAAAAGTAGACTTTCCGCAACAAAATGGTAAAATAAAACGTTGTGTTGCAAACAGCTATCTCCCTGCGAAAAGGGGGAAATCTTGATAGAAAAGGGGATATGTGATATGGCAGTGCATTTCAGTGAGCTCGGTCTGGTTAACACTCGCGAGATGTTCCGAAAGGCCATGGAAGGAAAATACGCTGTTCCTGCCTATAACTTCAACAACATGGAACAGCTCCAGGCTATAATCATGGCCTGCGTGGAGTGTAACTCCCCAGTTATACTGCAGATTTCCAAGGGCGCTCGCAAATACGCCAACCAAACTCTTCTGCGCTATATGGTACCGGGAGCAGTCCAGATGGCCCGCGAATTGGGTAGCAACATTCCCATCGCGCTTAATCTGGATCATGGGGACTCCTTCGAGCTCTGTAAAGCCTGTGTAGATAACGGTTTCTCCAATGTTATGATCGACGGCTCTCATCTCCCCTACGAAGAAAACGTAGCACTTACTAAAAAGGTAGTTGAATATGCTCATGCTCATGACGTTACAGTCGAAGGGGAACTCGGTGTGCTGGCTGGAATTGAAGAACACGTCTCCTCAGAGGAAAGCCACTATACCAAACCTGAAGAAGTTGAAGACTTTGTCTCCAGAACTGGTGTAGACAGCCTGGCGATTTCCATAGGTACCTCCCATGGGGCTTATAAGTTCAAACTTAAACCAGGTGAACCACTTCCCGAGTTGCGTTTTGATATCCTTGAAGAAATAGAAAGACGACTCCCTGGCTTCCCCATTGTTCTCCATGGAGCCTCGTCCGTGCTCCAGGAGTATGTGGAAATCATAAACAAATACGGCGGAAAACTCGAAAACGCAGTAGGTGTTCCTGAAGACCAAATTAAAAGAGCAGCCCAGTCGGCTGTTTGCAAAATCAACATTGATTCTGACGGGCGCCTGGTTTTCACAGCTATGGTTCGCAAATATCTTGCTGAAAACCCTGCTGAATTTGACCCCCGAAAATACCTTGGAGCAGCCAGAGAAGAACTCAAGAAGATGTACATAAGAAAATGTGAATTGTTGGGTAGCGCCGGCAAGGCTTAATCATCAAAAAAGGCCTGGCGACAAAGCCAGGCCTTTTTTGATGCGAAAAATTTTTTGCAGTACTTCTTAGAGAACTTCGGTAACAAAAGACAATTTGTTTGTCTTCTTCAAAAATTTAAGTTTTGCTTTACTGGCAACTTTGACAGCTGGAAGAATTACTGACTTCAGGAACCGCAACCTCGGTATCAGGCATAGCTGCCGAAATGTTCACCGAAGTACGGTAAGAAACTGCATGTCCAGCGCTGTCTTCACCCTCAAATACAAGCAGGACTTGACCTGCAGTTATGCCATGCGAAGAAAAATAGTCCTGTACCTCGCTCGAAAAAATTTCTACGGTCCAAGACACTCCTTCTGTGCCTTCATCCTCCAAAGGAGGAACCAGGACATAAACAAAGAGAGAACGATCCAAAGAGGAGATACGATTACCCTGTGCATCATAATAATATATATGGCATCTGGTGATTTCTGCACCCACCTTATTAAGTGGATAAAAGGTAAATTCCAAAGATTAGCCCATAATCTGCAGAGCCTGCATCAGAGCCCATTGTTTCAAGTATGCTTTTTAAGTCCTGCAATTTCACCCACCAGCGCTTCATCTTAAAACACCCCCATTAACTTATCTTTCTTATTCTTTTTGCCCCCAGCACATTCAAAGGCGAAGATTTCTCGTGTTCTTTTTGCAAGTCTTCCTGTGTCAGTGCAAGGTATCGTTTGGTCATAGTCAGGTCTGTGTGTCCTAAAATACGCTGAAGAACAAATACGTTCATACCATTACGTAGGGAATACAAGGCGAAAGCATGGTGCAAATCATAAGGGGTAATTCGGTAACCCAACTTTTTGGAATAGTCTTGCAATATTTTTGTCCACGAATTGCGTTGCATTGGTTTTCCTTCCCACGTGCAAAAAACAGGGGCATTGTGCCAAGCCGAATGACGAACAGATAATAGACGGTGTAACCATTGTACAGTTAGGGATGAAAGGGGTAGAGTCCTTGGGGCTTTGGTTTTTGCAATCCCACCCGGAATAGTCACTTCCCGCGCTTCAAGGTTAAAATGCTCAGGCAAAAGCGAAAGGGCTTCCTTAGGTCGTATGCCAGTATCTAAAGTAAGTAGAAGCAGGGTATAGTTACGCAACCCGGCAAAAGTATTTTTGTCCGGCAATCGTAACAATTTTTGTAAGATTTCAGGCGGTACAGCACGCATTTTGCTTTCTGTTTTACGTTTTTTAAAAGTTATAGGATTTTGTGGTACCGCGCCTTGTTGCACCAGGTAGTTGAAGAAGGCTTTAAGGTAGGCTCGGCGAATATTGAAGGTAGCTGGGGCTAAGTCAGAAGAAAAGTACTCATTAACCCTTTTCTGAATGCCTTCCCAGTCTTCAAGGGTTAAACCTTCGAAGAAGCGTGGGATATAGTAGCGGTAATCATTTATTGTTGTTTCCCGACACCCGTTAAGGCGCTTTTCCGCAAGAAAGCGCGCAAGATACTCTCGCCATGTCAAAGATTTTACGATTTTTATAACGCGGGGCATTGAAATCTACCACCCACTGGATTCAGCGGGCAGCAGCAAGGCGAACAAACATCGAAGAGAACCCAGAGGGCCCAGCTTGCCAAGAAAGCTACAAACTGGTGCCGAAGGGGGGAGTTGAACCCCCACGGGTTTTCACCCACTGGATCCTGATTCCAGCGCGTCTGCCATTTCCGCCACTTCGGCACGCACTCATAAATATATCATGGAACAAAGCTTTGTCAAGACGTTTCACTCTAGTGAGAAATCCAAAATCTTTTTCAGTGCTCTTGCAATTTAAGTATTTAAGTATTAAAATACCTAAAAGAGGTGAAAAAGGATATGGCACATCCCTTCAGGATGCAGGAGGCAACTTCGATAGCCTTGCATAGCATGGTAAAAATTGCGCAAGCACATCCAGAACCTCAGCAGGTTGCTGTTCTTGCTTCGGAAATAGGAGTATCCAGAAATCACCTGGCAAAAGTGCTCCAAAGGCTCCATAAAGCGGGTCTCGTCAAATCGAAGCGAGGACCGAAGGGAGGCGTAACACTTGCTAAAGAACCCCAACAAATAAATCTTCTTGAAATATACGAAGCCATAGAAGGCAAATTCAGCCCTAATGCCTGTCTTCTTAACAAAAAAGACTGTCCATTCAAAAAATGCATAATGGGAAATCTGGTTGGCGAGATAGGAAGAATGTTTGGCGAATTTTTCGCATCCTATTCTCTCGCCGACTTTAAGTCCAAAAATAATGGGAGGTGAGTGAAATTGTTCTGTTATCAATGTGAACAAACGGCACAGGGTACAGGATGTACCGCATTCGGTGTGTGTGGTAAGGACCCAGAAGTGGCATCTCTGCAGGATTTACTGGTGTACTTGCTGGAAGGAATAGGGCAGTATATGACGAGAGCGAGGAGAAATGGTTTGCAGGATGGAGAAATCGACCGCTTTGCTTTGGAAGCACTCTTTGCAACCCTTACCAACGTTGATTTTGACCCTCAACAGCTTGCCGAGAGAATCAAAAAAGCAAGCAAAATAAAAGAACGGGCACGGACACTCTACGAAGAATCCTGCAGAAAACAGGGCCTCGCTCCGGAAAATTTAGAGGGACCAGCTCAGTTCGTAGTTCAAGAAAGTTGGGACACCTCTGAAATGGTACGGAGAGGAGAAGCATTCAGTCTCGAGAAAGACATAGAAAGCCTTGGCGAAGAAATTGCTGGGGCCAAACACTGTGTTCTGTATGGTCTCAAAGGCATTGCAGCATACGCCCATCACGCCCGGATTCTTGGCAAAGAGGACCAAAAGTTGTACGACTTTTTCTACGACACCTTGGATTTCTTAACTCGTAACAACTATTCTCTGGAAGAATTGCTTTCCAAGGCTTTAGAAGTAGGTAAATGGAACTTAAAAGCCATGGAACTTTTAGACAATGGGCATGTTGAACGTTTTGGCCACCCTCAACCTACACCAGTGCGCATCACCCCAAAAGCTGGCAAAGCCATAGTGGTCTCAGGTCATGACTTGGTTGACCTTGAAGCACTATTGCAACAGACGCAGGATAAGGGTATAAACATCTATACCCATGGCGAAATGTTGCCAGCCCATGGTTACCCCGGTTTAAAGAAATATCCTCATCTTGTAGGCAACTATGGAAGCGCCTGGCAGAATCAGCAAAAAGAATTCGATGCTTTTCCGGGAGCTATTCTCATGACTACCAACTGCATTCAGAAACCAAGGGAAAGCTACAAAGACAGAATTTTTACCTGCGGGCCTGTAGGTTGGCCTGGCGTGCTGCATATCAGCGATCGTGACTTCGGCCCGGTTATTGAAAAAGCGCTTTCTCTACCAGGGTTTGAACAGGACGAACCTGAAAAATCTATCACTGTGGGTTTTGCCAGAAATGCGGTTCTGAGTGTTGCTCCAAAAGTTATTGAAGCGGTCAAACAGGGTAAAATAAAGCACTTTTTCCTCATAGGTGGATGCGATGGGGCGAAACCAGGGCGTAATTACTATACCCAGTTCGCCCAAATGGTCCCCCAGAATTGCGTAATCCTCACTTTAGCTTGCGGCAAGTACCGCTTCAACAAGCTTGATTTCGGTACTATAGAAGGCATACCCCGCTTGCTTGATGTAGGACAGTGCAATGACGCTTATTCTGCCATCCAGATTGCCCTGGCCCTTTCAGAAGCTTTTGGGGTAGGAGTAAATGAACTACCCCTTTCTCTTATTTTGTCGTGGTATGAACAAAAAGCGGTTGCCATACTTTTAACCCTCTTGCATTTGGGCATAAAAAATATTCGGCTTGGACCCAGTATGCCTGCATTTGTAAAACCAGCAGTATACAATGTTTTGAAAGACCAGTTTAATCTTCTTCCAATAACTACACCCGAAGAAGACTTGAAGGCAATACTCGGATGATCCGTTGACCAGCATCCACAGGAGACAGGTTTTTGTTTGAGTTCTGTCTCCTGTGGAATTAACATTTAATAATAGTCAGCAGAGAAAAAAACGAACACAACCCGTTTTTAGGCAACTCGAGGTGGGGCAGTCGAAGAGCGAATCACCAGATAGGGTTTAACCACCATGACCTTTTGGGTAACTTTTTCACCTCTGATCAAACTGTCAAGTAATTCCACTCCCAAACGAGCCATTTCCTCAAAGGGCTGCGCTACTGTGGTAAGAGAAGGAGAAACTACCTCACAGAGGGGTATGTTGTCAAAACCAACCACCGAGATATCTCTGGGAATATCCAGCCCCTCGCTACGAAAAGCCTGCATGACTCCAAATGCCATCATGTCGTTATGTGCAAAAACTGCGGTGGGCAAATTGCCAGTTGCAAGCATCCTTAGGGCGGCTTCTTTGCCACCATTAATTTTAAAATCACTTTCAACAATGTATTCATTGCGGAGATCAATACCCGCTACTTTAAGACCCTCGCGAAAGCCCTCAAGTCTTTCTCTGCACAACCTTATTTTTAAAGGACCAGTTACGCAAGCAAGGCAACGATGCCCCAGCTCGACAAGATGTCGAGCCGCCAGGAAACCTCCCAGAAAGTTATCGAGTTTTACCGTCGGTGCAAATTCTATCTCCAGAGTCCTATCCAGAACGACATAAGGAACCTGCCTGAAATAAGAAGACATAAAAAGAATGCTTTCATCAGAAACCCTGGAGAAAATAATGCCATCTACCTTTCTCTGAACCAGTACTGAGAGATAGTTCCTTTCTTTGTTTTTGTCGTTGTTGGTATTACAGAGAATGACGCTATAGCCCCGGGCAGAAAGAAATTCCTCAAGATACTTAGCCAACCTGGCAAAAACGAGATTCTCCACATCCGGGACCAGACATCCTACAAGCCGAGTTTTCTGTTGACGCAATCCCCGAGCCAGAAGGTTAGGTTGATAATTTAGTTTTTCAATAGCTTCTATAACTCGGGAACGCTTCTCCGGACTAACTTTTCCCGAGTTGTTTATAACTCTGGATACAGTAGCAATAGAAACCCCTGCCAGTTTAGCAACGTCTTTAATGGAAGGCATTTGAAAACGTTGTCATGCTTTTTTACCTATCGTAGCAGTTTATGGAATAAATTTCAATCCTTCGGATGGTTGACACATATTTTTGCCTTATGTTACATTAAAGAAAACGTTAACAAGCAATTTTTCGTAACCAATTAGAGAAAGGGGATACCGGTATGGATAACAATGCGAAAAGTATTATTGAAAACGCCCTTGAACAGGGAAAAGGTGTGTTTCGCCTTTTTCCGACCTGGGTACCCCGTGCCTTCTGTATTCCGGGAAAAAGACTCAAGCTTCATCCCGATGATTATTATGCCTTTGGAGCTCATCGTGGAGGTATCGATGAGCGATGGTTTGCTTCCACAGTAAAAGCTGACAATGGTCCAGAAACCCTCCCTGACGAAGGATTAAGTTACATCTACTTTGAAGATGGCAACAAAGCACACAAAGTACTTCTTAAAGACGCAATCGAGCTTATGGGGAAAGAAATTCTTGGTGAGCAAATAATGCAAAAATATGGTGGATGGACCATGTTTGCCAAATTCTTCGATAACATGAACCCTCTTCCCCATCATGTGCATCTTGACGATGAAAAAGCTGCAAAAGTGGGCCAGCTTGGCAAACCAGAAGGCTATTATTTTCCAAAGCAACTAAACAATCACGGTGGCTATTTCCCTTATACCTTTTTCGGTCTTAATCCAGGCACCAAGCGTGAAGATATCATAAATTGTTTGAAAAATTGGGATAAAGGAGATAACGGCATTCTCTATTATTCCAGGGCTTATAAACTGAAATTAGGTACTGGCTGGAATGTGCCTCCTGGAATACTTCATGCTCCTGGTTCGCTTTTGACCTACGAACCCCAGAGAGCATCAGATGTGTTCGCTATGTTTCAAAACATCGTATGGGACAATTATCTTTCTTGGGATCTTCTGGTAAAAGACGTTCCCGAAGAGCACAAAAAAGATCTGGACTACATAGTGGACTTGCTTGACTGGGAAGCAAACCTAAATCCCAACTTCTTTGAAGATCACTTTCTTCCTCCCAAACCAGTAAAAGCAATTGAAGAAATGCACGCCGAAGGATATGAAGAAAACTGGGTAGTCTATAGCAGCGAATTTTTTGCTGCGAAAGAGCTTACTGTATTTCCAAGAAGTTCGGTAACCATTAAAGAAAACGGACCTTATGGAGTCATTGTGATTGAAGGACATGGTCGTTTTGGCACTCTTGAAATTGAGTCACCTCAGTTAATCCGTTTCGGACAAATGACCAAAGACGAACTATTTGTCACTTACAAAGCAGCCCGAGAGGGAATAACCATAACTAACTTGAGTGACAAGGAAAATCTGGTAATGCTCAAGCATTTTGGTCCGGAGGCCTAACTTGCCTGAAAATGTAATCCTTCGCTTTGAAAAAGTTAGCAAGCGTTTTCCAGGAGTTCTGGCTCTTGATGAAGTAAGTTTTGATGTAAAACAGGGTGAAGTGCATGCCCTGGTGGGGGAAAACGGAGCAGGTAAATCCACGCTTATTAAAATAGTGACCGGTGTTCATCGTCGCACTTCTGGAGAGATCTACTACGAAGGAAAACCTGTAGACTTTCATACTCCTCACGAAGCTCTCGCCAGAGGCATTGCTGCTATCTACCAGGAGTTCAATTTAATTCCCGCTCTTACTGTTGCCGAAAACATTTTCATGGGCCACCATTTCCTCACCCCTCGTGGCCTGGTAGACTGGACCAGAATACGCCAGGAAGCTAAAAAGTTGCTTGATTTCTTAGATGTTGATATTGATGTTGATGCAAAAGTTCGAGACCTTGGGGTTGCCAAAAAACAAGTCGTGGAAATAGCAAAAGCGCTATCTTTAAATGCCAAGATTTTAATTATGGATGAGCCCACGGCAGCCCTGGCTCAAAAAGAAATAGAAACCCTTTTTCGGATAATTCGTTTTTTAAAAGAAAAGGGAGTAACCATCATTTATATTTCACACCGCCTGGAAGAGATTTTTAAAATTTGTGATCGAGTAACTGTCCTGCGAGATGGAAAACACATTGCAACCAGAAACCTCGAAGAAATCAATATGGAAGACATAATCCGAATGATGGTTGGAAGAAACATAACCAATAAATTTCCACGTATTCCTCACACTCCTGGAGAAGAAATCTTGAGAGTAGAAGGGCTTACCCGTCACGGTGTTCTGGAGAATATTTCTTTTTCCCTAAGAAGAGGGGAAATCCTTGGCATTGCTGGAATGGTTGGTTCAGGAAGAACCGAGCTACTCAGAGCAATTTATGGCGTGGACCCAATTGATAAAGGGGAAATTTACATAAGAGGAGAAAAAGTCCAGATTAACTCACCTGTTGAAGCTATCAATTTTGGAATGGCCCTGCTTCCGGAAGAACGCAAAACGCAGGGTTTAGTGCTTCTTCTCTCGGTGCTTGACAACATAGGACTTCCTGTTTTGCCTCAGATTTCTCAACGGGGGTTTGTCGATGACCAGCGGCTACTTGAAATAGGAGAGGAAATGGTCAAACAGATGAATATAAAAACTCCTTCACTTTACCAGAAGGTAATGTTTCTCTCAGGAGGCAATCAACAAAAAGTAGTGCTTGGAAAGTGGTTTGCTCGCAACTGTGATATCTACCTCTTTGATGAGCCAACTCGGGGTATTGATGTGGGAGCCAAGGTTGAAATCTACCACCTCATGAATAAACTTATCGAAAAAAAAGTGGGTATCATCATGGTTTCTTCTGAGTTACCCGAAATCCTTGGAATGAGCGACCGAATCCTGGTAATGCGTGAAGGAAGAATTGTTGGTGAGCTCAATCGAGAAGAAGCCACACAGGAAGCTATCCTGAGCTTAGCGGTGGGGGGTAATGCAAAAAATGCAGTTAATCAGTGACGAACAAGAAACCCAAAAGAGTTTCGTCGAACGGTTTTTTATATTCTGGGACAAGGCAGGAATACTCCTTGCCTTTATAGTAGTTTGTGTTATTTTCGGTGCATTAAACCCTATTTTCTTCCACCCCCTGAACATACTGAACGTAATCCGTCAGGTATCCATCATCGGGGTTATTGCAGTAGGAATGACTTTTGTAATTCTTCTGGCTGGTATTGACCTTTCAGTTGGCTCTATTGTTGCTTTTTGCGGAATTATTGCTGCGGCTTTTCAGGTAAAATGGGGAGGCAGCCTCTTTCTCAGTATCGTCATTCCCTTGTTGATTGGTGGCGGAATAGGTTTTATGAATGGTTTTATATCCACCAAAGGGGGTTTGCACCCATTTATCGTGACCCTTGGTTCGATGAGCATTTTTCGGGGAGCAACCCTCCTTGTGGCCCAGGGAAAACCCATTGCTGGTATGAGTCAGGCCTTTCGCTTTATAGGAGCCGGCATGGTAGGTCCTATTCCCTTTCCAGTAGTTATTTTCATCTCCATAGTTATAATAGCCGGCATAGTATTGAAAAGAACAGTGTTTGGACGCTATATTTACGCCATTGGCGGTAACGAAGAAGCTGCATTGCTTTCAGGTATTATGGTTGAGCGATATAAAATATCGGCATTTACTATTTTGGGCTTTCTTTCTGGATTAAGCGCTCTTATTCTTACTTCCCGGCTTAACTCTGGAGAACTGGTAGCAGGGCAGGGATATGAGTTAGACGTCATTGCTTCAGTTATAATCGGTGGCACCAGCCTTATGGGCGGTGAAGGAGGCGTCTACGGTACTCTGGTCGGTGCATTGCTTATAGGTGTAATATCCAATGGGCTCAACCTGCTTGGAGTGCAACCTTACTGGCAGATGATAGTTAAAGGCTTTATCATAATCCTTGCCGTCTTGCTCGATAAACTCAAAAGACGCTTCAGAACAACCTGATAGAAAGGAGGTGCACCGAACAAAAATAACTCTGACATCAAAATTTGAGTCAAAAAGAAAACTTGCTTATATCCAAAGGGAGGTCGATGATTCATGAAATGGTTAATCAGAGTGGCTCTTTTAATGGTGATAGTGGCAGTACTTTTTGGAGGAGTGGCAGTTGCTCAAAAATTGACTATCGGATTGTCTTTCCCAAGCCTTTCTTTTGCCTGGTTTGCTTTCTTAGAAGACGCCGTCAAACAAAAAGCACAACAACTCGGTGATATTGAAGTAATATCTTTGGAAGCTCAAAACGAAGTTTCCAAGCAAATCTCTATAATTGAGGACATGATTATCCGAGGTGTAAACGGAGTGCTCCTGGTACCCATCGAAGTCGAGGCAGTCATTCCTGCTATTGAAGCATTAAACAAAGCCAATATACCAGTTGTCACCGTAGATAGAAGGATTAAGGAAGGTGCTCCAGTTGAGATTCTCTGCCATGTTGGTGCCGATAATACAGAAGGTGGTCGTAAGGCAGCTCAATTTATAGTGGAAAAATTAAAGGAAAAGTATGGGGAGCCAAAAGGTGTAGTCATTGAACTTACTGGTACCCCAGGAGCAGGTCCCGCCATTGACCGGAGCGCAGGTTTTCACGAAATAATTGACCAGTATCCTCAGATAACCGTAAAAAGCCAGACTGCTAATTTCCGGCGTGATGATGGTATGAAGGTAATGGAGGACTTCATAATGAGTACTCCTCAGATTGATGCAGTGTTTGGTGCTAATGATGAAATGATTTTGGGTGCCATTCAGGCTATGGATGCGAGTGGCAAAATTGATGTAAAAGAAACCATAACTGTAGGTTTCGACGCTTTGCCTGAGGCTTTGAAGCTTATCGAAGAAGGTATTCTCGATGCAACCATTGAGCAATTCCCGGGCAAACAGGCATCAACAGCTTTTGAAATACTGGTTAACTACTTAAGAAAAGGCGAGAAGCCAGCTCAAAAAGTCATGCTTATCGAACCAGCAGTTATAACCAAAGACAACCTCGATCAAGCCGAGAAAAGCTTCTAAGTCTGAGCGAAGCACTGAACTTTATGGGCCACCAATTAAAAAGAGGGGGCAGCGCTGCCCCCTCTTTTTAATTGGTGATAAATCCCATTCATTTGGTAAGTCCTGCACTTTTAAAATCACCAAATACTGATAAAATTATGACTATGGTTATAAAAACAAGTTTAGAACACACCAATAACTTTGTCCTTGAATTCAGGGGAGTAACCAAACGCTTTCCACCCAATAATTTAGCAAACGACCATATCACTTTTGGCGTTAAACAGGGTAGCATCCATGTCATTCTTGGAGAAAACGGAGCGGGCAAATCAACCCTTATGAACATCCTTTACGGGTTGTATCAACCCGATGAGGGTAGCATTTTACTCCAGGGCAAAGAAGTACACATCACCTCACCCAGGCGAGCCATCGAACTCGGAATAGGCATGGTTCACCAGCACTTTAAACTGGTTGAAACTCACACTGTACTTGAAAACATCGTCTTAGGTTTGAAACATACTCCTTTTACGCTTCCCAACAGGAAGCTTGAAGAAGAAATAAAAAATATGTCAAATGCTTTCCGTCTCCCCGTGGACCCTCAAGCAAGAATCTGGCAACTTTCTCTTGGCGAACAACAGCGAGTAGAAATTCTCAAGGCTCTTTATCGAGGTGCTAAAATCCTTATTCTCGATGAACCTACTTCAGTGCTGACTCCCAGAGAAATCGAGGGGCTTTTCTCGACTTTGCGCTCAATGAAAAAAGAAGGGAAAACCTGTATATTCATAACCCACAAACTCGAAGAAGCCGTGGAAATTGCAGATACCATAACTGTGCTTCGCAAAGGAAAGGTGGTTGGCTCTTTCGAACCTACCAAAGTAACATTGCGAGAACTCGCAGAGCTTGTAGTAGGTAAAAGTATTGAGTTGACCGCTAAAAAACCTCGGGTGTCGGATTTTGGAGAAACCGTGCTTGAAGTATCGGACCTGTGGGCAACTGGGGATAGAAACATACTTGCCCTACAAGGAGTGTCTTTTCAAGTACGAGCCAGAGAAATTGTTGGTATAGCTGGGATATCCGGCAATGGCCAGAAAGAGCTGGTGGAAATACTATCTGGCCTAAGATATCCTAAAAAGGGTAAAATAATAGTAAATGGAAAAGAATTTACAAAAATACAACCTGCAGACCTTTTACAAGAAGGAATAGCTTATATACCCGAAGACCGAAGGTTAGCCCTTGTAGAACAGATGAATATTAGTGAAAATCTGGTTTTACGAAGTTTTCACCGTAGTCCCTTCGCGAAAGGTCCCTGGATAAACTGGAAAAAGGTGAAGGAAAAAGCTGTGCGCCTTGTTAAGGAATACGCTATCAATCCTCAAAACATTGAACTACCGGTAGGGTTGCTTTCAGGAGGTAATAAACAACGTGTGGTGCTAGCCAGAGAGCTTTCCCGTCATCCCCGCTTAATTATAGCAGCTCAACCAACTGTAGGGTTGGATATCGCTGGAACCGCTTTCATTCACCAGCTGCTTCTTGAGAACTCTTCGAGAGGCTCTGGTGTCTTGCTTGTTTCAAGCGACCTTGACGAAGTAATGTTGCTTGCAGATACCATTCTGGTGTTCTTTCGGGGAAAAATAATTGGCAAAAAGGAAAGACCTCAACAGGGATGGAGTGAAGAAGATCTGGCTCAAGTTGGCCTCTGGATGGGTGGAGTAAAGGAGGAAACACGTTGAAAATAAAGAAGTTAACCCTGGTAGAACATCTACAACCCGTGCCAACCAGTGTTGTCGGTATATCGGCTTTAGCCCTGATTGCTGCTTTGGGAGTGGTTAGCTTAATTTTCGCTGCTTATGGAATCCATCCCCTAAAAGGCTATCAAACGCTGTTCAAAGGAGCCTTCGGGAGCTGGTATGCCCTTTCAGAAACTTTAACCAGAACCATACCTCTTTTAATAGTTGGTTCAGGTTTAACATTAGCCTTTCAAGCTTCAACCTGGAACATTGGAGCGGAAGGCCAAATCCTTCTTGGAGCATGCGCTGCTACTTGGGTAGCTCTTTTTTCTGGTTTACCTCCCACATTGATAATTCCTGCAATGTTCCTCCTGGGTTTCCTCGCTGGAGGAATGTGGGCTTTACTCCCTGGTTACTTCAAAGCCAAATTTTCGGTCAATGAAACCATAGTAACTTTGATGCTCAATTATGTGGCCTCCAACATTGTACTCTACCTTATTCATGGACCCTGGAAAGGAAAAAGCGCGAGAGGGTTTGCGTATACTGATATGTTTCCAAAAGAGGCCTGGCTGAGTACTATAAGCGGTACACGTATTCCTATCTTGACCCTGGTACTGGGCTTTCTAATAGCTCTTGCTTGTTACATCATACTCCGTTATACAACCTTTGGTTTTCGCCTTCGAGTAAGTGGTCAAAATCCCCAAACTGCTAAGCTAGTAGGCATCAAGCAGGAAATGGTCACTTTGTGGGTGATGTTCCTTTCGGGAGGCCTCAGTGGCGTAGCTGGAGCGGGAGAGGTTAGTGGCATTCATCACCTCCTGCGTCACCCTTCACACATTTCTCTTGGTTACGGTTATACTGCCATAATCGTGGCCTGGTTAGCCAGGGCCAACCCCCTGGCAGTACCGCTTTCTGCTTTTCTCTTCGGAGCATTAATGTCTGGCGGTGATGCTCTCAAAGTTTCATTAGGAATACCATTTCAAATGGTACACGTTTTTAACGGACTGATTATTTTCTTCCTCATTGCTGGAGAAAGATTTATGCGGTATGGATTAAAACTAACCAAAAACGGGGAGGTAGGAATGTAACCTTGGACACGCTCTCCTGGATAGAAAGTGTTTTGGTACGCTCATTGCTTTACGGAACGCCCCTGGTTATCGCTACTCTGGGTGAAATCTATGCAGAGCGCTCCGGTGTCCTCAACCTTGGAGTGGAAGGAATGATGATTCTGGGTGCATTTGCAGCTTTTGTAACCACCTACTTATCCGCCAATCCCTGGTTCGGTATAGTGGTGGGAATGCTTGTGGGTGGTGGTGCCTCACTAATACATGCTTTTTTGAGCGTTACCTTGAGGGCAAATCAGGTAGTCTCGGGGCTGGCTTTAACTATGTTTGGACTTGGGTTAACCGGTGTTTTAGGAAGACATTTCGAAGGAAAAACTCTACAAGACAGTCTGGCCAGGGTGCATATTCCCTACCTGAACAGGATTCCTCTGCTTGGGAAAATACTGTTTGAAGGGCAAAGTGTTATCGTTCACCTTGCCATAGCACTATCAGTCATCCTTTGGTTTCTGCTTTCCCATACCAGATGGGGCAACTTGGTAAGGTCTGTCGGCGAAAATCCTGCTGCGGCGGACGTGATGGGAGTCAATGTGTGGAAAGTACGTTACATTTGCGTCTTCATAGGAGGCGTTATGGCGGGCCTCGCTGGTGCTTATCTATCCATCGTATACAGACCTTCCTGGGCATACGGAATGACTGCTGGTATGGGATGGTTGGCAGTAGCTCTAACTATTTTTGCTTTCTGGAATCCACTTTATGGCATGATTGGAGGATATCTGTTCGGAGCTCTGTACCACCTATCGTTCAGACTTCAGCCCTGGGTAGCAGCTGAACTTCTGAACTCCTTGCCGTATCTCTTCCCAATCATTGCCCTCCTTTTGTTTTCCAGATTAGCCTTGCATAAAAAAATTGGCGCTCCCGCTTCGCTTGGCAAGCCTTACAAGCGGGGCGAGTCATAAAAGACGCTGTTTCTTATAATAATTTTAGGAGGTGGTTAATTTGGGAAGGTTGTACAGTAAAAAGCTTGTTTCTTTGTGTTTAGTTCTGATATTGGGTTTCGCCATTCTTGGCGTAGCATCAGCCCAGGAAAAAATCAAAGCTGCTTTCATCTATGTAGGACCCATTGGTGATTACGGGTGGAGTTACGCTCACGAACAGGCGCGTCAAATTGTCGACGAAGCATACCCCTGGTTAGAAACAATTTATGTTGAAAATGTACCCGAAGGTGAAGTAGAAGGGGTAATCGACCGAGTTATCAACCAAGAAAAGGTTGATGTAGTGGTTACCACCAGCTTTGGGTTCATGGACGGAACACTCAATGCAGCTTTAAGGTACCCGGATAGAATATTCTTCCATTGCTCAGGTTTCAAGCGAGCACCTAACATGGCTACCTATATGGCTGATTTTCATCAGATTTATTACTTGAATGGAATTATGGCTGGAGCACTTACCAAATCCAACAAAATCGGGTATGTAGCCACTTTCCCCATACCAGAACTTAAGCGCCACATCAATGCTTTTACCCTGGGCGCAAGACGGGTTAACCCTGATGCAAAAGTTTTTGTGCGCTGGCTTCAGAGCGCCTGGTATGATCCAACTGGTGCCAAGGAAGCTGCCGAATCTCTTATTGCCGAAGGCGTGGACGTCTTAGCTTTTACCGAAGATTCTCCTACCGTAGTGCAGGTAGCCCAGGAACATGGCCTACCAAGTTTCGGGCATTATTCCCCTATGTTGAACTTCGCAAAAGAGTCGGTGGTTTCCGGACAGTTGGTCCATTGGGAAGCCATATATTTTGACTTCTTTGCCAAAATCTACGCCGGATATTACAACAATAAAAATCTGGAAAATGTCGACTACTGGTGGCTACTCAGAGAAAAAGCAGTAGAACTGGGAGCTGATTTCGGAGTACCTGTGAATCCAGTTTTTGAGGAAAGGCTTAAAAACTTTGTAGTAAACGACCCCATGTATGGAGAAGTAAATGCCTTAGAGCTGGTTGAGCTTCTTGAGAAAGCTATGTCTGATCCTGAATATGTCTTCAGTCCTTTCAACGGCCCCATTTATGATCGCAAAGGTAATCTCCGGGTAAGAGAAGGAGAAAGATTGTCCCTGGAAGAACTTCTTACCATCGAGTGGGCAGTAGAAGGCGTAGAAGGGTCCTGGCCTGGAGAACCTGAATAACCTTTAAGCACGGAAAAAAAGAGGGACTGTAATCCCTCTTTTTTTCCGTGTAAACACTGATAAAAAAACCGTTTAATTTCTCACCAAGCAAGTTACTCAAAACTCCGCGATGCAAAATTTCGCCAGCTGAAAATACCCGGCGTAAAAGAAAAAACTCGTTCTTTAAAAAGAAAAATTTAAAACCAATATAGAAACCGTTTGCAAAAATAAGATAGAAAACAAAACGTTGGAATACCTGCTATATGATAGAAAAAGACAAATAAGTGGGTTGACAAAAGCTTTTCCATTTTCTATGCTTATTCTTGGATTTAAGTAATCAATTGCAAAAATTTCTTGGAAGGGAGGTGCAGAGCCTAACAAGACAAGCATGCCTTTTGGTTCCAACAAAACTTTGCCATTACTAAAAAGGAGGAGATGTTCAGTGAGAAAGTAGCTAATAGTGTTAAGTATTACGGCTTTGTTGGTTGTTGGAATCAGCAGCCTTGCCTGGGCCGAGGGAAAAACTATAAAAGTTCTGGCCATGACAGGCCCCTGGGTAAGTGGTCCAGTGAAAGTGCATGGAGAAGAATGGGGCAAAATGACGGGAAATCGAGTAGAAGTAATAGAAGTTGCTTTTGCTGATTTATTTCCCAAAATGCAACAAGCTGCGGCTACAAGAAGCAAGGCTTTCGATATACTACTTGCAGGTAATATCTGGATGGCTGATTTAGTAGGATGGGGATATGTGATTTCTCTGGATGATTATCTTAAAGATCCAGAAGTGCAATATGAAGAAGATGTGCCTGACGGAATCAAGCTCAAAAACATGTTTGGTGGTAAAACTTACGGGCTGATTTGTGATAACGACAATATGTATCTCTTTTACAGAAAAGACATCTTAAACAATCCTGACTATCGCGAACAATTCAAGGAAAAATATGGTTACTACTACAATGTCCCCCCTCAAACCCTTGATGAACTTATTGATGTGGCCGAATTCTTCAACGGATGGGACTGGGACAATGACGGAGAAGTAGAATACGGGTTTGTAAGAAGCACCAAAAGAGGAGCCCAAACCTACTTTTATTCCTTACCCTGGGTAGCTCCCTATGCAGTAGTGCCACGAGATAAAGCACCAGCACAGGGTATTCTTTATTTCACCCCTGATATGAAGCCTTTAGTTAACAGCCCAGGATGGATTAAAGGTATCGAAAAGTTTGTAGAAATGGGTCAGCGGGGTTGCGGACCTGGTCTGGACTGGGTAAGAGGAGACGTGATCAATGAAATGATCCTGGGTCATGCAGCCATGGCAATCGACTGGGGTGACATAGGGCCTAATTCTCACGACAAGCAGTCGCTGGTAAAAGGCAAGATTGGTTATGCTTTGCCTCCCGGTAGTAACGAATACTGGGATTGGCAAACTCAGCAATGGGTGAAAACCGAAGAAGTCAATTATGCACCAGTGCATTGCTTCAATGGTTGGTCTTTCTTTATAACTTCCACCACCGACTACCCAGACCTTTGCTGGGATTTCATTAAATACATGATCAGTCCAGAAATAAGTGCCAAGGACGTAGCTAATCCTTTCAGTGGCTACCAACCCTGGAGAAAGTCGCACGTAACCAACCTCGAACCTTGGGTAGAAGCAGGATGGACGGAAGAAGAAGCCCGCGAGTATATCGCGAATACTCTTGCTGTTACTGAACACCCCAATGCAGTAATCGACATGCGTATTCCTGGTTCTGCAGAATATATGGACGTATATGAGTTGTACTTAACTACTGTACTTTCTGGAGAAAATACGGCAGAAGAAGCTATGAACATGTGTGCTGAAGAATGGGAAGCAATTACAGACCGCTTAGGAAGAGAAGAGCAAATCAAGTTCTACAAGCAGCATCTCGGATTAGAATAAGAGATTTAAAGTGGGATTCTTTCCCCGCCTTCCTTTTGCTTTAAGGAAGGCGGGGAGAAAGGATGAGCAAAAATGATTTCTCTCTCTCGAGCTGATCGAAGAATGAAATATACTTTAATACTTCCCATAGTAATTTTTGTGCTTGCATTAGCCATCTTTCCCTTGATATTCTCCATTTACATGTCCCTAAGCAAATGGAACCCCGCTACCCAGCACCTCAAGTTTATTGCTTTTAAGAATTTTATTGATATGTTTAATGACCCTCGCTTTATCCATGCTTTCAAGTTATCTTTTGCCTATGTTGGTACAGTTATCTGTATTGAGTTGGTACTCGGTATCATAATTGCCAACTTGCTACAGAGAGAAATTGCTGGTAAAAACTTTCTCCGAGTAGCCTATATGCTTCCCATGCTTCTTTCTCCAGTAGCAATTTCTTACGCCTGGAAGATGATCCTTGATTATAAAAGGGGACCATTAAATTATTTTTTAGGCTGGTTGGGGATAGCCCCTATAGAATGGTTGGGGAAGGGGGATACAGCTTTTTGGTCTCTGGTCATGGTAGACGTATGGCAATGGACTCCCTTTATGATATTCACAATACTGGCAGCGTTTGAATCTATCCCTGAAGAACTGTTAGAAGCTGCAGTAGTTGATGGTGCCTCTCATGCCCGAGTTTTTTTTGAAATCACTCTCCCTACGGCTTTGCCCATTATAATTACTGTCATCCTTTTGAGAACCATTGATGCTTTCAAAGTTTTTGACACTGTATACATACTCACTGGAGGAGGACCGGGAACAGCAACAGAAACTCTCAATTTTTATATCTACTTGAAGGGTTTTAGAGCTTTCAACCTGGGTTACGGCACAGCCATGTCCTGGTTTCAGCTGATAATAATCATCATAATGTTCACTTATTTTATGAAGTTTATGAGAAAAACAGGAGCGATGCGATAATGGCGGGAACATTTTTTAAACTAAGAAGTAAAACAAGCAAGGTCCTGATCTATACAGTCCTTCTTGTGTGGTTAATTTTTGCCCTGTTTCCAATCTACTACAATTTTATAACTTCTTTTAAAAGAACACGGAACGGTTTACACCATGATACCCAAATTTTTTCCTTTTATCGACTTTAAGCCCAGCCTTCTGGGATGGCTTCACCTTTTCGGTAAAACAGCTCCTGGCGAAGCAAAATACCAGGTAATGAAAATCCTGGGAGAAGATGGGCTTTACCTAAAAAACAGCTTAATAGTAGCTCTTTGCAGCTCCTTGATAACCTTAGTTTTAGGAGTAATGGCTGGTTACGCTCTAACCAGATTTCAATACAGAAGATGGAAAAACGAAGATATTGCTTTTTTATTTTGTCGCAAAGAATGTTCCCTCCTGTAGCTTTAGCTATGCCTTTCTTCATACTTTTTAATGTATTGCAATTGCTTGACAATGTACTGAGTTTAATAATTGTATACAGTGTCATGAACCTACCTATAGTAACCTGGATTGTAAAAGAATTCTTTTCTGATTTACCCAAAGAACTCGAAGAAGCCGCCCTGGTTGATGGCTGTTCACGCTGGAAAGCACTTTTTACTATCCTAATGCCTCTTGCCATACCAGGTATAGCAGTTTCTTTCTTGTTTTCCTTTATTTTTTCGTGGAATGAATTCTTAATTGCATTAACCCTGACTTTCGAAAATGCCAAAACCTTACCACTTCAGATGGCCGGCTTAACAACTCTGAGGGGGCCACAATACTGGGATATAGCAGCCAGTTCTCTGGTCATCATGATTCCCCCCTTACTTGTTACCATATTTGCCAACCGCTATATCATCAGAGGGCTAACCTTTGGAGCCGTCAAACAGTAGCCCAGCAAACAAAAGGAGGTCAATAAAACATGTCAAAAGCCGAGCAAAAAATAAAGAGAGTGCTCACCGCCTTGCGAGACCATGAAGAACCAGATAGAGTACCATTAACTGACTTTTACTGGAGCGGTTTTCTTTCCAACTGGAAAAAAGCATTTAACTTACCCGAAGAAACTGATATTTATGAATATTACGACCTCGATGTAAAAGTGATTTCGCCCAACATGGACCCAAAAGTCGAAAGTTGTGTAATTCTCGAAAAAACACCAGATTATGTAGTTTTCAAAAGCGGGTTTGGTTGCACTGTAAAGAAAATGTTTGATGCTCCCATGCCCATGTTCCTGGACTTTTCGGTAAAAAGCGCTGAAGAATTACTGAATTTTACCTTTGATGATCCTCGCGACGATAGAAGATACTTTGAAAAACGCTGCGATATTATAAACTGTGGCGACAGTTTTGGTACGCTTCCCAGTTTTGCGGAGGACATTGAGCGCAACAAAGACAAGTTCTGCCTTTTCGGCTCCATCTGCGAACCTTATGAGACCATGTGGAGAATTAGGGGAACTGAAGGATTATTGTTAGACCTTGCTATGCATCCGGAAAAAATAAAGGCCTTTGCCCAAAAAGTAACCGATTTTATGCTGGGTATTGCCGAACGGGAAATTGAATTGGCTCCCCTTACGGGAATGGTAATTTGGGGCGATGTTGCTTACGATAAGGGTATGTTTTTCTCTCCTAAGCTATGGAGGGAAATATTTTTCCCCTGCGTCAAGCGCCTCTGTGACTTTATACACAGTAAGGGCCTTATCACTATATACCATGGATGTGGCAGGAGCCTCGAAATATTTGAAGATTTAATTGAAGCTGGAGTAGATGTGTACAACCCACTTGAAGCGAAGGCTGGCATGGACCCAGTCATGCTAAAAAAGCGGTATGGAGATCGCATTTCATTTTTTGGAGGTATAGACACCCGTCTTCTTGGAGAAGGCAATTGGGAAGAAGTAGAAAAAGAGGTTCTGTACAAACTTCAGGCGGCAAAAGGTGGCGGGTATATGCCTGCCTCGGACCACTCAGTAGCCAGCAACGTAGATCCTGTAATTTATGATAAACTGATCGGGTTACTAAAAGATAAAGGACGTTATCCTTTATCGGTATGATCATAAATTCCAATGACCAACATATATGATATAGCGAAGAAGGCTGGCGTTTCGCCGGCCACAGTATCAAGAGTTCTCAATAATAAACCGGGGCTGAAAGAGTCAACTCGTCAGAAAGTACTCCAGATAGCCAAGGAACTCAACTACTCACCCAATTACCTTGCTCGAAGCCTCAAAAAACAAAGAACTGACACCATTGCCCTTATTGTTTCAGACATTACTAACCCTTTCTTTACAACGCTTGCTCGAGGGGTTGAAGATAAGGCTTCTCAAAACGGATTCAACGTGATTTTCTGCAACACTGACGAGGATATCAAAAAAGAGAAAGCGTATCTGGAATTGATGCTCCAAAGAAGGGTGGATGGAATTCTCATTGCAAGCTGCAGTGATGGAAAAACATTTTCGCTCTTCCGCAAAAAAAACGTCCCCCTGGTACTCGTGGACCGTAGGGTAAACAAACCAAATCTGGATTGTGTAACTGGAGATAACGAAGAAGGCGCGTACCAGCTCACCAAACATTTAATTGATACTCATAACATTAAAAAAATAGCTATTCTTTCCGGACCACTCACTCTTTCCACCAGTAGAGAACGCATACAGGGATATCAAAAGGCCCTCTACGAATCCAGCATAAAAATTCCCGAGAATTACACGGTTATCGGTACCTACAAGGAAGATTTCGGGTACCAAGCAACTATGGAGTTTCTCAAAAAGAAAGGTCCAAAAATTGAAGGTATCTTTGCAGGCAATAACTTTATAGCAATTGGGGTTATTAAAGCTGCACGAGAGCTGGGTATTCGGATACCCGAAGATTTAGCCCTGGTAACCTTCGATGATTTTGAGTTTGCGTCTTCTCTGTTTCCCTTCCTAACCGCTGCTAAACAGCCAGCCTATACCATGGGTAGCCTGGCCTGCGAATTTCTCCTGCAACGTATAAAAGGGGAAAAAATCAAAGAACGGCGAGAAGTGGTGCTAAAACCAGAAATTCTCATTCGTCGCTCCTGTGGGTGTCAGCGATAAAAGTGCTTCCAATGCTACCCCGAAACCATCGAGCTATAAACAAAATAAGGATTACGAAAGCTCCGAAGGAAAGGCAAATACAGCTTTTAATTCCGATTATAGTGTTTTCGATAATAATACTCTTTTCAACTATCAAAACAGAAGCTCTGTCCAAGAACGAAATTCAAAAAGAATTGCTAAGTCTCTGGAGAGAAGGAGATCGATATAAAAGTTTGCTTATCGAGGCAAGCGAAAAATTCGTACCTGAAGCAGAACTTAGGCACGACCTTTACAACATTCTGCGGAATGAAAGCTGTTTTCCCGACGAGCTCAAATACAAAGCGCTCAAAAAACTTTCAGAAATTGAAGAACCCGGTGTACTGGGCGCTTCACTAATCCAGCTCTTTCAAAATTCAAACAGTTTATTTCTTAAAAAGTCCATAATCCAGCATCTCGCAAATACTGATGATTGGATACCCTTTCTTATTTCGGTGTCAAAGGGGCAAACACCACCATCTGAAGAAACACTTTTAAGACTGGAAGCATTTAAAGCGTTATTCAAGTGGCAAATCCAACAAGCCGTACCGGATTTTATTTCTTTTCTGAACGAAGCCGACTTGCCTCCCGAACAGAATCCTTTGAAAAGTTTTGATGATAGAATACTCCCTTATCTGTGCTCCTTCCTGAATTCTTCCTCGGAGAAATTGCGGAAGTTGGCCCTCGAAACTTTGCTGGAAAACCCCTTTAAAACCTTTCGCTGCGTTGCGCTACCCCTAAATGATCCGAATCCTGAAATACAAGCTCTTTCGTTAAAGGTGCTTTTCAAGCACTACCCCAAAGAAGCGCTTACAGTAGCGAAAATGACCCAAGAAAGGACTGCAACCAGCATTTATAAGCTGGCTCAAGCCATTCTCATAGCCTTAGACGGTGAACCAGCCAACACCAATTTGAGTTTTAATTCCAAAGATTTGGAAATGATCGAAATATGCGCTCAAACTGAAAAAGGCATCAATTATCTATTAAACAAGGCATTGCTCGAGGGAAAGATGGAAAGATTTCTTGACCTACTCACCAGGTGCTCGTACGTTTTTCCTTCACCAGTGCTATGGCGGACTCTCCAAGAAAACAACTGGGAACCTTTAGCTTTACTTCGTTTTTTTTCAAGAGAAAAAGTAAAATTGATAGTACTTAAGAAGCTTCAAGAAGGGAAGGTTCCCCCCGAAAATTTCCAAATCTTCTTTACTCGCCTTGAGCTGCGGGATAACTATCATATACTACGCAAAATCCTTAAAGAAGGCGAAACAAAAGCCAAATTATACCTCATACCGCTTCTTTGGCCGTTAAAAACAGATGTTTTTCCTCTTGTTGAAGAAGTTCTTCGCTGCGATCCTTCTCCAGCAGTCCTTATAGAAATCATTCAGCTTCTTGAAAAAATAGAGGAACCTGCTTCCTCGATTTTTCTCACGAAAATAGCCACCTATCCTGATATCGAAATCAAAATAAAAGCTTACCTTGCTCTTTTAAAGAAATTATAAGAAAACAAAACTTTGCTTTTTTAAAGCAAAAGCTTTATCATAGTGAATAACCCCTAATAAGGAGGAAAACCGTGTGAAAAATTTGATGCTTAGCGAAGAAATTAAATCATCACTTCAAGATTTCGCCGAGAAACTTATAGCAACAAGCTTCTTCCAGACTTTTCAACAAAGCCGTTCTAACTTGACCAACAATCAGGAAGCCCTGGAACTTCTACAGCGCTGGAATGAAAAGCAGAGAGAACTCAGTGAAATTGCCTCTGAAAGAGATTTGCAAGAAAAGGATTTCATGGAGGTAGAAGCCATTCGCGAAGCAATATTCAAAAATGTAATACTTATGAACTATTTTAAAGCTCAGGATGAATTAGTTACCTTCTTAAAAGAAGTAAACAGAGAACTAAGTAATATTCTGGGTTTTGATTTTGCCCTTTCTGCTGCTCAGCCCGATCCCGAAGAAGAAACTTGGGAATAAAGACTCATCTCTATTTGAATAAGCAGGAGACGTTCTTTCCCCATCCAATTTATCCTGTCAGATAGCATTTTTGCAGGATCAAAGACAAAGCTACGACAGTTTTCAGGTGGGGAAAAGGGGTCATTGATGCGAATACCAGCGTAGAGGGTCTGCCAGCCCATGTCTTTAAGTCGTTTTGCAACGCTTGTATGGCAGAGTTCTTCAACCGGTTGAGCTTTTTTAATCACAGTGCATCTGCCGGAAGGCACTTCCAGGCTAAACTGTGAAGTGTCTTTTTCAAAGAAAAGACAATAGCGACACGCATCTATGCGTAAACCACACTTGGGGCAAAGCAGAGGTCGTTGTTTAGGAACAACGTTTTTCCCATCGGATGATACTTTGAGGGCATCCGTAATTTCCAGCTTACAAAAAGGACAAAAACTTGAACTTGGAAGGCTTAACCCGGTCAGCTTTGAAAATTCTTGAAGCACCTTCTTTTTTTCTTCCTCACTCAAGGGCAGTGTTAAGCGCAAATACCAGTAAAAATAGGGATAATTCAAAAATGCCACCAGAGCATAAAACAAAGCCCGAGAAAAGTTCTTCGTTCGAGCTCTTGCCAGCATAAAAGCCTTCAAAGCAAAGGAAAAAGCTACCAAAAACCAAGAAAGAGGGAAAACAAATAAAAATAACGCCCTGATAGAATAATTATCGGAATAAACTCCATACAAAACCCCCAAGGATAACCAGAAACAAAAGAAAAGCAGATGAAAACGCCAGCTCATCAGGAGGATTTGTTTTCCACTATTCTAAGGCGTGGTTCTTCTATGATGACTTTAGTGTTGGGAGGTATGGAATGCGTAAGCCAGACGTTACCGCCCACAACACTATTTTTACCAATCACTGTATTACCACCAAGAATGGTTGCTCCAGCATAAATGGTAACGCCGCTTTCAATAGTGGGGTGTCTCTTAGTCCCCCTAATTATTTTGCCTCGCTCATCCTTGGGGAAAGAGAGAGCACCCAGGGTAACTCCCTGATATATTTTCACATTATCTCCAATTTCGCAGGTTTCCCCAATGACCACGCCAGTTCCATGGTCGATAAAGAAGCTTCTCCCAATTCTGGCACCAGGATGGATATCTATACCAGTCAGGGCATGGGCGTATTCCGTCATCATGCGGGGAATCAGCGGTATTTCCTGCAAGAAGAGCTCGTGAGCCATACGATAGACGGAAATAGCCAGTACACAAGGATAACTGAAAATAATCTCCTCAATACTTTTTGCTGCCGGATCACCATCATAAGCCGCCTGAACATCGTCTTCAAGCATCTCCCTAATTTTGGGAAGTTTGGAGAAAAAAAGTTCTGTTTCTCTGCAAGCTCTCTCACGGCAGCTGCACAAAAAAGAATGGAATTCTTCTTCCGCTTCCCCTACCGATAAACTACCAAAAGCTTTGGCAATTTCTTCACTCAGTAATGTAAATAGACGGTCCAGCTTGTTACCGACAAAGTACTCAACGTTATTCCAGCACAAATCAGTTCTTCCTAAATAACCGGGGAAAAGCAATTCTCGCAATTCTTCAGTAATTTTAATAACCTGACTCCGAGAAGGAAACTGTCTTTTTTCTATATTGGTAATACGTTCTGTACTCCTATAACTTTGAACCAGCTCTTTAGCCAGTTTCCCTATAGATATCCGATTCATCTCAGGCATAAGACTTAAAAGCGCGCCAATACATTTTCGATGCGCATAATGAGAGTTTGAGGAACACTCTCTCGCTGGCCATTCTGACGGACCAGGTTCCAGAGAAGCTTTTCAAACTCATAACGCTGACAACAAGCACGGCACAAATTCAGATGTTCTTCCAGGGCTCTACGTTCTTCTTCGGTAAGCACTTCACCATCGAGATAAAAATAGAGTTTCTCCACAGCTTCTTTACAATTCATTCTCTACCTTGCTCCTTGTGGACTTATTCTTATTCGAATATTCCCAAAGCAATTTCTGTAAAATTTTCCTTCCACGATGTAAGCGCGACATAACTGTGCCAATAGGGATATCGAGAATTTCAGCCGTTTCTTTATATGAAAACCCCTCAACCAAGGTGAGAATAACTACCGATCTAAACTCGAGTGGAAGACTTTCAATGGCCCGTAACACATCTTCTCTGGTTAGGGTGTTTAAAAGCACTTCCTCAGGCGTAAACCCTTCGAACTGAGGCTGAAAATTAACATCCTCTGCCATTTCTTCCAGAGAAGAGTGCTTTTCTCGATCCCGAACCCGGTAATAATCATTTATAAATGTGTTGGTTAAAATCTTGAAGATCCAGGCTCGAAAGTTGGTGCCCGGTTCAAAGCGGTCAAACGCAGCGTAAGCCTTCATAATGGTTTCTTGCACCAGATCCTCAGCATCTTCCCTACGACGAGTCATGCGTAAGGCTGTCCTGTAAAGCGCCCCCAACTGGGGCATAAGCAACTCTTGAAAAGCCTTTTTCTGGTCTTCCTTAATAGAACTCATCATTCAGGCAACATCCCCTAAGATTCTTTCAAAAAATCGGCATTTCTCAATTTTTCCAGCTCTTTGTGGAAATCAATAACCTCATCGATGGTGATCTGTCCCCGAGGCCGTTCTTTTCCATGTTTACGAGTTATCATTTTTGCAATATCATTCATCTTTTCCAAACTAAAGGTTGCTTCCCCAAAATCTCTGCAATAAGGACAAATATACCTTATGAAAGCTGTGCCGCGATAAGCCGGAATTTTATAAATTCCAATTTCGGTAACATCCTCCAAGGAAATTAACGCTTTGCAACTCTTACATCTGAGAGGCAGTTCCTGCATTTCATCCTCCTGGAACATTTGTTTTTCAAATATTCTACCAATTGGGATAGAATAATACAAGAAAAAATTTGTTTCTAATCTAAAACACCAAAGGAGGCATTGACATGGAACTTCAAGAACTTCTACAACGTGCTTTAAAGATGGAAGAAGACGGACGTAACTTTTATCTTGAAGGCGCAGGGCGTGTCAAAAACCAGCTTGCCAAGGAGGTCTTAAACCACCTTGCTGACGACGAACTGGACCACATCGAAAGAATCAAAGAAGGGTATGAGCGAATAACCAAAAACGAGCCTTTCGCTACTAAAGAAATTCAAGGATTAAAAAGATCTTCTCGCGAATATTTTGAAAACATTTTTACTGAGGCTCAAAAAAAATCCCAAGAATTGATTAAACACGAGGCCGAAGAACTGGATATTCTAAAAACCGCTTTAGACCTGGAATCCAAGTCTCATCAGTTTTATTCAGAACAAATAGGAGAGCAAAGCGACGAGCAAGTTAAGCAATTTCTTGACTTCCTGGCTTCGGAAGAGTATCGACATTATAACTTGATTTTTAATACCATCCAGTATATAACCAATCCCACTGATTGGTATTATCAAGAAGAAAAGCCCATCTTCGAAGGGGGTTGAAAAAAGGGTGGGTGACCCCACCCACCTCAACGTGCACATTCGCGGAAAAGCAATTCATTAGCAAAACTACTTCTCCTCAACACTTGAAAAATATAAAAATAAGCGATAATTTGCACTGGTGTGCTCACCAACCTCGGTATAATCAAAAACTTCCAGGGAATACCAAATAAAGTAGTTAAAAAGAAAGGTGTGAGCAGAAGACCTACAAACAGTTGAGAAACCAAAATGCCTCCCAGGATTCGCGAACGCTCAGAAAGATAAGATGCCATTGCAAAGAACCCCGGGATCATTCCATAAAGCGCAGAAGAAAGCGTAAAATGAGGCATATAAGGGCCCCCAGGACTAAGAATATAGCCCAGAATATCCGAAAAAGCACCAACCAGAGCTCCTATCAAAGGACCAAAGCAAAAACCAGCAAAGATAATAGGGAAAGTACCAAAACCTATTCTGATTCCCTCTACAGCTCCAAAATTTACTCTGATACTGGCAAAACGGGTAAGTACGATAGAAATCGCAATTAAAATGCCTCCGAAGACCAGGGAACGAGTCCTTATATGCATAGTTTGTTTCACCTCCCAGATCCGAACTTTTCAACGAAGAAACTTTGCAGTATATTAACCTAAATACTCAAACAAAAAAAGAAGGTTCGAAGAGACAATGTTGACAAAATCCAAAGTGGCATTGATAAAATGTACCACTTACCAAATAGACGAAGTCAAAAAAAGTCTCAACGAAGGAATCGATCTTTTGGGAGGAACTGAAAAGCTCTTTGGACCAAAAAGGAAAATACTACTTAAACCCAATCTCCTTGCTGGTGAAGCTCCTGAAAAGCACGTAACAACCCACCCTGCGGTCTTCGCTGCTATGGCGGAAATTTTGCTGTCCAAAGGGTTCAAAGTGGGTTACGGAGACTCACCCGGTTTTGGCAAACCGGAAGCAGTAGCCCGAAAGGCTGGTTATGAAACTCCAGCCAGGCAATTGGGAGTTCCTTTGGAAGATTTTGTGAATGCAAAAGAAATAAGTTTCCCCGAAGGGAAGCAAGTAAAGCGCTTTCAAATTGCAAAAGGAATAACTGAATATGAGACAATAGTAAGTCTTGCCAAATGGAAAACTCATGGGCTTACTGTAATAACAGGAGCAGTCAAAAACCAGTTAGGCTGTGTTCCTGGACTGCGCAAAGGCGAATTTCACTTTCGCTTTCCAGATGTTGAAACTTTTGCAACCATGCTTATCGACCTCAACCTCCTGCTCCATCCTTCTCTTTACATAATAGATGCAATCATGGCCATGGAAGGAAACGGCCCTCGTAACGGAAAAGCAAAGGCCCTTAACCTTCTTGCCATGAGTACTGATCCAGTTGCTCTGGATGCAACCATGTGCAGGGTGGTGAATGTGGACCCTTCAATAGTCCCAACTTGCGAGAAGGGAGAGGAACTGGGTCTTGGAGTTTTTAGAGAGGAAAATATAGAAATCGTGGGCAGCAACCTGGAAGAGGTTAAGATTAAAAACTTCGAAGTCAAAAAAACAAAGAGGTCACGGCTTCAATCCATCAAAGCTCTGAGGGGATTCATGCTGGACTATCCATCCCTGGTGCCAACTCGATGTAAACAGTGTGGAGTATGTTATTCAGTCTGTCCTGCTCGTCCCAAAGCAATCACAATGAAACAGGGACTACCGGAATTCAATCTAAAAAACTGCTTACGGTGCTTTTGTTGTCAGGAAATGTGCCCCGCAGGAGCTCTGAAGCTTAAAGAACCACTATCGAGAAAAATTGCTCGTAGCTTCCTGTTTCGCTAAAATTTTGCAAAGCGTACTTCAAAACGTTGACAGTGTAGAGAGGAATCGTTAAAATATCTTTTGTTTTGAAGGTGGGCCGTTAGCTCAGCTGGTAGAGCACCGGACTTTTAATCCGGGTGTCGCAGGTTCGACTCCTGCACGGCTCACCAGGGTTAGTTTTAAGCTGTCAAAAAGCTATTTTGCTTTCCCTATAACTTTTTTCTTTGAATCCGATGCTTTCCAAAAGTCCCCAGGACGGAAATGATGCTCCTTGATAAAACACCTTAATCACTTGAAACTGCCCACAAACTACATACAAGCAAAAACTAATTCTTTTTTAAATTCCTTTTGACCCACTCTGCGTATTCAGCCATTGCCTTTTCCATGGTATAGCGAGGCTCAAAACCCAGTTCTTTTTTTGCCAGGGTTATATCTAAGGTTTCTCCCCGTGGAAACATCTTTCCAGGGCCAATGCGGGTTTCCCGTGGCTGGTCGCTGTATTTTTGAGCCAAACGAGCAAGATCGGGAAAGCTGGTAACTTCATCGGTAGCAACATTGAAAATTCGGTGGTTTACCTGCGGTTTCTGATAAGCCAGGAAAGTGCCCCAGGCGGTATCTTTTACATAAGTGAATCCTAAGCGCTGATCTCTTCCTTTTTCAAGATAAAGATCGTCCAGACCTTCCAAAGAACCGAGCAAATTCCTAAAAAGAGGAGTCATCTCTGAAGGCAAAAGCCCGGGGCCAAAGAAGAAATAAGGTCTAACTACTCGTGCATCAATGCCATAGTGGTTACCATACTGAAGAGTTAAAAATTCAGCACCTGCTTTACTAGCGCCGTAAAGATCGGAGGGAGAAGGGGGATGAGTTAACTCTCCAGGGTTATCTTTGGTCTCTCCATAGACTGCTCCTGAGCTAACAAAAAGAAACTTGGGTACTTTATACAGGCGAGCAAACTCCAGCAGATTAAGCGTGCCTATAACATTAACGATTGTACTGGGATAAGGATTATTCCAGTACTGGGGAGTAGCCATAACTGCTGGAGTGTGAATAATCCCCTCGATCTCGTTTCCCCACTTCAAAAAAACGGGTAAAATGCTCGACCACTCAAGCACATTGCCTTTCACAAAAACGATATTATCTCCAACCTCCCGAAGATAATCAAAATACTTTTCCCGAAGATCAAAAGAAATAACACTTTTGCCGCCTTCAGCAAGGTAATAAGTTACCCAGGAACCTAACAAGCCATTACCACCAGTAACGAGAACGAAAGACATTGAAACACCCCCTGAATCTTAAGTCTTCCTCACGTTTTATCTTAAACCAAATCTTGGAAAAAATCCAAATCATTCCAGACTACAAAACTCTTCGTAAATTCACTCTATAATGATAATTGACGAAAAAGGGAACACGACTTATAATAAGTCTGTCTAAAGTGAGCGGGAATAGCTCAGGTGGTAGAGCGCCAGCCTTCCAAGCTGGGTGTCGCGGGTTCGAGTCCCGTTTCCCGCTCCAACCTCTCGAATGCCTGTGGGAAGCCCCTTCCAGCTTTTGTAACATTTGTCATTTTTTCTGCTTTTTGGCGAGTCTGGCGAACAACTTGAAAGCCAAAAAAGAAACATTGTGGAACCTTTACCTTGAGGATTTTCTTCTAAGCGGTAGGGTAGAAGGGAAGAAAAGCTCAACGCTGAAATGGTATAAGGAATACTTAACCCCGTTTGTGAAGTTTCTGGACCAGGAAGGGCTTAATCAGGCCACTTTGCGCAAATACGTTAACAGCCTTTTTGAACGCCTTAAGGTGGATACTGTACAACTTTATGTTGAAATTATTGACTCCAAAAAGAGATAGGGGTATCTCCTGGTAGTAAGAGAGAAACTAAAGGGAAAGGAGGAGATACCCCTATGGAAATACTAAGCAATCAAAATATTACTCTAAGTCAACTTTTAGCACAAGCCCAAGAAAGAGTTAAAGATGAAGTGCTCAAGTTTTTGAAATACACCCTTGAAGAACTCCTGGAAACCCTGCGGAGTGAAGTAGTGGGAAGAGGGAAGTATGAGCACTGTGCATCCTCAAAACTTTACCGTTATGGGTATCGAACCAGAAAGTTTCTGGAAACTTCCTGGGGAACCATTCTATGGGGTAAAGATTCCTCGGGTGAGAGGTCCTGAAGGTGAAATCCCACTCTTTACCAGGTATGAGTGCAAGTTCTGGAAGCTTGCCGAACAGCTTCTTTTCTCCTTTGCTCGGGGAATGAGTCTCCGCTCCCTGCAGGTATGGTTGGAAGGCTTAGGTCTTGGAACAGGCTGTGCTTCCACTTTGGGAAAGGTGATGGAGGAGAAGGTTCAGGAACTCAGAGTAAGACAGAGAAAACCACTCCATTCCAGAGCATACAGAGCTCTGGTCCTTGATGGTACATGGTTTAAAGAGCGTAAGCAGAAAAAGAAGGAAGTATTACTGGTCGCTCTGGGAGTGAGGCTGGATGGCAGTTTTGAAGTCCTGGACTGGAGTGTTGCTCCTTCTGAGAGTAGTTCCTCCTGGGAGAAACTCCTGAACCGCATCTACCAGAGAGGACTACAGGAAGTGGAGCTGGTAGTGGCTGACGAGGCCTGGGGAATATGGGAAGCTCTGGATACAGTATATCCTGAAGCAAAGAGAGAGGTACGTCTCTGGATCTTGGGAGAAATCTGGAGAGAATGCTTCAGGGGAAAGGTTACCCAAAAAGAAGAAGCCTCAGAAAGAGTTACTGGCAGATTTTTGAAGAGGAGAGTTTCCAGGAAGCACCAAGGAAGCTGGAACTTTTCTGCAACAGGTGGCAGTGAGTGAAGTGTTGCAGGAAAGAAAGGAAAAAGCTCTTTGCCTATTTGAGTCTTCCCTATTCCTGGAAGCAGAGAGTGCGAACTACCAACCTGGGAGAAAACTTCTTCAAACACTTGAGAACTTTTTTGAGGCGTTTTCCTGGACTCAACGATGAAGAGCATATGGACTATGTAATGACTACTTACCTTTTGAGTTTGGAAACGAAAAGAAAAGCAATAACCAGGAGAGATAACCCCTATCAATTCAGATTAATTTTCAACACTGGAAATTGACAGTACCGAGCTGGTGCGTTTTATATCAAAAATTTATATCAAAAATGAAAATTTATACTAAAATTGGGTTATATTGACAGTTTTTCACAGTGGAATGTTACTCTTAAAAGAAGCTGCAAGCATGTTGGTTGATTGTATAGATGGTAAATGTAAAAAGCCCAAAAAGAGGGAGTTAGGAGGAAATAAGATGAAATGGATTGTGTTTTTTCTTTTTACCTTATCACTACTGGCCTTCCTTGTCTCCGGATGTGGTTGGTTTTCGGATAACCCTATGTTTCCTAGAGCTAAAATAATGATAGTCGCTGAACCTATTGATTCAAACTCAAGCGAAAATAGCACTTCAGGCAGTTCAGAAAATAGCAAAAACAACGTCTCAGTAAAAATTGACCTTTTACCCCCCGATGTAGAAGCTTATTTGAAGTCGAACGGTATCCCTGCAGTGCTTGTAAGCATTACCTTCAGTGGCATAGATTTTGCAACTCACACAGTAAGTTATCAAGGAGGAGAATTCAGATTTAACGTGCTTGAAAATATGTTATCTAATTTATCGCTAGAATTTTATTGTTCTTCTGAAGGTAGCTGTGCATCCTGTTTTTCCAGCGATGCTGAATCAAATGTAAATATTGCCTGTTACTTGGATGCTAAAAGTGATGTAGGCTTAATAAGAAAGGTAGAATTCTATATAAATGGTGAGCCCGCAGGCATAGATACGTCGCCTCCGTTTATGTCTAATACTGTTAGTATGAATCCCGAAGTTCCTGTCTTGGGAATTGCTCTAGTCACAGATATTAATGGTAACGTAACTACAATAAGCAAGTCAGTAGGAAAGGCAGAAAATATTTGTTCATCTTCTAATTCTTCTTCATCTTCTAATTCTTCTTCATCTTCTAATTCTTCTTCATCTTCTAATTCAGATGTTGGATTGGTAAAATTTACCTTTACGCCCCTAAACAAAGTTGGAGTAAGGATAACTCAATACAAGCTTGAGTACAAGAAGATTGACGGTACACCCCTCTCTTTGCTCAATAGCACGGTGAATACTCACATTGACGTTATTCCTCCGGACACACCTATGGCAAATATCGCTAGTCCAGAAGCTTCATCTCAAAACGAGTGAGAAAAAGCGCAACCTTAGAAACGTGCAAAGAAGCATAATTTCTTGAAGCCTGAGTAATATTACTCAGGTTTCAAGAAATTTAGATTAAGGACATCTTTTAGGAAAGCCCAATAATGCTTCTAACAACCGAAGTTACTGGGCAAAAGCTTTCAGGATTTTTTCTCTTACTTTCTGAGGTTAAAGAGAGGGCAAGTTTTTGCTATTACTTCTTCTCAGTTTGCCGTTTTGCTATCTTAGTCCCCTTTTTCGGTCTTGCAAAAACTACAAAAGTCAGAGTGGACCTCCCTCAAAACTTTCTTAGAACTTCCTCCATCCTTTTCTAGCTTCTTTCCCTTGCCTCTCCTCTGAGCATTGCTTTCTCAACCTCTTCCGGCGTTGTGGGCCCTGGTTCGTGGACAATTTCCAGACTCTTCAAAAGGACAAGAGCGGCGTGTAAGCGTGGGTTTTCGTCCTCACTTTTTGAGTACTTCCTTAACCACGTCCAGGGCTTTCCAGATCAGGTTGAGCAATTTTTCACCCTGGGCAGAGAAGAACTCCTCCTTCCTCTGGTTAAATTCAGCAACGAAGTAAGGATTTTTGCTCTTCCATTCCCAGACGGTCTGCCTGGTAACCCCGAGCTCTTTCGCTACCTCAGTTATGCTTTTCCGAAAAGCAAGAAGGTAATGGCTTTTTTTCTCGCTGAGGAATCAGGGTGCCCACAAAAAAACAATACACCTAAATCGTTCCACACTCTTTAAGCGCAATCCCAAGTTGGTATATAATGCTTTAAGTAAACTCTGTCAAAGTGTAAAGGGGAGGACAGCGATGACTAAAATCTTACTTATAAAAGTAGGCAATCGTCCCAAAAACGCAGTCAAGGTTCAAGAAATACTCACTCGTTTTGGTTGCAATATCAAAACCAGACTCGGGCTTCACGAGTTTTCTTCAGAATGTGAAAGCCAGGATGAAGGAATAATAATTCTGGAGCTGATAGGGGAACAAACGGAAATCGAAAAAATGATGAGTGAGTTGGAAAAGCTGGAAAGCGTCAAAGCCATATACCAAGAACTCTAACCAACAAATTTAACAAAATCTATCAGGGTGAGGAGAGAAAATGAACAACAAAAAAATTGACATTCAGAATTATGCAGTTGCTCCGGAGCAACTTCGCTGGACCTGCGATCCTGATTCCCTTCCTTTTGAAAACACAGAAGAGGTTTCTTCCCTCGAAGAAATCCTGGGCCAGGAACGAGCTCTAAGGGCTTTAGAAATGGGTCTTGAAACTGAACACCCAGGTTACAACCTTTTTGTAAGCGGTCTCTCAGGATCAGGACGAGCTGAAGCTGTTAAAAAATCCATCCAGGACATTATCAAGCGCAAGAAGGAAGCAGGGCAACCTTTTGAGATTTTTGACTGGTGCTATGTATTCAACTTTGACAACCCTGACCAACCTAAAATACTGCGTCTCTCCAGGGGAGAGGGCAAAAACTTTGCCCGTTCTACAGAAAACCTACTTAAAGTTTTAAAAGAGATTATTCCCAAAGCCTTCAGCAGTGATGAATACAAAAACCAGAAGCAAATACTCATCGATAGCCACCAAAGAAAACACCGCCAGATAATTCAGGAACTTGAAAAAATGGCTCTTGAGGAAGGATTTGTCTTCAGAGCTACCACGATGGGACCAATTCTGGTCCCCCTGGTTGATGGAAAACCGATGACCCAAGAACAGTACTTAGCACTCAGCGACGAAGAAAAAGAGAACATAGAAAATAAACGCCAGCAATTGCTGACTAAAATCAACAAAGCATTCGAGAAAATACACCAATTGGAAATCGAATTGAAAAATCAGATACGAGAACTCGACGAAAAGGTGGCCGAGTTTACTATTACCCCTTATTTTCTGGAACTGATAGAAAAATATCGTGAAATTCCCGACATTGTTGAGTTCCTCAAAGCCCTTAAAAACTTTACACTGCAGTATATACACATCTTTCGAGATGCTCAAGAAAGCCAACCTGTCCAACCTCTTCAACTCTTGCCAATCCAGCGCCTTCAAGATCCTTTTCTACCTTTCAAAATCAACGTTTTTGTTGACAACTCAGAAACCGAAGACCCCCCTGTCATATTTGAAACCCATCCCAACTGGATTAACCTCTTTGGACGCATCGAACGAAGGGCATTTATGGGCACTTATTTTAGCGACCACACCATGCTCAAGGCGGGTTCACTCCACAAAGCAAATGGTGGATACATCATCATGTATCTCAAAGACCTGGTCGTCAACCCTGGAACCTGGGATGGACTGAAAAGAGTTCTGAAAACCGGAATGATTCGGATGGAAGATCCTTTCGAACAGTATGGCCTCATCGCCCCCCAGGGCCTTCGTCCAGACCCTTTGCCTTTCAAAGCAAAAGTAATTCTGATTGGAGAAGAAATCTTTTACCAATTGCTTACAAGCTTTGATGAGGACTTCAGAGAGTTATTCAAGATAAAGGCCCACTTTGACTATCAAATCAGCAAGAATGCCGAAACTATAAACTCATTCGCTGGATTTATAAGAACTTGCTGCCAAAACAATAATCTGCTACCTTTTCACAAAACTGCAGTGGCTAAGACTATCGAGTATGCTACTCGCCTGGTAGCTCACAAAGAAAAGGTAACCTCACGTCTCGGCTTTCTTAAAGATGTGCTTATAGAAGCCGATTACTGGGCACGCAAAGAAGGAGAAAACCAGGTTTTTGAACGGCATGTTCAAAAAGCAATCCAGGAAAAAAGAAAGCGGCTCAATCTTATTGAAGAACGCATACAGGAACTCATCGAAGAAAATACCTTGCTCATTGATACCCAAGGAGAAGTTATAGGCCAGGTAAATGGTCTTGCCGTATACGACCTTGGTGATTACAGTTTTGGTAAGCCCTCAAGAATAACAGCACGGGTTTTTCTTGGAAAACAAGGCGTGGTTAACATTGAGCGTGAATCACGTTTAAGTGGCAAAATTCACGATAAAGGAGTTCTCATCCTAAGCGGTTATCTTGGCTACAAATATGCTCAGGATAAACCTCTTTCCATCTCAGCCAGTATTTGCTTCGAACAATCCTACGAAGGAGTAGAAGGAGACAGTGCTTCCCTTGCAGAAACCTGCGCTATACTTTCAAGCTTGGCCGAAATACCCATCCGCCAGAGCATAGCTGTCACCGGTTCCATAAACCAAAAAGGAGAAGTGCAAGCCATAGGCGGCGTTAACCAGAAAATAGAAGGATTTTTCAGGGTTTGCAAAGCTCGAGGACTGGATGGAACTCAGGGCGTCATCATTCCAGAAAGCAATATTAAAAACCTTATGCTTGACGAAGAGGTAATAGAAGCTGTGAAGGCAGACAAATTTCATGTCTACGCTGTCAGAACAGTCGATGAAGCAATGGAAATATTGACTGGTCTACCCGCTGGCAAAAGAAAGGAAGATGGCAAGTTTGAAGAAGGAACCATAAATTACCTGGTTGACAAAAAGCTCTGGGAAACCGTTACCATCCTTAAAAAACTCCAAGCAAAAGAAGAAGAAAAAACCCAGGAAACAACAAAAGAAGAAAACCAGTCTCCAAAATAACCGTCTCAAAACAGCAAGGAGGGGATTTAGAAAAACACCCTGCCTTCTACAGTGTTGTGGGTCTCCGAATGGCCTGTCAGCGTGTCAAGGATTTTTAAGAATTGATATTTCCCTCCGAGTTAGGTCTTGCTGACTTTATCCAAAATTTTTTGACCTTACTTGACAAATGCTTCAAAAAGTGATTTAATTCTATCTGCTCAGAAAGGTAAAATTTGGTCAATAAACCAGCAAACTGAAACAGAAAGGCGGTGAAAGAATGTCTGAAAAAATGGAAGAAGCCCTCAAACAAAATCGAGCAGAAAGCCCTCCCGAAGAAAAAGTTTCCCGGGAGGAAGTAGAGAAATTGAAGGCTTCTCTTGAAGAACAAAAGAAAATTGCTGAGGAAAAAGAAAAACTGGCCAAGGATTATTTAAACGACCTGAAAAGAGTCAAAGCCGAATTCGATAATTTCAGAAAAAGAGAGATGATTTATCGACAGAACTTTCTAAAAACGGCAAACCGGGATCTCATTATAAGGCTTTTGCCGATACTTGACGATATAGAGAGAGCTCTTTCAGAGAGTAAAAAACGCGGTGAAACTGGCGCTATAGTGGAAGGATTTGAGCTCATTTACCGGAAATTCCTGACCATACTTGAGAAAGAGGGTGTAAAACAAATCGAGAGTATTGGCAAAAAGTTTGATCCCAAATATCACGAAGCAGTAGCCACAGTTTCAGACAAAAATCACGAAGATTATGAAATAGTCGAAGAGATAAGAAAGGGTTACTTAATGAATGACGAAGTCCTGAGGCCTGCTCAGGTCAAAGTAAACCGAATTTCTGAAGACAAATTTGCATAAAAAGAAGGAGGTAATGAAAAATGGCCAAAGTAATAGGTATAGACTTGGGAACTACCAACTCAGTAGTCGCTTACCTTGAAGGAGGACAGCCTACCATCATTCCCAACAAGGAAGGATCAAGGCTTACTCCTTCAGTTGTCGCCTGGACCAAAAAAGGAGAAATTCTGGTAGGACAGCTTGCTAAAAGACAAGCCATAACCAATCCCAAAAACACTGTATTCTCGATCAAGCGCTTGATGGGAAGGCGTTTCGAAGATCCCGAAGTCCAAAAAGCACGTAAGGTGCTACCTTATGAAATCGTCCCTGGTAAACACGGTGAGGCCTGCGTGAAAATTGGAGAAAGAGTTTATACTCCTCCCGAAATTTCTGCCATGATATTACGGAAACTCAAAGAAGATGCCGAGGAGTATTTGGGTGAAAAAATAACTGAAGCGGTAATTACTGTCCCTGCATATTTCAATGACAGTCAGAGGCAAGCTACCAAAGACGCAGGTAAGATAGCCGGCTTAGAAGTAAAAAGAATTATCAATGAACCTACGGCAGCGGCTTTAGCCTATGGGCTTGGTAAAGGGAAAGAAGAAGTTGTCGCTGTGTATGATCTGGGTGGTGGAACTTTTGACATATCAATACTGGAAATCGGAGATGGAGTATTCGAGGTAAAAGCGACTTCTGGTGACACTTTCCTGGGAGGAGATGACTTCGACCGTAGAATAATGGACTATATCATCGAAGAATTCAGGAAGGATCAAGGAATAGACCTACGCAATGACCAGATGGCATTGCAACGCCTTAAGGAAGCAGCCGAAAAGGCAAAGTGTGAGCTCTCAACTGCTCTGGAAACTGAAATTAACCTTCCCTTTATTACTGCAGATGCAAGTGGTCCCAAGCATCTGGTAATGACTTTAACCCGTGCAAAACTTGAGCAGCTAACCATTGATTTGATTGAAAGAACCATTGGTCCTTGTGAAAAAGCGTTGCAAGACGCTGGCTTGAAGCCAGAAGACATTGATGCAGTTATTCTGGTTGGTGGAATGACCAGAATGCCCAAGGTACAGGAAATCGTCGAAAAAATCTTCAAAAAGGAACCTCGCAGGGGCATCAATCCCGATGAAGTTGTAGCGATGGGCGCAGCCATACAAGCAGGCGTTTTGAAGGGAGAAGTCAAGGACGTTCTGCTTCTTGACGTTACACCGCTTTCGCTGGGCATTGAAACCCTGGGAGGAGTTTTCACCAAGATCATAGAACGCAACACGACCATCCCAGTTTCTAAAAGCCAGATTTTCACAACTGCAGCAGATAACCAGACTACGGTGGAAATTCATGTTTTGCAGGGCGAACGTCCCATGGCCAAGGATAACTATTCCCTGGGGCGCTTCCAGCTAACAGGCATTCCACCAGCTCCACGTGGTGTGCCTCAAATAGAAGTTAAATTCGATATAGACGCAGATGGCATACTCCACGTCTCAGCTAAAGACCTGGCTACAGGTAAGCAACAGGCCATAACCATCAAGGCTTCGAGCGGATTAACTAAGGAAGATATAGACCGCATGATTAAAGAAGCCGAAATGCATGCAGAAGAAGACCGCAGAAAACGAGAAGAAGCCGAACTCAGAAACCAGGCAGATAATCTCATATACACTACCGAAAAAACTTTGCGTGATTCTGGCAATAAACTTTCAAGTGCCACTAAGGAAAGGGTAGAAAAGGCGCTCTCTGCTTTGAAGGAAGCTATGAAGAGCGAAGACATAGCTGAAATAAGGAGGAAAATGGAAGAGCTGCAAAGCGCTTCGCACGTTATGGCTCAAGAACTTTACCAACAAACAGCCCAAAGTGCTACTGGTGGAGGAGAGCAAGAAGGAAGCACCGGGTCTTCTCAAGAAGACGTTGTTGACGCAGACTACAAAGTCGTGGACGACGAAGGGAAATAACGAAGCAACCGTATCCCCCTCTCTGAAACCCCCAGAGAGGGGGATACCAGATTTAACTTTGTTCCACCCCTAACTCCGTTTATGGTGTATACTATTGTTAGAGTTCCAAGCTTTTGAAAAGCAAAAGGTGGAAACAAAGCTATGAAAAAAGACTATTACGAAGTACTTGGAGTAGACCGCAACGCTTCACAGGAAGAGATAAAACGTGCTTATCGAAGATTGGCAAGACAGTTTCACCCTGATGTTAATCCGGGTAACCAGGAAGCGGCCGAAAGGTTTAAGGAAATAAACGAAGCCTACCAGGTTCTCTCGGATCCTCAAAAAAGAGTTCAATACGACCGTTTCGGTCATGCTGCTTTCGGAAACCATTATCAAACAGAATACGGCGATTTTGACTTTAATCCGTTTGAAGATTTCGGGAATTTTGGAGACCTCTTTGACATGTTTTTTGGAGGTACTCGAGGAGCAAGACGCTCCCATACACGAACCCAACCTCGCAAAGGAAACAGTGTCACTTTAGAAATAAACCTTGAATTTGAAGAAGCTGCCTTTGGTGTGGAAAAAGAGGTATCTTTTGAGCGCTGGGAGGAGTGTCCAGATTGCAAGGGTATCGGCGGCAAACAAAAAATCACTTGCCACCACTGCCACGGAAGAGGTGAAATACGTCATACTCAAACTTCTTTCTTTGGCACAGTAGTGACCTCAAGGACCTGTGCTTACTGTGGAGGAAAGGGCTGGACACCAGAAGATACCTGCAAGAGCTGCCACGGACGGGGTAAGGTGCGCAGAGCCAGAAAAGTAAAAGTAAAAGTACCGCCAGGAGTGGACACAGGATATCGCTTGCGGATAGCTGGCGAAGGCGAAGCAGGAGAAAACGGGGGGCCTCCAGGAGACCTCTACATATACATTAAAGTCAAGCCACACCGGTTCCTGGAAAGAAAGGGTAATGACCTTTACTGTACCGTTGAGCTTGCTTACTCTCAACTGGTGCTGGGTGATGAAATAGAGGTACCCACTCTTTACGGTACGGAAAAATTACATGTTCCACCAGGCACAGACCCTGAAGCACTACTGAGACTTCGAGGAAAGGGAATAGTAGACCCCCGTTCTGGAGTGAAAGGAGATCAGTTTGTCAAGTTGAAATTGAAAATTCCCAAGGTTCTATCACCAGAACACCGAGCAATTCTTGAGCAGCTTAAGAATATAGAAAGTCCACCCAGAAATTCCAGCAAAAATAACGGTCACCAAAAACGAAAGAATGGTGGGCTCTTTGAACGATTGAAAGAGGCATTCGTCAATCCCGAAAACTGAACATGAGTAAATTTTTCTTCTATCCTTTCTTAAGCAAGGCTAAAGATTGGATTTTTCTTTCTGAGGAAGAAACCAAGCACCTTATGGCAAACAGAATAAAAATTGGTGAGAAAATTACGCTATGGAATGGACGGGGGCTCTTTTTGGAAGCTCGGCTTGAAGCGTATCATGGAAAAAGGGCAAAAGCAAAAATAGAAGAAAACTGGGCAGATAAAAACATTAACCCTGTATACCGAAACGGTTTTCAACTTTTTCAGGCTCTGCTTAAAAGCACTTCCCGAACAGACTGGTTGGTAGAAAAGGCAACGGAAGTAGGAGTTTCCTGCATCTACTTTTTCCCTACCATGCATTCCTTGAAAAAAACAATTTCCAAGAGCAACCTCAAAAGATGGAAAAGAATTGCGCTTTCAGCCTGTAAACAATCGGGCTATCCTTTTCTGCCAAGAATAGGCTTTCTTAAAGATATAAAAAAAGTAGCGCATAAATTGGAATCCACTGTGGGAACAAAGCTTATTGCCGACCCACAAGCACAAAAAACATTATCCGAATATCTGAAACATTCTCACTCAAATACGAAAGACAAACAAAAGAACCTGCTTTTTTTAGTAGGTCCAGAAGGAGATTTTTCAAAATCTGAAAAAGAAAGTTTTGCCAAAATGGGTTGTATCCCTGTTTTGCTTTCCAGAACAATCTTGCGAAGCGAAACAGCTGCAATTTTTGGATTAGCAGTTATCAAATCCCACTTTGAAGATATGCACGCACATGAAATTTGCCATCAAAACTTTGGGTTGTAAGGTAAATCAATCTGAAAGTGATGTTATAGCGAGTTCGCTTTCTGAAAGCTTACTCCACCAGGTAGGCTTTGAGGAAAAAGCAGACATATACATTATCAACACCTGCGCAGTAACCAGAGAAGCGGAAAGAAAATCCAGACAGTTCGTAAACAGAGCTTTACGCGCCAATCCCAACGCTCTGGTCCTGGTAACCGGTTGTTATTCCCGTAAAGTCCATCTTGAAGGTTGCACTTTCTGCCGTAATGGAAAAGTGATCCTGTTGCCTTCGGTAGAAAAAGAAACAGAAGTCTTTGACTACCTAAAGACGAAACTCAATCTTGAAGTTAAAAGCAACAAAGTTCCAGGCACTAATCGTTCCCGGGTGTGGATAAAGGTAGAAGACGGTTGTGAACACTTTTGCTCTTACTGTATTGTGCCTCATCTGCGAGGAAAAGTAAAAAGTAGGGAAATTTGTGAAATCGTATCCGAAGTTAAAATCCTCGAACAGCGGGGAGCAAGAGAAATCGTGCTCAGCGGGATAAACCTGGGGTACTACGGAAAAGAAAGGGGGGAGAACCTCCTAAAGCTTATCGAAGCTATACTTCAAAACACCCAGTCGGTCCGTATCAGACTTAGCTCGCTTGAGCCTTTCACGATAAATAAGGAGTTCTTAAAGAAATACTTCTCCCTTGAAGAAAGAGCATGTCCTCACCTTCATTTGCCACTGCAGAGTGGCAGTAACGAAATACTCAAAAAAATGAAACGTGGTTACAGTAAAGAATTCTTTGAGGAGCTGGTATACAGTGCCAGGGCCCTCAACCCGCTGGTAGGAATAACCACTGATGTTATAGTTGGTTTCCCGGGAGAAACCGAAGAACAATTTATGGAAACCCTCAGCTTTTGTGAAAAGGTGTCCTTTTCAAGAATGCACATTTTCCCCTTTTCCCCCCGCCCTCACACCGAAGCCATGAAACTTGAGGAACAACAGGGAATACCTGCCAAAATAAAGCGCGAGAGAGAAAAGGCCTTGCGTGCCATAGCCGAACGTTCAAGAGAAAAGTTCTATCAATCCCTGGTGGGCCAGACAGTGGATGTGCTGATAGAAAACCGAAACCAGAAAACAGGCAAGGGGTATTCAGAAAACTACGTACCGGTGCAGTGTGAAAATATTCGGGAAGAGCAGGTTGGAAAAATCGTTAAGGTAAAACTCGTTAAGTCGCAGGGAGAGTGGATGAAAGGGACACCTCTTCAATCCTGAAACTTTATTTGGAACGTTCTCGTATAGAATACAAAAAAGGAGAAAAAACCATGAAATTTAAAAAGTTTGTCACCAGAAAGTTTGTCAAAATCGCAGGCTTATTCCTGATACTGATCCTTTTTTCCGGATGTTTGCCAATCCAGCCACCAAACAACCAGGCAAAGCTGGCAGAGGACTTTACACTTCCTGCACTTGAGGGAGGATACTTCACTTTGAGCGAGCACTTTGGCCAGCCAATTTTGCTTTACTTTTTTTCAACCACCTGCCACTACTGTCAGGAAGAAACACCAAACCTGGTAAAAATGTACAATACCTACCAGAGCGCGGGGCTGCTTGTAGTCGGAGTTGCAGTTAATGTTAATTCCCTTCAGGAACTGAGAAATTTTGTCGAAAACTATGGTATAACCTACCCCATCCTTATTGATGAAGACGAAGAAGTAAGCGAAAGCTATGATGTTTACTATATTCCTCACAACTTCTTCATAAACAGAGACGGCGAAATAGTTGATGACAAAGTAGGCCTTATGAGCGAAGCAGAACTGGAAGAACAAATACTGGATATCCTCTAATTCCAGAATGTCCAAAACCGCTTACCCGAAAAGTGCCGATAGCCCGAGGAATATAGAACTCTGTGTAGCAGGTGCTTTGTTTTTCCTGGTCTTCCTGTCGCCCTATTACCGAGGGCTATATTTTGAATACGAAAAATACCCTTTCCTGGCAGCACTAAACGTTATCGTTCTTCTCTGGCTTCTGTGGCGCAGTTACAACAAAGAGTGGCTCCACTTTGGCGACATTACAGAGTGGTTATACGCGGGCTTTGCGCTGCTTTACCTTCTTAACCTTCCCCTTGCAGCCGATAAAGGCCTGGCCTTTCAGGAATTTATAACTTATGCCACCTGCTTTTTTTTATTCCTTGCCATGAGGAAGCTTCGAATACCGTTATCTTTGAAAAAGCTCTTTTTATTCCTTTTTGGTCTAAACGGTTTGATCCTTGCCCTTCTGGGTTTTTCTTATCAAATGGGCTGGATAGACCCCCAGAGCATGTTTTTGAAAATGAGTTTTCGAGATCTCTTTCTTGGCGGACGCCTCAATGCTTCTTTTCAATACCCAAACACAGCCGGTGCCTACTTCGCTATGGGATATATCTCTGTTTTAGTTTTTATTCTTCTGGAAGAAAAACTTTCCTGGCGTATTCCAGGTTTCCTGGTATCTTTTGTGCTCCTGGGAGCCTTTTTCTTCACCTATTCACGTGGCGGATACTTAACCTTTCCACTCAGTTTGGTTTTTTTGTTATTCGTTTTACAACCCCCGGAAGCTGCTCGTCTGCTTACCTACAACCTGGGAAGTGCTGCTATCTTCTTGCCATTTCTCCCAAAAACTGAAACATTGCTTCTTCAAAAAAATCCTTTCTTTTTTGGCCACCTTATAACAGCCAGCATAGCCTTCGCCGTCTTTGGCGAGCTTGTAACTCAGCTCTTCCAAAAAAGAAGCGTCGCAATAAATCGGAAAAAACTTGCCATATTGATTTCCACAGCGGTAGTACTGTTCGTTCTCTTATTCGTAACAGCTACAAAGAGCGATTTTCTTCCTGCTCGCTTTGCGCAGCGCATTAAGGATATCAACCTGCAGACTCACAGTGTTGTGGAAAGGTTTCTTTTTTACCGAGACGCCTTAAAAATATTTTCACTCCGCCCCTTGAATGGATGGGGCGGTGGAGCCTGGAAAACCCTTTACTTCAAGTTCCAATCTGCTCCCTACTTTACGGAAAGCACCCACAATTTCTATGTTCAAATCCTGGTAGAATCTGGGATACTGGGCATTCTGCTCTTTCTGAGCTTGTTCGTATTTATCTTTAAAAAAGCTCTGCAATCTGAATTTGGAAAGGAACAGATTTTACAAAAAGGCATTTTAGGTATCCTGCTCATGGGGCTTTTGCACAGTCTTATAGATGTCAACTTTTCTCTGGGAGCGTTTCAGCTCACCGTGTGGTCTTTCGCAGGCTTAGCAGTTCCTGAAAGGGGAATTGCAATAGAAAAAACCTCAAAAAGGAAGGAATATGCTCATCAATCCAAGATGCGTGTTATACTTACTACATTTTCCGTAATTGTTTCTGCGGTGCTTATGGTTTTGTGTCTTATAATGAGCCAGAGCACCAACTATGCAATCCAAGCCGAGTATTATCTGAATCAAGGACACTGGAAAGAAGCTGCTTTACTGGCGGAAAAATCACTCCATTTCAACCCCTGGAACGCAGAAACCCATTTCATATACAGTAACGCACTGCGGTCTCGCTTTTTGGACGAAAAGCAACCTTTCCTGAGAGCAAAAAGCTTTGAAGAAGCCCAGAAAGCCTATCGCCTGGCCCCTCAAAATCACAAGTACATCCAGTATCTCGGTTTTCTATATGTTGAAATGGGTAAATTCGAGACAGGTATTTCGTATCTTGAAAGAGCCGTCCAGAACGCTCCTTTAGTCCCTGCCACCTATGAAGGCCTTATTTCGGCTTTGAAATCCATAGGTGATTTTTATTATGCAAGAGGTGAAAAAACGAAAACAATGGATTATTATAAAAGAGCAGAAGAGGTGCTTATCAAACTGTATCAGCTTAAAGAAAAGTATCCTCAGATAAAAATCAGTAATAATCTGGCAGAACTTGCCAGAGAATTGAAAAAATACGGTAAACAATCCGAGGAGGGGGGAATATAAAAAACGAAAGAGGTGATTTGGAGTGAACTGGAAAAAACAACAAACCCTGGTTCTGGTAATGCTGGTCTGTGTGTCTACTGTTTTTTTGGTGGCAGGATGTTCCTCACTTTATTTTAGCTGGTCACCAGAAGAGAGCGCTCCCCCCTCCTCAGGACAGAACCCGGAAGAAACCATTGACAGAGGCATCAATTTCACCCTTCCTGACCTGGATGGAAACTCGGTCTCATTGAGAGACTTTCGAGGGCAACCGGTTCTGGTAGTATTTTTTAAAACTACTTGTCCCCACTGCGTCAATGAAGCTCCCACTCTGGAAAGAGTGTACCAAAAGTTCAGGTATTCTCAAAATTTGGTCATTCTCGCCATAGCAGTTAACGAAGAAGGCACCTCAGGCATGCTTATTGCTTCCCAAGAACAGTATGCTGCAATGGTTCGCAGTCAGTTTGTCAACAGGTATGGATGGTCTTTCCCGGTTCTGATTGACAACTATGGAAAAGTACAGCGCCAGTTTGCTGGAACAGGAGTCCCCCGCTATCTTTTCATAGATGAAAACGGGGAAATTCGGGGAAGAGCCCTGGGAGAGCTAACTCAATCGCAACTGGAAAGCTTGCTCTGGCAGTATATCTTCTAAAGCTTGAAATTGTTCCAGCCAGAGAACACTTTCTGGCTGGAACAATCCTTACTTCCTTGGTTAACTAATCCCAGTAGTTACCTAAGCGCCCAATCAAGATATTCCTCAAGAACACCAAACCAATCTAAAAGGTCGAGTAGGGTAATTCGCTTCCTCAAAAAACGAGCATAACGAAACGCATCACGAACCATGCTTTCCCCAAAACCTAGTTCCTGCAATGAAGAAGGAATTCCAGCTCTTTTAAGCGTCTCTTCAACGTGGGAAACCACAAGCAATTTTTCTTCCACTTTTTTCCTCACGAAAACAGGATTTGCAAAAAAATCACCGAAAGCAAGAGGAGGAGAGAGCTTCTCTGCAGCTTCCTTCTCTACAAAAAGAAAAAGAGGCCCAAAGTGTAGCTTTAGCTCATCAAGCAAAACTTCCGGTTTTTTCTTACTGACAAAGGAAGAAAAAAGGTGTACCTCGTCCAGAAAACGAACATATAATTTCTGTGCCACAACCGTAGCCGCTCCTACCCTTAACCCGTGTAAAGAAGGGTTCAGGTGTCGATGCAGTGCGAAAATTTCAAGATAATGAGCAACCAGATGCTCCAGACCTGAAGCAGGGCGAGAGTCTCCAACCAGTGTCATGCTCAAGCCCGAATTGAAAAGAGCCACTGAAAGGCTGGACACAAACTCTGGAGACCTTTCCTTAAGCAGGGCTGCTTCCCTGCTAAGGTATTCCAACCCCTCTTTGACCAGCTCAAAACTGTACTCACATAGATATTCATTGAGAAGATAATGCCTGAGCACCCAGTCAGCGTTAGCAGTGGTTTTACCCATCAAATCAGAAAAACCTGCCTGAATAAGTTCAAGCGGCGCTTGTGAAAGAATATCAAGATCCATAACGATTACTCGGGGCGGACGAGCTTCAAAGGTAACCTTGTAACCACCAACCAGCATAGGTGCCCCCGGGGAGGAATAACCGTCCATAGAAGGAGCAGTAGCAATAACAATATATGGTTTTTGCACTCGATGTGCTATAAATTTACATAAATCATTAATCACTCCTGAACCAAGGGCAACTATGAAATCAGGGTTTTCCTGAAGATGAACCCCTATCTGGCTCCTTGCATCTTCATCCGGCTCTAAGTAAAAAAAGCCTGAAGGTTGCTCCAGCACACAGATCTCAACACCCACCCCAGACTTCTCCAGCAAGGTCACAACTTGTTCTCCAAACAAAGGAAATATATTTTCATCAGAAACAAGAAGTGCCTTTTTCCCAAGATTGAGCTCTGAGAGAACTTGGGGCAAATCGAAAAGCACCCCCATACCGAGCAAAACCCTTTGCTCCGGGACCAAATGCCTACGACCACAGATGCACTGAAAATCTCGAACACCATTTTTAACAATGGAAGGTATATCAAGCATTGGCACACTCGTCCTCCGTTAAAGTCTTTTTCATGTTTTCGAGTAACTCCTGCAAAGAGGAAAACACAAAATCTGGCTTCCATGGGGAATCTTTCAGGTCTGAAAGGCAAGTTTCACCCGTCAAAACCAGGATAGAAATTATTCCCGCTTCTTTGGCCATTCTCATATCGGTGTAAAGACGATCTCCAACCATAGCCAGTTCATGCCTGGAAAGGCCCACCCTTTCCAGGACATAAAAAACAGTTTCGGGATAAGGCTTGCCAAATACCCGAGCCTGGACACCTGTAGCAGCTTCTATTGCCTTCATTATAGACCCAGCATCAATGATGGGGCCTTGAGGGGTAGGACAGTTTAGGTCTGGATGGGTAACCAGAAAAGGGACTCCGCTCCTCACAAAGGAAGCAGCTCTTCGCAGCTTATCGTAAGTCAAAGTTTTATCAAACCCCAAAACCACGTAATCTGGATTCTCTTCCACCAGAAGAAGGCCTTCGCGCATAAAGTCTATGGCCAGCTCCTGGGTACCGAGGAGAAAAACTCGCGCCCGGGGAGAAAGCTTACGGATGTAATAAGCGCAAACCTGTCCTGAAGTAATAATATTACGAGAAGAAACATTTTTCAAACCAAGTCTGGCAAGTTTCTTTAGATAAAAGTTTACGTTATGCGAAGAGTTGTTGGTTAAAAAATAAAACTTCTTCCCATTTTTCATCAGAAAATCAATAAACTCCAGAGCCCCGGGAAGCAACCTGTCCCCAAGATAAAAGGTGCCGTCCATATCCAGAAGAAACGCTTGCACTGTAGCAAGTTCCATAAAAACCACCTCAAGGCAAAAATTGAAGGTAATTGGTTGCCAAATCCTCTTCAAAAACAATTTCGATATCCTGAAAGGCAAAGCCATATTTTTGTTCACTCCAGCTTTGCTCCTTGCCACCTTGTAAGGCTTCTTGCAAAAGCTGTGTGTTTTGGTGTACAAAACGATAGGTCAGGGCTCTAATCTCTTCGGGAGTCCTGATGCTACCCTGAGTAAGGAATACCTCAACCGAATAATCCCACAAATCCTGAAGGAAACTTCCTGGGTGTTGGTCAACATAGTTGTCAAAAAACTGTTTAATTTCGTTACGAAGAACTTCTGCTTTTTCAGCATCCCTATTTTCTGCCTGCAGGAGCTCCACAATCTTTTCAAAAACTTCCCGTTCCGTTTGCAAAACGTTGGCCAGAGCATCTGGTTCAAGTCTGTACCAGGGATAGCGCTCCAGCGTTTTCCATATCTCTATTCTTACCTCTGAATCACTCTTTCCTTCTCTTGCAACAGTTCTGGAAAGAAAATAGAGCTTGTTTTCAATGCTTCCCCCAATCTGGCTTAAAAGTTCAAAAAGTTCGCTATAAAAGCGAGCACGACACATTTCCTTTGCCAAATCAATCCTGCTTTCGGGTACTACCACACTGCCACTTTTCATAAACTGGAATTCCGCTTCCTCACCTATAAGATCCAGCCGGTAGCGAACCAAAAGGGGGTCAACCCTTTTTGCAAATTTTTCACGATCTACAATGGAGATGGTAGTCTTAATATCTGCCACATAAACCAGGTTCTGGTCGTTGGGATTTCCAGAAATCTGATCTTTAGTCCAAAGCGGAACTTTAACTTCCATGGGAATGCCCGAGTCAAGTGGGAAGACGTCTTCAACCACCCCAAACGGTGGTGGCTGAACAAGAAAACTTGCCGCCCGCGGAGTACTGTTTTCCACTACCCTGACCCGATAGGGGAGAGCAGAAGGCCCAAAAAGAGGACTTTCCCTAACCCAAACTTCACGTACGATAGCAAAGCTTTGAGGGGGGAGAGAGTGGCGCGAAAGAAAGAAAAAAGAAAGGAAACCGAATATTACGGTTACTACCAGCAATCCCACCAGCCAGTTACCTGCAATTCTGAAAACCGCTTTTAAAAACCTAAGCATCGACCAATCCCTCTTAAATAAGATTCTGCCGCCTCTGCAACAGGCGCATGTATCTCAGGTAAGAAACCCTTTCCAGACTAACCTTGACTGAATTTACCTGAACACCTATTTGATGCAAAAAAACGTCTTTGTCTTGCAAATAGTTTAACGCTTCTTCTTCCAGCTTTTGTCGCAATTCGCTTCTTTCAAGGTTTAATTCTTCCACAACACGGTTGTTCACAATCTCATTAACCGCAAGATAAAACAGAGTCTGATAAAGACCAGGATATTCAATAAACTTCTCCAGGCTGGGGCTGGTGATTAAGCCTCGAACTTTCTGGGGAGAAGCAATGAGCTGAGTATGTTCCCTTTGCAAATTCTCTCGTACTACTTCCATCTCGTGTTCCACAAAATCGCGCCATTCTGTCTCCTGTTCCATGCGAGGATGTCTTCGCAACCACTCCAAACCAGTTAGATACATATCATAAATGGACCCCACACGATAGGTATCAAGAGGTGAAGGATAAAGTAACCTCCGAATCCATTCTTTGAAAGAAGGTCTTTCAAAAATTACCTGCAGATATTTTTCAATCTCTTCAGTACTGCTTTGACTAAGCAAATTCATTCTCAAATCACTCATGACACGCTCGTATACTGACGAAAGGCTAACCTCAAGATCCCTGGCGAGACGATCCATGCCTTTGCCATCGAAATCATATCCTTTCCAGAGTTCTGGTTTCGAAATCTGCACGGAGCAATTGAATTTGAGAACTACAAAATCAGTACCATATCCTTGCTTGAAAAAGGCCATCGTTCTCTCCCACCAGTACTTCAGCTTATCCCAAAATCCTTCGCCCAAGACAGGTTCTACCTCTTTCAAAATGAGCAAGGCACCAACTTTTTGAACCTCAGAAGTCCTTCGGTAGGTAAAGGCAAAGGGACGAGGCGGACTCAACAGTAATTTCAAGTTTCCTACTTTTATTCCATCATCAACAATTGTTACCTCTCTTCCCAGAGTTGATTTGAAACCTGGAGAAAGTCGCTCCACAACAAGGAAATCCTTTTCGCCAACCAGATGTAAACAGAATATGCACAGTACAAAAGCAATGACTGCAAAACTCTTGAGAGCCACATTTTTGCCCAGCAAGGGTTCCTGATCTGGATTACTCAAAAATTCTCTCCAGCGACCTGCCGAAAATCTTTTCAGCTCTCCTTTGTAACGAGATAAACGAGCGAAGAAAAGATAGAGACGATGGTAGTAGTCGACCAACGCTGCAAAAATCTCCTCCGGGAGATGTTCAACCAATTGGAGATGAATTTTACCTTTCATCTCCCAAAACAAATCCGCCATTTGCTGGTAAAGGAAAGCACTGGGGGCCTCTTCCAGGCGTTTTCCCAGAACTGCAAGCTGTGCTTGCCACTTCCTGTAATCTTCCGAAACATAAAACTCAAGTAGTGGCGAAGAGGATTCCCAACGGGTTTCATAAGACATAAAGTTGTTTCTGGTGAGGAAAATCAACTCACTGCTAAAATCTTCCAACAACTCTTTTTCAGGCCAGGACAAGGTAGTATTTCTCGCTGTATTTTCAAAATCGCTTAACCACTTTGCTACTGCCTGGCAGTCTTTTGCCTTAAGCAGTAAGCAAAGCTCTTTCAATCTTTTCTTCAACAAACTATTATCCGTAAAGGCAACCATATTGCTCGCCTTTCTTCTAACCCTTTCCCAGAGAGGTTCTTCAAACAAGACTTCCATTTTTTGCAACCAGACAATCCCTCTTCGTTTCTTAAAAACAGTGTTTCCTGACAACAACTTTTGATAAACCGCATAAATGATCGGTGAAAGCACCAAAACAGTGTGAGCGTAAGGATTGAGGTAATCACCACCCAGAGTAAAGAGAAAGTCCACCCCTTTCGCTATAAAACCTACATTCCACATCACATAAGCAAAAACTGCAAAAAGTACTAAATAAAAATAATCCTGATAAAGAAGATTAAGAAGTCGCTTTCGCCAGGTGTTAAAACAGTTTTTTATAAAAGTCCCAAAAATCTCTTTTGTATCACCTTCAGTGCTAAAAGCACTCTGCACATCAATTCGTAATAAAGGTACATCAAAACGCCTGCCGGAAGCCTGATAAGCTAAGTGTTCAAGATAACTCCTGAATTTGTCTCTGGAACCAATCAGCATTCGTTGATCAGGACTAAGAGGGTTGGGTATCTCCAAAAATAAAAATCGGTAGGGCATTAAAAGTGCTCACCTCTTACTTCTACCCTGAGAGTAGCATCGACAAAAGCCAATCCCTGCATTAATCGAGTTTCACGGGACTGGGTAAAAGTCTCAATGGTTCTTCCACAACATCCAGTCATTTTTTGAAAAAAGTCTGGGGCAAGTGTGATGCCAGTTTTCCAGAAGAAGGGCCCAGGCAGATAAATGCCTTCAGCAAGAGGCAAATCCCTCTCCACATAGAAGGGTAATTCTTTCAAGGCTGCTTCAAATTTATCCTGGAAAATGGTCAACCCCTGCTTTTTAATAAAATTCCTGATGGAAAGAGCTTTTGCGAAAAATGGATGGTGAGACAAAAACTCCTCCCGATACTTTGGAAAACGAAAGCTGAATCTCTTTCTCAGAAAGAGCTCGCTTCTCTGAAACATACCCAGAGGATAACGCAATCGGGCAAGCAAATCCTTTTCTTCCTGAGTAAAATAATCGTGAAGCAAAATCATAACTCCAGCATTCTTGTAAAACAACTCACTTCCCAGCATTACCGTTTCGTGAAGGCTCGAAAAAACCCGAAGAGGATTGAATCTTTTTAAAACATATTGCTGAACTGCCTTAGCTCGACGACTGCGAATGGATTCCAGTTTTCTTCCAAAAGCCGCATTAGCATCTTCCCACCCAAACATGTTTCTGATATGCCTCAAATTTACAACTACCGGGTTATGAATCTCCTCTCCACTTCTGTCGACATAGGCACGAGTCTCTTTAACCCAGCCATCAGGATCAACAATTGGTAAAAAACCAATGAAACTCGATTCTAAAAGCGCTTGCAGCCTCCAAGCATTTTGCACCAGCGAAAAGAAGGCAGCCAAAAGAGTGGCCGAGTGGAGCCTCTCTCCACCGTGGCAGGTTGCTTCGAATACCAGGCGCTTGCTCCCAGGAGAAGGATTGCCAATTTCCAGAACCGGTATTCTGTTACCCAGAGGAGTCACAAACGGTCCATTAACTTCTTCGACAAACGATATCCTAACGACCAAATTAGAAGGCCACTCGAGCTCATTCAGTCTTTGCTGAATTTTCTCAAGAAGCTGAGGATATTCAAAATCCAACCAGTTTAAATATTCCAGAGCGGAACTGTAACTGATCAACTCCTGGTCAGGACAATCAGCAATTACCCTGCCGTTCAAGACTTGTCGCCATCCTTTCTCCAGGGAAAAAGAGGCATCGGGGGTTTCATAAATCTGACCCACTCGCTTTGTTCCGTTGCCTGAGTAGCTGGCCAGTAGAAGTCTCGAAGGAAGCCCAGACCCAGTCTGGAACAAAGGTGATATGCCTTTACAAACCCGTCTTCAGGGTTCTCAGCAACCAATCTGTTCAATGCAGCCAGCGCTAAATTCTCGACCACCTTGAGTTTAACCTCAGAAAAGGCTTCATCTATACCCCATTGCAAACGAGCATAATGCTTCTTTAGTTCCTCCAAATTCTTCTCTTCAAAATAAGGATCACCCACCAGCATATCCCAAGTCATAGGTTGAAAACCAGGAATGCCATGCATGATGAAAACAATGGGAAACAACCTATGGAGCACTCCATAAAAACCTCCAGGGCGAAAGCGCTTGAAATGGTAGAAAATATTACGATTTTTTTCCTCTTCAAGAATGAAAGTATCCTCTTTGAGGAAGGTATCAAAAAATCCCTTTTTAAGATATTCCAAAACTTCTCTCTGTTCCTGAGAAGGCCTGACTTCCACCCCCTCTTCCTGGGAAACAACCTCAAGCAAAGAAGGGGTAGCAAAAAGGTTTTTAACCTCGTTTTTTTCACCTACTTGAAGAACAATTTCCAGCCTTTCACCTTCGGATATTCTCCAGTAACGGCTCAATCGCTCCTCGATAAAAAACGGATTACGAGGAGAAACAAGCGTATAATCAGATTTATTGAACACTCTGTAAAGATTGATCCTGGGCACTGCCTTCACCTATCAGAAAAGAGATATCAAAATTGAGGTCTCTTATATTGCAAAGAAGTCTCGGAGGTAGCAATTGAGGAATCAATAGCAAATCTCCGAGAAAAAACCGGGAAAGCTTCTTTGAGAACGTGTAAGCCACCCTCTGAAGCACAAAACTATCTTCCTTTTCCATCTCCAAAATATCCTCAAAAACCCTGATTAATTCCCAGCACAAAGGCTCTGTTCTCTGTTTCCTGCGCAAATAGGCCACAATTTCTGCAAAATCACTCTTGGAAAGCTGTTTAAACTTTCCAAACTGATTGTAGATTTCATCCAGCAATCTTTTTCTTCGCGGGTCTTTTCCCATCACAACCCGAAACCTGACTCCCTTTTCCAGTACTTTCGCCCTGCGCCGCTTGAACCAGTTATCCAGACCCGCCAGAGCCAGGTAGGGTTGCCGAAACCATATAAACCACCAGGTATTGACACTGAAAAGGCCTATAATGTAGGCGAGCAAGCAAAGAGAAAACATATAACGATAATTACGAGCCAGAGATTCATAAAACTTGAGTTGCATAAGATATCCGTGAACAGTTTCTTCAAAGGTGGTTACAATTTCTTCCATCTCTCCCTCAGAAAGAGGGTGTGAAACCGGAGGCGTGTAGAGCTCAAAAGAAATAAAAAGCGGGGGCTTCATTTTTTTTGCTTTAAATCCCAGGTCGGTTACCCGGAGACCAGTATGAGCCATCCAGGATCCTTCATGATACCAGTTCCAGCCGAGAGTAGGAACACAATATACTGGAATTCTTAACTCTCTCAAAGAAGTCCCCTTTTTTCCGCTCAAGGCTTTACCTTCATCTTTTTTTGCGAGTATAATAAAAACGGCTTTCTAAAGCAACCATATTGAACGGAAAACACAGAAAATTTACTGACTGTACAAGGAGGAAAAGATGCTTAAAATACACGTCAGCAGGCTTCGACCCGGGATGGTCACCGCCTACCCCATTCTCCACGAAAACGGTGTGATACTGGTCAAAGAGGATATCGTACTCACTGAGAAGTTAATCAACAAACTTAAAGAACTGAACTTTGATTACATATATATAAAGGATGAACGGTTTAAAAATGTAGATCCCGAGGAAATACTATCTCAAGAAACCAAGCGAAAAGTTTTGCAAACAGTACACGAAACCTTTTATAAAGTTATTAAGGGTAAAGAAAAATCCATCCAGCCCTTGAAGGAAGCTGTCAATTCGATAATAGAAGAGGTTCTCAGCTCCAGAAAATCAGTCATCAGCCTGGTGCAATTGCGCAAACACGATGATTCAGTCTTTGCTCACTCTGTAAATGTGGCCACTCTTTCGGCCTTCATAGGTAAATTTTTTAAGCTACCCGCTGAAACCCTGCATACCTTGGCACTGGGTAGCCTGATGCACGACTTGGGTAAAATCAAAGTGCCTCTCGAAATCCTTAACAAACCGGGGAAACTGGATGCCGAAGATTGGGAAATAATTAAGCAACATCCAGGTTGGGCAGCCGAACTCATGCTGGAGAGAATCCCAGAAAACGCCACAGCTATAAAAATTGCCCTTCAGCATCACGAGAGAATGAACGGGAGTGGTTATCCTTACGGACTTGCGGGAGAAGAAATTCATCTCCTTTCCCGAATTTGTGCCTGTGCAGACGTGTACGATGCACTCACCGTTGACCGGCCTTACCGTAAACGTTTCTCCTATTCAGAGGCTCTGGAATACCTAATGGGCAACGCAGGTAGGCTGTTTGACCTTCAGGTAGTCACCACCATGGTAAGGCATATAGCTCCTTATCCGGTGGGAGAAACGGTGAAGCTTTCCACTGGAGAGATTGCTGTGGTAATCAAGCTGAACGAAGGCCTTCCCATTCGCCCAGTGGTGAGAGTAATCAAAGATCGAGAGGGGAGAGAGCTGGAAACACCTAAAGACCTGGACCTGATGAGTGAGCTCACGGTTTCGATTGTGGAATCTGTAGAAGCGAGCTCAAAAGCCACCCTCGACGAAACCAGACTCTGGGAGGAAGCAATCACTCATGATCCGAGTCAGGGTTGAAGACTTGCGCCCCGGCATGAAAATAGCCTATCCAGTATTTCGTGAAGACGGCTCCATTCTCCTTAACAAAGGCGTGGTACTTACCGAAAACTACATTCGAAGACTCTTTGAGCTGGGATTTGAGTCCGTGTTTATTGAGCATGAACTTTTTGAAGACATTAAAGTGGAGGAACCTGTTACTCTGGAAACCAAAAGAAAGGTACAAAGGATTCTTCACGAATCTGTGAAAAAGCTCCAGAGAGGAGAATTAAACAGCTATCAGAAAATTCAAAGTGTAATCCAGGAACTCATAGAAGAAGTACTTGACTATCCAGGAGTCATCTTCTACCTGGTGCAGTTGGGAAGCAAAAGTGACGCGCTATTCGTCCACTCAGTAAACGTGACAGTGATCAGCCTGATGATTGGAAAATTCCAGAATTTGAGTCACCTTCAACTCAAAAAGCTCGCTCTGGGAACCCTCCTACATGATGTGGGGAAAATCCGCTTCCCACCCGAAATCTTCTATAAAGAGGGTCCTTTAAGCGAAGAAGAACGCAAGATTATTCGCATGCACCCCGTGTGGAGCAGAGAAATTATTCAAAAGCACGCAGAGTATGACTTTTTGGCCTCGGTTATTGCTCTTCAGCATCACGAGAGAATGAACGGGAGTGGTTATCCTTACGGACTTGCGGGAGAAGAAATTCATCTCCTTTCCCGAATTTGTGCCTGTGCAGACGTGTACGATGCACTCACCGTTGACCGGCCTTACCGTAAACGTTTCTCCTATTCAGAGGCTCTGGAATACCTAATGGGCAACGCGGGTAGGCTGTTTGACCTTCAGGTAGTCACCACCATGGTAAGGCATATAGCTCCTTATCCGGTGGGAGAAACGGTGAAGCTTTCCACTGGAGAGATTGCTGTGGTAATCAAGCTGAATGAAGGCCTTCCCATTCGCCCAGTGGTGAGAGTAATCAAAGATCGAGAGGGGAGAGAGCTGGAAACACCTAAAGACCTGGACCTGATGAGTGAGCTCACGGTTTCGATTGTGGATCGACCTGAAGAGCCTCCACCTCCTTCCTCGAACATGGAAGAAGAAATTTACTTACAAGAAGACTTTTTTGATTGACTCCGGACGTTTAGAAAACAACTGCCATCGCAAATTAGGTCATTCCAGGTTACAAATCCCTCACGACAACTCGAAAATGGCAAACCGTAGCTTTTAACCAGCTCTCGGAGAGCACCCATTATATGTTCACGAATCTCTCTGCGGAGATACAAACTGTTACCATGTTTTTCACAGTAATCGTCCCTGTAGCGCTTTGCCGAATCAAAAACCTGCACGATCCTTTTCCAGGAATCAGGACGTAGCTTGTAAGTAGAAGAAACCACTTGCACGACGAAAGGTGAGACTTCTTCAATAAGCTGTTTCCATTGCTCGGGATTATCGTTAATTCCGGGTATGACAGGGTCTAAGCGTAAGACAACCGGAATGCCATACCTGGCAAGCTTAACAATCGCTTCCTTGCGTTCCCGGGGCGAGGGCGCACCAGGTTCGAGTTTACGAGCCACCTCTTCACAGGGTGTCGTTATGGTTATACTTACCGCCGAACGCATAGCAGACAACACATCAGCATCTCTACAAACCAAAGAAGATTTGGTGAGTATAAGCACCGGAACCCCTAACTCTGAACACCAGCTTAGTATCTGCCGGGTAAGTTTGAGGTCTCTTTCCAGGGAAGGGTAAGGATCAGAAGAATTGCTCAACGTAAGGTAGCTCCCCCTCGGAAAACTTTGTAAATCCCGATACACCCGCCTGAGAAGGTCTTTCTTTTCTCTAACCCGGAAAGCTTGCGGTATAAAAGAGGTTATATAGCAGTAAAGGCAGGCATGTTCACAGCCCGTATAGGGGTTAAGGGTAAACTTGGTAGGGCAGGTGCAGAGCTCTCCTTTCCAGGGGTCAAAAGGTCTTATTAGCAGCAAGTCAAGCGCCTCCCAAGAGGTTACCTACAGGATTTCAAAACAACCAGCGAGGCTGTATCCTATAAAGAACACTTTCTGCAAACATCTCCAGCTACAGGCCTTCACGCTTAAAACTGATATAATTATAGATAAAAATTGGAAATAAAAGGGGATGGTTCGGTTGTGGAAAAAGGCTAACTGGACCGAAGTTGCTTGTCGTATTCCAGCTTTAATAGAGAAAGTAGGGGGCATATTTCTAATTACGGGGAAGGAAGGGCAGAGTAACATTATGACTATAGGTTGGGCACAAACTGGGAGAGTGTGGGGAAGACCCATGGCTACTGTGCTGGTGCGCCCTTCACGATTCACCTTTGAAAAGCTGAAAGAACACCCTTTCTTCGTCATTGCACTTCCCACTGAAGACATGTACAGCGCTATTCAACTTTGTGGCAGCGTTTCTGGTCGAGAGGGAAACAAATTCCAAAAAGCAGGACTCAGCACTCGTCATCACCAAGATTTTCCAGTACCTTCTATTGAAGAATGTGTAGGGGCATTGTTTTGCCAGGTAATCCAGGAAACAAAAGTAGATCCTGCTACCTTTCCCCAGCACATAATCCAGGAATACTACCCTCAGGGCGATTTTCACCACATCTATTTTGGAGAAATCATCAAAGCTGAACTCAAAACTTAATCTTTTTTCTCGCTATCTCCTGCCAGGACACTAAAAGCTCTGACTATCTCCATAGGCAGAGGAAATACAACTGTGGTCGCGTTTTCGGCAGCAATGTCACTAAGTGTCTGAAGATAGCGCAACTGAATAGCAATAGGATTCTGAGAGATAATCTTGGCTGCCTCAGCCAGCTTTGTTGATGCTTGGTATTCTCCCTCGGCATTGATAATTTTCGCTCTGCGTTCTCGTTCCGTTTCCGCTTGGCGAGCCATAGCTCTTTTTAACTCTTCAGGAAGTACCACTTCCTTGATTTCAACAGCTGAAACCTTTATTCCCCAGGGGTCAGTTTTCTCATCAATTATTTTTTGTAACGCCTCATTAATCTTATCACGGTGAGTAAGGAGCTCATCAAGCTCTGACTGCCCCACAATACTTCTTAAAGTAGTTTGAGAAATCAGAGAGGTCGCCATAACATAATTTTCCACCTGAGTAACCGCGTCTTCAGCATTCATGACTCGAAAATAGACCACTGCGTCCACGGTAACCGGGACGTTGTCCCGAGTAATCAGCTCCTGCTTGGGAACATCCATGGTCATCACTCGCAAATCAACTTTCACCAGCTGGTCAATTAACGGGATGATGAAAAAGATTCCCGGACCTTTTGCTCCCACCAGGCGTCCTAACCTGAATATGACTCCTCGCTCATATTCTCTAACCACCTTGATAGCAGCGGAAAGAAAAATAATCACAATCAACACAATGAATGCCAGAAAAATCATTTTCCCTCATCCTCCCTTTTTTTATTTACCAGAAGTCTATTCCCTTTCTTGCCAACTACCATTACCTTTTCTCCAGGAGCTACAGGCTCTGGAGACTCTGCCCACCACAATTCCCCATCAACAATAACAAAGCCTTCGGGATTCAACACCTGTCTGGCAACTCCCTCCTTACCTTTCAGTGCTTCTTCTCCCGTCCTGACTTTTCTGCGCATTGCAACCAGGGCCATGGAAAGCGCAAAAACGAAGAAAGCCAAAATCCCCAAAACCGTAAATATTATTAACTCCAGAGGCAACCTGATCCCTACTTTCCTGACGTCGAAAAGTGTTAGTGAACCCAGAAAAAGAGAAATAGCTCCACCAACGGTCAATGCTCCAATGCCCGGGGTAACCCAGAGGTCCAGAGCCAGAAAGGCAAATCCCAGCAAAATAAAGATTACACCAGCAACATTGACCGGAAGTACGGAAAAAGCGTAAAAAGCCAGCAAAAGGCATATGCTGCCAAAAACTCCGGGAACAATTGCCCCAGGATTAGAGAGCTCAAAAATTAAGCCCAGAGCTCCCAAGACAAGAAGGAGGTAAGCAAGACTGGGATTCAAAAGTGCGTGTAAAATTCTTTCTCTTCCACTCAGGGGCACTCTAACAATTTTTACCTCTTTCAAAGTAGAAAGTACCTTTTCCACGACTTCTTCCAAAGAAACAGCAATGCCATCTATAAGACCAGAAGATAATGCCTCTTTCTCTCCAAGAGAGAGGCTTTCTCTCACCATTTTCTCGGCAACTTCAGGATTGCGTCCTCGGGTTTCTGCAAGCGTTTTTATAAAAGCTGCTGTGTCATTCACTATTTTTTCGCCTACTGCTTCCCCCTCCACGGTAACCGGATGTGCCGCCCCCAGAGTGGTGTTTTCACTCATAAAAGCATAGTGAGCAGCTAAAACCAAAAACGTACCCGCCGAAGCAGCTCTGGCTCCCCGAGGATAAACATAGGCCGCAACTGGAACAGGGGAATTCAGAATACTCTTAACCATCTTCCGCATTGATTCCTCAAGCCCTCCTGGTGTGTCAATAAGCAAGACCACCAGTTTGGCTTCAGATTGCAGGGCGTCTTGTAAAAGTTTCTCCAGATAATCAGCCAAGACAGGGTTGATAACCCCTGATATTTCACCGACCAGAACCAAACTACCCTGAGGCCAGGCAACACCGTAACATAAAATCAACCCAAGCAAAATTAGCAGAACAAAAAACTTAACAGACATATTGAGTTAAACCCCACTAAAAGCATTTTAGCATAATCCCCTGGGGTGGTATATAATATCAAGAGATTCGAAAAAGAAAAGGGTGATGGTACTTTAATGAAAATACTTCTTGTTGCACCAGGACCTAACGAACATAAAAAAGTTAAGTTAGTTCCCTTCCCTCAAGCAAGTCTTCCCCTACTAGCAGCTCTAACTCCGCCCCAACATGAAGTGGTAATTGTTGATGAACGAGCTGAATATGTGCCTTTTGAAGAACAGTTTGACCTTGTAGGTATTACCGCCATGACCGCCACTTCACAAAGGGCGTATCAAATAGCTGACCGCTTCAGGGAAAAGGGCACGAAAGTGGTGCTTGGAGGTATGCACCCCAGTGCCTGTCCGGAAGAAGCCTTACAGCACGCAGATGCCGTAGTAATCGGTGAAGCCGAGGGCTTATGGGAACAGCTCCTTGAAGACCTGGAAAAGGGAGAACTTAAAAAGACATACACCAGAGAGGACTTTCCAGCTATCTATCGACTTCCTCCTTCCCGACTGGACCTTTTGAAATGTCGGTATCTTCTCAAGTACGTCTTCCAAACTACTCGTGGCTGCCCTCATGGCTGCAGCTTTTGCTCGGTATCTCGCTTCATGGGGAGAAAATATCGCCACCGGGACATAGATAACGTTATCGAAGAGGTCAGCTTATATCAGGATAAAACACGTATAATCGGTTTCCTCGATGACAATATTGTAAGCAATCCTCGTTATTCCAAAGAACTTTTCAGAGCACTTATTCCGCTTAAGAAAAAGTGGGTCAGCCAGGGGACTCTCAACATCGCCGACGATGACGAACTCATCAGTCTCGCCCAGAAAAGCGGATGTATCGCTCTTTTTGTAGGTATCGAATCTGTCAATGAAGAGATCCTGAAGAATGCTCATAAAAGTTTCAACAAAGTTAAGAATTATAAAAGATTAATCGAGAAATTTCACCAACACGGCATCATGATAATTGGTTCCTTTGTCTTTGGGTTTGACGAAGATGACACTTCTGTTTTCCAGAAAACTCTGGAATTCATTGAAGATGCGAAAATCGACTTTGCTCAATTTTCAATTCTTACTCCTTTACCGGGTACTGAAATTTTCTACCAGCTCAAAAACGAGAACCGCATTTTTACCTACGACTGGTCCAAGTATGATTTCGCACATGTAGTATACCAGCCCGCCAGAATGACGGCCGAAGAACTTCAGAAAGGGTACAACGAAGTGTTTAGAAAATTTTACTCCTGGCCTTTAGCCTGGAAAAGGGTACTGCGCAACTGGAAATATCTGCACTATTTTATACCCGCTACACTTTATTACAACTGGGTTTCCAGGCATCCCAAAGAACTTCCAAATTCGATACCTGAAGCTACTTGACAGACATGATATATTACTGCAAGGGTGTTAAAAAGTGAAAGCCTTATTGGCTCTCGAAGACGGAAGAATCTTTCGGGGTTACGCTTTTGGCGCCCTGAAAGAGGCAGGCGGAGAGGTAGTCTTCAATACCAGCATGACTGGCTACCAAGAAATACTCACTGACCCTTCATACAAGGGGCAAATTGTAACTCTCACCTATCCACTTATAGGTAACTACGGAGTAAATTCCAGCGATGTGGAGTCGGCCCGACCCCAGGTAGAAGGTCTTATCGTAAGAGAAAAAAGCTCGATTTTCAGCAACTGGCGAGCCGAGAAAAGCCTTGAAGTTTATCTCGAGGAACACGGAATACTGGGTATAGAAAGAATAGATACCAGAGCGCTCACCAAACATATACGAGAAAAGGGAGCTATGCGCGGATTTATCGCACTGGGAGATAACCTCGATGTGGAAGCACTGGTTGCCAAAGCCCGCTCTCTACCTGAAATGAGTGGTCAGGATCTCGTAAAGGTAGTTACTACCAGTAAGCCTTATCTTTGGCAGGAGAAGGGCACTTTCAAAGTAGCAGTTATCGATTGTGGGGTCAAATTCAACATCCTGAGAGAACTTGCTAAAAGGGGTTGCAGGGTGGAAGTATATCCTGCTTTCAGCACAGCCAAAGAAATTCTGGCCACAAAACCTGATGGGATTCTTTTTTCAAATGGACCCGGTGACCCAGCAGCTCTACCATACCTTGTGGAATGTGCGCAACAGTTAATTGGCAAGGTACCCATTTTCGGAATATGCTTGGGACATCAAATACTTTCTCTTGCCCTTGGCGGAAATACTTTCAAATTAAAGTTTGGACATCATGGAGGAAACCACCCCGTCAAAGACCTGTTCACCGAACGAGTTACCGTTACCGCTCAGAACCACGGTTTCGCAGTAGACCCTACTTCACTACCTCGCGAAGATGTAGAAATCACGCACCTTAACCTCAACGACCACACCCTGGAGGGCATAAGACATAAAAAACTTCCTCTGTTCAGTGTTCAGTTCCATCCTGAAGCCGGCCCTGGGCCTCACGACACCACATACCTTTTCGACAACTTTGTGAGCCTTATGGAGGAAAGCCATGCCTAAACGCACCGATATCCATAAAATACTGATTATAGGTTCTGGACCAATTATTATAGGACAAGCCTGCGAGTTTGATTATTCGGGCACTCAGGGCTGTAAAGCGCTTAAAAGCGAAGGATATCAGATAATTCTGGTTAACAGTAACCCAGCCACCATAATGACCGATCCGGAAATGGCCGATAAGACTTACATAGAGCCGCTAACTCCTCAGGTAGTTGAGAAAATCATCGAGAGAGAAAGACCCGACGCTTTGTTACCAACACTTGGTGGGCAGACAGCGCTCAATATAACCGTCCAGCTTGCCGAGCGGGGGGTGCTCCAAAAATACGGAGTAGAAACACTGGGAGCGTCTCCGGAAGCGATTAAAAAGGCTGAAGATCGCGAACTCTTTAAAGAAGCTATGCAAAGCTGCGGTATTGAAGTTCTGAAGAGCGACCGCGCCTACTCGCTCAAAGAAGCTATGGAAGTTGCCCAAAAAATTGGCTTCCCCTTAGTCATTCGTCCCAGTTTCACCCTTGGCGGAACAGGAGGCGCTATAGCGTATAACATAGAAGAATTTGAAGAATTAGCCCGCAGAGCTCTGGAAAGCAGTTTGAACAGTGAAATACTGATTGAAGAATCAGTGATAGGCTGGAAAGAGTTCGAATTGGAAGTAATGCGGGACAAAAAAGACAACGTGGTCATTATATGTTCCATAGAGAACTTTGACCCCATGGGGGTTCACACCGGAGATAGCATTACCGTAGCTCCTATACAAACCCTGAGCGACTACGAATACCAGCATATGAGAGATATGGCCATAAGGGCCATTCGCGAAATTGGAGTAGACACTGGAGGTTGCAACATTCAGTTCGCTGTACACCCCCGTACCGGCCGCATGGTTATTATCGAAATGAACCCCCGAGTATCAAGGAGCTCAGCCCTTGCTTCAAAAGCCACTGGATTTCCTATTGCCAAAATAGCTGCAAAACTTGCTGTTGGCTATACCCTGGATGAAATTCCCAATGACATAACCCAGAAAACGCCAGCCTGCTTTGAACCGGCTCTTGACTACTGTGTAGTCAAAATACCTCGTTTTACTTTTGAGAAATTTCCAGAAACAGAACCTGTTCTTGGAGTTTCCATGAAAAGCGTAGGAGAAACCATGGCCATCGGCAGTAATTTTAAAGAAGCACTACAAAAGGGCTTGCGTTCCTTAGAAATTGGCAAATGTGGGCTTGAAGATGTTCCAAAACTCAGTTCCTTGCCTCCAGAAAAACGGAAAGAAATCATACGAGAGAAATTGCAAAAACCCAATCCTGAAAGAATTTTCCATATCAAAATGGCCTTGAAAGAAGGCTTTTCCATCCAAGAAATCAATGCGTACTCAGGAATTGACCCCTGGTTCATAAAGCAGATCGAAGAAATAGTGGATATGGAGGAAAACCTGCGCAAAATAAAGGATTGGAAAAAAATTGACCCCGATCTCTTGCTAAGAGCCAAACAATTTGGCTTCTCAGACCGTCAACTCGCTGAACTCTGGGGAACAAACGAGTGGGAAGTGAGGGAATTTCGCAAAAATCTTGGCATCCTTCCCGTATATAAACAGGTTGACACCTGTGCTGCAGAATTTGAGGCAAAAACTCCATATTACTACTCAACCTACCTCGAAGAATGTGAAGCCAATCCCAGTTCCAACCAAAAAGTAATAATTCTGGGAGCAGGGCCCAACAGAATAGGACAGGGAATCGAATTTGATTACTGTTGTGTGCATGCTACCTGGGGACTTAGAGACCTGGGTATAGAAACTATAATGGTTAACAGCAACCCGGAAACCGTGAGTACTGACTATGATACTTCTGATAAGCTTTACTTTGAACCTCTCTATCTTGAGGATGTGCTCAACATAATAGAAAAGGAAAAGCCTCTGGGGGTCATTCTCCAGCTTGGAGGACAAACCCCACTGAACCTTGCTAAGGACCTGGAAAAAGCAGGAGTTACCATTTTGGGCACCAGTTCTGAGGGTATTGATATAGCAGAAGACAGAGACCGCTTCAAGCAGCTTATAGAGCGATTAAAGCTGGAACAACCAAAAAACGGCATAGCCACGTCTTTCCAAGAAGCAAAACAGGTAGCCTGGTCAATTGGCTATCCAGTAATGGTTCGTCCTTCCTATGTCCTGGGTGGAAGAGCCATGCGAATAATATATAACGAGGAAGAACTCAGCGAATTCATAGAGCAAGCTGTTGAGATTTCTGCAGGGCATCCGGTGCTTATCGACAAATATCTTGAAGATGCCATAGAAATTGATGTTGATGCTATCAGTGACGGTAAAAGAGTTATCATTGCAGGAATAATGGAGCACATAGAGGAAGCAGGGGTTCACTCTGGAGACAGTGCTTGTGTGGTGCCACCTTTTTCGCTGAGCGATGAAATTATTGAAAGGATTTCTCAACACACCTATGCACTGGCTCGAGAACTCAAGGTAGTAGGCCTCATGAACGTTCAATACGCCGTTAAAGACGATACCATATATGTGCTTGAGGTAAACCCCCGTGCTTCGCGTACCATACCCTTCATCAGCAAAGCAACTGGTGTACCATTTGCAAGAATTGCTTCCCAAATAATGGTAGGCAGAACACTTGACGAAATCGGTCTTACCAGTGAAATAATACCCCATTACTTCGCTGTCAAAGAGGCAGTATTTCCTTTCAATAGATTCCCCAACGTGGACCCAGTCCTGGGTCCTGAGATGCGCTCAACAGGGGAAGTCATGGGCATAGACCGGGATTTCGGCATGGCTTATGCTAAAGCCCAGTTAAGCGCTCAAGCCAACTTACCACTTGAAGGCAAGGTGTTTATAAGCGTGAAAAATCGTGACAAAAGAAGTATCGTATATCTTGCTAAACGGCTTGCTGACCTGGGCTTCAAAATTGTAGCCACAACCGGAACACGAAAAGTCCTGATCAATAACGGATTGGAAGTAGAAGCTGTCAAAAAAGTCGGAGAAGGGCGCCCCAACATAGTTGACCTTATTAAAAACCGTGAAATACAATTAATTATCAACACTCCCTCCGGGGGTCGTTCACAGCAGGAAAGCAGCATCATCCGTAAAGAAGCCGTAATAAGAAACATCCCCTATGTTACAACTCTCTTTGGGGCAGAAGCCATGGTATACGCCATTGAACGTCTGAAAAGAAGAGAAATCGAGGTCTGTACCCTGCAGGAATACAGGGAAGAAATTTTCAAAAAATACCAGCTAAAAATCAACCTTCAGCCTAAAGACCATGAGCCTGAGTCTGTCCTTCATACTTAGAAAAATAATAAACATCGCTGCCATCTGTGGTGGCTCATATCTGGCCATTCTGTTTGCTTCGTTCGCCATAAGAAGAACTCTAATTATTACCAGCAGATTTGAAAAAAAACAAGACCTGAACCGCCGACTGAAAACAGTAGCTCCACTACTGCAGAGTTTGGCAAAGTATGTCATAGGATTTTTTGCCGTGATACTGGTATTGCGTCAGCTTGGAGTGGATGCAGCAGCTATACTTGCTGGAGCAGGTGTAGTGGGCATAGCTATAGGTTTTGGTGCTCAAACTCTGGTCAAAGACATTCTCACCGGAGTATTCCTGCTGATTGAAGACAGCATTTCAGTAGGCGATATCGTTCAAATTGGTGACCTTACTGGCACTGTTGAAGACATCGGCCTGAGGGTAACCCGAATAAGACCCTTTTCTGGGGCTTTGGTGATTATTCCCAACGGAGAGATTACCAGGATTGCCAATTTCAACCGTGGTTTCACCCGAGCTATAGTTGAGGTAGGTATCGCTTACGAAGAAGACGTCGATCGAGCTATACAGGTCTTGCAAAACATTGCCAGCCAGTACCGGGAAGCGAATCCCTCAAAAATCCTCGAAGAACCCACCATACACCGCATCGCCCGCCTCGATTCTTCAGCAGTTATTTTAAGAGTGATACTCAAAGTAGCCCCTAAAGAACACTGGGGAGTAGAGCGCGACTTACTTTACCTTATCAAGAAAACCTTTGACGAAGAAAAGATAGAAATCCCTTACCAGAAGCACGTTGTTTTCATGAAAGACCTGCGTTGAGAACCGCTCTCTTAGTGCCAGCCTGACAAACTCCAGGAAGAAAAAAGCACTATAAAGGGTTTTCATCTAAAAGCTATTTTTACACCTTAAAAGGGGGCATGTAGCTTTGGAAGTCAACATTAAAATAGCTGGTGAAGCTGGACAGGGCATCGAAACGGTCAGTGAAGTACTGAGCAAAACCCTGTTAGAAAAAGGCTGGTATATATTTTCCACTGAGGATTACCAGTCGAGGATACGAGGGGGACACAACTTTACACAGATACGAATCTCCAACCAGCCGTTAAAAGCGATGACACAGAAAGTAGATATTCTGATTGCTTTAAACGAAGAAAGCTTTTTTCTCCACCACCAGGAATTGGGTGAAGAAGGTATTGGTATAGGCAAAATACCGGATTCACACCTAAACTCTACTAATTTCTTCAAGCTCGACTTTGAAGCGTTAGCTCAGGAAATAGGTTCCAAAGTATTCGCCAACATGATTGCAGTGGGAACATTGCTCTCTATGCTGGGATTCGAGCCAGAAATTGCTTTTCCCTACCTCGAGAAACGATTTGCAAAAAAAGGACCAGAAGTAATAATCAAAAACCAACAGGCTTTGCAAAAAGGCTCTAAAATAGGACAAAGCTTCCACTTTAGAAAAAACCTCGGTTCAATCGACCCAGAAGAAAAAGCCAGATTTATCCTGAACGGAAATCAAGCCATAGCTTTAGGAGCAATAATCGCTGGTTGTTCATTCTACGCCGCATATCCAATGACCCCTTCAACAGGCATAATGAACTTTCTGGCTGCACAAAGCGCCAAATACGGGATAGTTGTAGAACAGGCTGAAGATGAAATCAGTGCCATCAATATGGCAGTGGGGGCTTCCTTTGCTGGAGCAAGAGCCATGACAGGTACATCCGGAGGTGGTTTCTGTTTGATGTGTGAAGGCTTGGGACTCGCAGCAATGACCGAAACCCCAATCGTTATAGTTGATGCCCAGCGTCCTGGACCAAGCACTGGTCTACCCACCAGAACTTCTCAAGGAGACCTGGATTTTGTATTAAATGCCTCACACGATGAGTTTCCCCGCTTTGTATTTGCTCCTTCTACTCCTGAAGAAGCGATTAACCTGACCATCAAGGCTTTTGAGCTGGCTGACAAATACCAGGTTCCAACAATCATATTGACTGACCAGTATCTTGCTGATTCCAAGTTCACGTATTCCAAGATAGAACTTAGAGAACATCCCACCGGACCCTACTGGGTTGAAGCAAAAAGGGGTTATAAACGCTACCTACTGACTGAAAGCGGCGTATCGCAAAGAGCCATACCTGGCTTTGGAGAAGAAACCGTGATAGCCGATAGCGATGAACACGACGAGGAGGGTCACCTCACTGAAGACCTTGATATACGAGTTAAAATGCACCGGAAAAGGATGAAAAAAGAACCATTGATGGCCAAAGAGTTGTCTCAACCCCACTACCTGCCGGGAAAGCAAGCAACGCTTATTAGCTTTGGATCCACTTTTGGAGTAGTTGAAGAAGCCTGCCAGGCACTTCGAAAAGAAGGTCTGGACATAGGCCACCTCCATTTTTCAGAACTTCATCCTCTCTCGGAAGACACCTTTAAAACGCTCTCTGAATTGCCTGACCCCGTGGTGATAGAGAACAATTATCGTGGCCAACTGGCAAATCTTTTAGAGCGAAAAACACTTACCCCCTTCAGAAAGAGGATAAACAAATTTAACGGAAAACCCTTTTTCGTGGAGGAACTCCTGGCGAAAATAAAGGAGGAACTATCATGAACGAAAATGTATTTGACAATCAAGTGCCCATTGCTTGGTGTCCAGGATGTGGAAATTTTGGCATCCTTCGGTCCCTTAAGAAAGCACTTCTCGAGCTTGGGCTCAAACCCGAACAGGTGGTTATTTCCTCAGGAATCGGCCAGGCCGCCAAGATACCACATTACCTTAAAGTTAACGTCTTTAACGGTCTTCATGGAAGGAGTATTCCTGCAGCTCTGGCAATTAAAACTGTTAATCCCGGCTTGGTGGTCATTGCAGAATCTGGAGACGGATGCATGTATGGCGAAGGAGGTAACCATTTTCTCCATGCAATCCGAAGGAATCCGGATATTACAGTTATTATTCATAATAACCAGGTCTATGGACTCACCAAAGGGCAGGCATCACCCACATCTCCAGAAGGCTTTCCTTCCAAAACCCAGCCCTTTGGAAGCCTTGCTCAGCCCCTTAATCCGCTAAGCCTGGCGATATCGCAGGGAGCAAGTTTTGTAGCGCGCGGCTTCGCTGGAGATCCAGACAAGCTCGCCAAAATCCTGAAAGAAGCAATTACTTGGAGGGGACTCGCCATCGTTGATGTCTTGCAGCCCTGTGTAACCTTCAACAAAATCAATACCTATGACTGGTATAAAAAGAGAGTGTACTATTTACCCAAAAACTTTGATTGTGGCAACAAAAAGGAAGCCTTCAGCAAAGCCCTGGAATGGGGAGATAAGATACCCCTTGGCATCTTTTACAAAGAACAGAAACCTGTTTTCCAGGAGAAACTGCCGTTTCAAAAGGAAAATCTTGTTTATCGAAAACCCAGAGAAAACGCTGCAGAAATTCTTGAGCAAGAACTGGAAGCCATAAAATAATCAGGCAATCCGACACGGGAGGGGCAGTAAAACGCCCCTCTCCCTATTTATTCTTTGAGTGCCTCAAAACACTTGACAACCGTAACCGGTACGCAGGTCCTCTTGATAACGCCTACTGTAACACTACCCAGAAATATACTGGCTAATCCAGTGCGTCCGTGAGTTCCCATGACCAGCATATCCACATCGTTGTTTTCAGCAAATTTTGCTATCTCTTCTGCAGGGTCTCCAACCGCAACTTCAAAATTAACCGTGATTGCTTCTTTATCAATAGTGTTATCCAGAAATTCTTCATACATGCGATTATTAAATTCCTCCACCACGTTTTCCCAGGGATTGCCCGGTTGCGAAGTCAAAGCGTTAACTTCACTAACAGTCAAAACGTGAAGAAGAGTCAATCTGGCATTAAACGATTTTGCTAAAAAAGAAGCGTAGCGAATTGCCAAGTCTGAAAACTTGGAAAAATCCGTAGGTACCATAAGATGCTTGAGTTCCAACGCATTTCCCTCCATTCCATTGGAGTTTTAAATAGTTTAACAAAACTACAAGGAGAAAGCACCTTTTTCATAGCCAATTCGACCTTGCTCCGTTCGAAAAGTCCAACTCATTCCTTAACCGCACCAAGAGTGAGTCCTCTTATGAGGTAACGAGAAGTCAGTGCCGCCAGAATAACCGGCGGGGTTATAGAGAGCAAAGAAAGCGCAGAAACTTTCCAGAAGTCCAGCCCACGAACAGTCAAAGTTCCTGCAATGACGACTGGCATGGTCATAGTATTTCTATAAGAGAGAGTCACTACAAACAGGAACTCATTCCAGGAAAATATAAAGCACAGTATATACACAGCAACTATGCCAGGTAGGGCTAAAGGAAGAGCAACCCTTAAAAACGCCTGAAGAGCTGAGCAACCATCAATAAGAGCTGCTTCCTCAACCTCCTCAGGCAACTCTCTAAAAAAGTCCATCATCAACCATATTGCAAGAGGTAAATTGTAAACCGTGTGGGCCATAATAATAGCTGGAAGAGTGTCCAGTAATCGCAAAGTACGCATGATCAGAAAGAAGGGAATAGCTACGGCGATAGGTGGGAACATACGATTGGAAAGAATCCATACTGCAATATCCTTGTTTTTCCAGCGTCTGAAACGAAACCTGGATAGAGAATAACCAGCAAACGCGCCCAGAAAAAGAACAATGAGTGAGCTTATTGAGGAAATCAAAACACTATTCTTTAATCCTCTTAAAGTACGTTCTCCTTCTGCCTCACCAAGCACAACTTTCCAGGCATAAGTAGAGGGCTTAAATTGCAAAAAGGGGAGAAAAGCTGAAGAATATTGCTCCCCAGGAGACTTGAAGGAAGTGATCACAGACCAAAAAAATGGAAAAACAGTCCACACCGAGAAAAGAATCAGTACTATCCAGGCAAAAATATAAAAACCGGAGACCCTTTTCCTCCCCATGTCAGACCTCCTTACGCAATCTCTGCAAGAGGAAAGAAGAAATCACCAGAACGATAACCAAAAAGATCCAGGAAAGACTACAGGCATAACCCAGATCAAAATATTGGAAACCTACCGTATAGGTATAGTAGGAAAGAGATTCCGTACTACTTCCAGGCCCTCCACCAGTGATACCGAAAACCAGTTCAAAAAGTTTAAAGGCATCAATCGCTCTCAAAAGAACCAAGGTAACCATAATGGGGGAGAGCAGAGGGAAAGTAACATACCTGAAAGCCTGAAAACGGGAGGCACCGTCTACAGAGACTGCATCGTATAGTTCCACAGGCAAGGATTGAAACGCCGCCAACAAACCCAGGAACATAAAAGGCGTCCATTCCCAGACATCCACAGCAATCAAAACGAAGGGGGTAAGTCGGGCATTGGTAAGCCAGTCCACCACGTTTATTCCCAAACCGCCCAGAATCACCTTCACAATGCCAGCATCAGGATTAAGGAGCATTCTCCATATGAACGCCACGGCGATAGGTGGAGAGGCCATTGGCAAAAGAAAAAGCACTCTGAAAAAATTACGAAAACGGATGCGTTCGTTAAGAATATAGGCAAGGAGTAAACCCAGAAAAAGTTCCAAAACCACAACCAGAGCTACATAAAAAACCGTAAAGCGTAGACTGTTCCAGAAACGAGCATCTCGAAAAAGGATATTATAAAAGTTTTGAAAACCTATAAAGACTCGGGGGGCAGCGGTTGCTGCCTTCCAGCGTTGAAAGCTCAACGTCAAAGACCATATCATTGGAAAAACAGCCATAGCTGCTAAGTAACCTAAGCCAGGTAGTAAGAAAAGAAACTTAACTGGACTTCTGGAAAAAGAGCGCAAACCGAACCACCTCCAGTGTGGCCTGAAAAGGGCTATTTACCAAAAAGGCCGGGCTCAAGCCCGGCCTTTTTGATTTCAATCAAGGCCCAGCGATTCTCGATAAAGCTTGCGCTGCGCTTCTTTACCATAGTTTTCAGTAATTTTTACCCAGTCTTCATATATTGCCTTACAGGCTGCCTCCGCTTCAGTTTGTCCTGAAAGAACCTCGGCAAGATGCAAATCCAGATAATCGTAGTACTCCGCAGCTCCAGGAATCCTCAAATCAGTAACCGCTTTGGGATCAGAAAGGATGGTACGAATAGTGTTGAGATACTTTTCTGCCGATTCTTTGCTCCAACCTCCCTCAACCCATTTATCCAAATCTTCGAAATGGGAGAGACGCCAGGGATTAGCACCAGTATAACCATGGATTCCGCAAACATCGAGAATGCTTCGTTCTGGAGCAGTAAAGTAGGTAGCAAACTTGTAAGCAGCTAAAGGATTTTTAGAATATTTGGAAATGGAGAACACCCAACCACCAAAGTTCAAGAAGTTCACCTGGTTGTAACCTTCAACCCATTTACCTTCTTTGAAATCATAGGTTTTCTTGGCTCCGGGAAGTGGACCATAACCAAGCAATCCTTTTACCTTGCTGCCATACTCTTCGGGAGACTGTTCCATAATACCAATATCTCCCCAATCAATAGCCATTGCAGAGTTACCTGAAACAAAAGCTTGTCGAAGCTCACTATACCCATAGCTCAAAAGGCCCGGAGGGGCAAACTGAGTAGCCTTCTGGATCATTTTCATAGCCTCAATCCAGCCAGGATTTGCAACCAGAGGATCCATGGTGTCTGGGTCAAAGAAAGGAGCAACTCCCGGCTGTGCTGCATACTGCATCACAAAGTCGAGATAGGACCACATAGCCTGGGTTTTACGTTTGGCGATAAACGCAAAACCATACTCTGTTTCACCGTCGTTATCCCAGTCCCATCCGTTGAAAAACTCGGCAATATCCATTACTTCTTCCCAAGTCTTGGGAGGAACGTTATAGCGGTACCCATATTTTTCCTCAAATTGCGCCTGATAATCGGGGTTCTCCAGTGCGTCTTTGCGGTAGTAAAACATATGACAATCTCCATCGTATGGAAAAGCATAAACTTTGTTAGCCCAGGACACTACCACTTTAATGGCCGGCATCACATCGTCCCAGCCTGGGTAGCCATATTCCTTCATATAATCATCAAGCGGAATCACCCATCCTCCGCCCATAACATCCCCGGCCCAGGTGGAAGGCCAGCAAATGAGGTCATAAGCCCCGGTACCGGTAATGAAATCGGTCATCATTTTGTCGAACAAGGATGCGTAGGGTACAACGATTATTTCAACTTTTGCTCCTGTCAGAGCTTCCCATTCGGGTTTCCAGGCCTCAACTACTGCTGTATGAGGATCAGTAATTAAGACCGTAATGGTTTTGCCCTTAAATTCACCTTCTTGAGACTGCCAGGTCTTTTCTGCAGCCCAGGCTACCGAAAAAACAAGCAGGACCAACACCACAGCGAGCAAAGCTTTGCAGGAAATTTTCACAATCCTCCCCCCTTGAAACTATTTGATAGGATGTTTTAAGGATAGCATATGTAAAAGCTGATTTCAATTTTCTGTGTGTAAAAGAATGTAAAAAACCAATCTTTTCCGCGTGGTAAAGCGTCAATATAACTAATGAGTGAGACCGATAGAAGTTTTAGCCAGCTTCCAGAAGAGGGAATTAACGCCTTTCAGGACATAAGAGGGAAACCCGGGCTTCCCTCTTATGTCCTGGTTCCAAATTCTCCTTACTTAAAGGGCCTGTTCCCCACTTTCCCCGGTGCGGATACGTACTATATCCATAACTGGAGAAACAAAGATCTTCCCATCGCCAATTTCTCCAGTACGCGCCACCTTAGTGATGGCTTCAATTAATTTTTCCTTATCAGCATCACGCACAATTGCTTCAATCTTTACCTTAGGAAGAAATAGTATCTCGTACGCCCGTCCTCGAAACTGTTCCACCAATCCTCTCTGAGAACCTCGCCCTTCAACTTGGTAAATGGTAACACCAGGATAACCCATCTGCTCCAGGACCCCAACCACTTCCTGGGCCTTTTCCTCCCGTATCAGAATTTCCAGTTTTATCATTTTAGATTCCCCCTCACCTGATTATAAAGGTCTGACGATGCGTAAACTCGGGATAGGCAGGAGTACCATGTTCCTTGATGTCCAATCCCTGAAGTTCTTCTTCGGGAGAAACGCGAATGCCAAAGGCGAGATCCATTAATTTGAAAAGAAGAAACCCTAACCCAAAACTCCAGGCAGCCAAAACTACTGCTCCTATAAGCTGGGCAAGGAACTGTCCTATTCCACCACCGTACAGAAGGCCGGTAACGTATGGAGCCTCCAGCGAATAAAGACCATAAGTACCGTCTGCAAACAATCCTATACTGAGCAAACCCCACAGACCGTTAAATCCATGGACGCTTACTGCTCCAACCGGATCATCCACACCTCGCGACTCGAGAAAGTAAACGCCACCAACCACGATAAGACCGGCCACCGCTCCAATCACTACTGCTGCCCAGCCTTCAATCCAGGCACATGGTGCAGTAACGGCAACCAAACCCCCTAAGGCTCCATTGAGTGCCATACCCAGATCCCACCTGCGAGTTTTTAAATACATAATAAGCAGAGTGCTCATAGCACCTGCTGCAGCAGCAAGGTTGGTGTTAACTGCAACCACTGCAATCCTCAGATGGTGGGCACTAAAGGTGCTTCCGGGATTGAACCCAAACCAGCCAAACCAGAGGATAAAAGTACCCAGTGCAGCCAGGGTTATGCTGTGTCCAGGAATAGCCCGGGGTTTGCCATCTTTTCCATACTTACCAAAACGTGGACCAAGCACTATGGCCCCAGCCAAACCTACCATGCCTCCCAAAGCGTGTACTACTCCTGAGCCGGCAAAGTCAATGTGTCCCAAACCTAACGGCAACTGGGACAACCAACCTCCTCCCCATACCCAGTGCGCATAAACCGGATATATGAAAAGGCTGACAAAGAAAGTATAAACAAGGTATGCCGAAAACTTTAAACGTTCCGCAACTGCTCCTGAGACAATGGTAGCCGCTGTACCGCAAAAAACAAGTTGCCAGAAAAAGTCAAGGTAAGTACCCACATCGTAAGCACCTCCACGAAGAAACCAGAAACCAGAACCAATAAATCCACCCACATCGTTGCCCTTAAGAAAACCGTATCCTATAGCAAAAAAGGTGAGCGAAGCAACTACGAAATCAATCAAGTTCTTACTCAAAAGATTGGTGGCATTTTTTGCCCTGCAGAAACCTGATTCAACCATGGCAAAGCCCGCCTGCATGAAGAATACCAGGAATCCACAGATTAAAACCCACACATAGTCAACGGGAAGAGCAGGGTCGTTTTCAAGAGTAACCTGTCCTGTCGCATCCACCGCAAAAGCCATGCTAAAAGCACTAACCAAAAGAACACCTGAAACCAAAACTATCGAAAACAACCAACGAGCTCGGAACAAGGGAAACCAGCTCCTTTCTTTAAGGATTCAGAGGAAACCCGCCGCTGGTTAGAGCTCGCCATTGAGAGAAGGTAAATAAAAAACCCCCAGCCGGGACTGCTACGTCCCCACGCTGAGGGCTTCTACGCCACACCATGTGGCAAAACATCTTTCAAGGCTTCAATGCCTCGATTTCATTATACAAGCGACCACTCTAAAAGTCAAAGGGTGGAAAAATTTTTTCCACCAACCGTCGTTCTCTCTTGAGGGCCTTAAAACAATCATTAAAACAAAGAAAGAACCTACAAAAGGTTTCTGAATGAAGGGTAAATCACGATGCAGAAGCTATAATAATATGGTAGACTGATAGCTGCTAAAATTTTGGAGTTGATTAGCCAATGGTTAAAAATGACTCTCCCAGGAAATGGTGGCAGATACTGAGTATGTTTTTAAAGTTACGGTCTTTATACAGAGAACGTCGTAAAAGCATTGAAGAGCTGGGAGCAAAGGTTTACGAACTTTACCGCAAAAATGAGCTTGACACAGAAAAGTTCAAGGAATACTACCAAAAAGTGCTTTCTCTGGAAGAAGAAATAGAAGAAATCAAGGAGAAGTTGCTTAGCTTCAAAAGAGAAAAAATCTTTTGCACATCATGTGGGCAAAATATAAGTCCGGAGATGTCTTATTGTCCCTATTGTGGGACTCCTCAAAAAGAGAACCCCGAGAGGAGGAACAGCCTTTGATCAAACGCTATACCCTTCCCCAGATGGGCCGAATCTGGAGCGATGAACACCGCTTTGAAGTGTGGATGAAGGTCGAAATGCTTGCCCTTGAAGCGTGGTGCGAGCTGGGTCTTTTCCCCAGAGAAATACTTGAAAAAGTGCGCAACCAAATATCATTTTCTTCCTCTCGCATGGAAGAAATTGAAGCCAGGACCCGACATGATGTTATCGCTTTCCTGACCACTCTTTCAGAAAGCATAGGCCCGGAAGCCCGTTTCCTGCACTTCGGTATGACCTCCTCCGATATGTTGGACACCGCCAACGCTTACTTGATGAAAGAATCCTGTGAACTCATTCTCAAAGACATAGACACTGTATTGGAAGCCATTAAAGATAAAGCTCTTACCTATCGCTACACTCTCATGATAGGAAGAACCCACGGGGTTCATGCCGAACCAACCACTTTTGGTCTCAAAATGGCTCTTTGGTATGCAGAAATGCAAAGAAACCGAACCAGAGTACAGCAAGCTAAAGAAACCATAAGTGTAGGAAAAATATCCGGAGCTGTCGGTAATTATGCTCATATCGATCCTCGAGTTGAAAAGTACGTATGTGAAAAACTGGGACTTACTCCTGCTCCCGTATCCAGCCAGATAATCCAACGCGATCGATACGCTGAAGTAATCTGGTCCTTAGCAATGGTTGCCACCAGCCTTGAAAAATTCGCTACTGAATTACGCAATCTCCAGAGAACCGAAATAAGAGAAGTGGAAGAAGGCTTTGGAGCAGGACAAAAAGGCTCTTCAGCTATGCCTCACAAAAAAAATCCTATTACAGGAGAACAGATATGTGGGCTAAGTAGAGTACTGCGAGGTAACTTGGTAACCAGCCTTGAAAACATCCCCTTATGGCACGAAAGAGATATTTCTCACTCTTCAGCAGAAAGAATCATTCTCCCTGACTCTTTCATACTCGCTGATTACCTGCTGAACACCTTTGCAAGGCTCCTTAATAACCTGGTAGTTTACCCTCAAAATATGAAAAAAAACCTTGAAAAAAGCAGGGGTCTGGTCTTCTCAGAAAGAATATTGCTCGAACTTGTTAAAAGAGGATTAACTCGGGAACAGGCTTACGAAGTGGTGCAGAAAGCAGCAATGCGAACCTGGGAAAACGAAAATTTGAGTTTTCAGGAAGCGCTCCAGGAAGAACCCGTCATTCAAAAACACTTCTCGCAAGAAGATTTGAAAAAAATGTTTAGCTATGACCACTTCATAAAACATGTGGATTATATATTCAAAAGAGTAGGTCTGGAGGAATAAAAATGAGCCAGTGGAACTACAAAAAGGCAGGCGTGGACATTGAGCTTGCTGACAAATTTGTCAAAAAAATAGCTCATCGCGCCCAGATTTTGATAAAATCAGAACAGGTAGTGGAAGGCATAGGTGGATTTGCTGGTGTCTTCCGCATACCCGACCACCCCAACCAGATGTGCATAGCCGCCACTTGTGACGGGGTAGGTACCAAACTGGAAATAGCCCAGAAAACTCGAAAAAACAGTACGGTAGGCATAGACCTGGTAGCAATGTGTGTTAACGACCTTCTTTGTGTAGGTGCAAAACCTCTTTTTTTTATGGACTACCTTGCCTGCGGAAAGCTTGAAATAGAAGTCCTGGAAGAAGTCATCGAAGGTATAGTGGAAGGCTGCAAAAGCGCGCACTGTGCTCTTCTGGGTGGAGAAACAGCCGAAATGCCTGATATGTACCGGGAAGGAGAGTACGATCTGGCCGGTTTCGCTATAGGGGAAGTGGCAGAGAAAAAAATTATAAATGGGAAGCTAATTGAACCAGGGGATATAGTAATTGGCCTTGCTTCTTCAGGCTTGCATAGCAACGGTTTTTCCTTGGTTCGTAAAATTCTGAAAGAAAATCACATAGACTACAACCAGGAATGGGAAGGCAAAACCTTGAGTTCGCTCCTTTTGGAACCTACCCGTATCTATGTGTCCCTGATTTTACCACTCCTTGAAAATTGTCCCCCCAAAGGCATTGCCCACATAACAGGAGGAGGCATCTTAGAAAATTTACCCCGCATCCTACCTCCTGACTGCGACGCCCGAATCGAGAAAGCAGCATACCCTGAGATGCCTATTTTCTCCTTCCTCCAAAAACTGGGAAACGTCCCTGAAAAAGAAATGTGGAGAGTCTTTAATATGGGCATAGGCATGGTTATGATCTTCGATAAAACGCGGATAGATGAAGCTTTGGAAATTCTCTCTACTCGAGGCGAAAAAGCTTATTTGATAGGAGAAATAATACCTGGGAACGGGAAGGTGATTTTAGTTGACAGATAACCTTGGAAAAATAGTAGTTCTCGCTTCGGGTCGAGGCACTAATCTACAGGCTCTTATCGATGCTTCAAAAGAAAACTATTTTAACGGATACATCTCTCTGGTAATCAGCGATAATCCCAGAGCCTACGCTCTGGAGAGAGCCCGGCTTGCCGGTATTCCAACCGTGGTTCTCGACTATGCGTCATTTCCATCCAAGAAAGAATACGAAAAGAAGCTGCTTGCCGTTTTGCAAGAAGAAAACCCAGACCTTATCTGTCTTGCAGGTTATATGAGGATTCTTGGCAAAGAAATAATTAAAAGCTTTCCGCACAAAATCATGAACATCCATCCTTCTCTCTTGCCGGCTTTCCCGGGCTTAGAAGCCCAGAAGCAGGCTGTAGAATATGGAGTCAAAGTCAGTGGTTGCACAGTACACTTTGTTGATGAAGGAATGGACACGGGACCGATAATTCTTCAGGAATGCTGTCCAGTCGAAGACTACGATACACCAGAAAGCCTTGCAGAAAGAATTCTCCAGCATGAACATCGCATTTACAAAGAAGCAGTAAAGCTTTTCCTGGAAGGAAGATTAGAGGTCAAGGGCAGAAAAGTTCTCCGAAAGAGGTGAAAATGACCTTGAAGGTAATGATTATAGGTAGTGGAGGAAGAGAGCACTGCATAGCCTGGAAAGTAAAGCAAAACAAAGATGTTGACAGAATTTTTTGCGTACCTGGCAATGGTGGAATGAGTGAAATAGGCGAATGTGCGACCCTTTCTTCGTTTGACGATATGCTTGCTTTTGCAAAAGAGCAGGAAATAGACCTGGTCTTAGTGGGGCCAGAAGCACCTCTGGCACAGGGCATAGTGGACTTTTTTCGTGGAAGCGGCATCAAAATTGTTGGTCCCACCCAAAAAGCAGCAATGCTTGAATCCAGTAAGGTTTTTGCCAAAAACTTTATGGAAAAATATTCCATACCCACTGCACCTTTCCGAGTTTTTGATAATTACCAACAGGCAATAGAATATTTTCAGTACCTTCATAACTATCCCGCGGTTATCAAGGCCGACGGCCTTGCCTCGGGAAAGGGCGTCAGCATCGTCAATGACTTTGGTGAAGCTAAAAACACGCTCTGGGAACTGATGATTCAGAAAAAATTTGGGGACGCCGGGACAAGGGTAGTTGTTGAAGATTTTCTGGAAGGAGAAGAAGTTACGGTAATGGCTGTTTACGACGGCAAAACATATCTCCGCCTTCCAATTTCTCAAGATCATAAAAAAGTGGGAGAAGGGGAAACGGGACCTAACACTGGGGGCATGGGTGCTTACTCGCCTGTACCCAGCGTGGAAGAAACTCTGCTTCAACAAATAGAGCGAGAAATTTTCCAGCCCCTGGTAGAAGGCATCCAGAAAGAAAAACTTGATTACCGAGGAATCATCTATGCGGGTTTGCTGATAGACGCCAGAAAAAGGCCTTTTGTGCTCGAGTTTAATGTACGGCTGGGAGACCCAGAAACCCAGGTAGTTCTGCCCCGCATTGCCAATGACTGGATAGAAATACAAACCGCAATTATCGACCAAAAGTTGCACCATTTAAAAATCAAAGAAGATAAAAGAGCAGCACTCTGTGTGGTTCTGGCCAGCAAAGGTTATCCTGGAAATTACGAGACTGGAAAAATCATCAGTGGGCTCGAGGCCTTTCAAAATCTGCCTGAAGACGATGTGCTTGTCTTCCACGCTGGGACCACCAAAAAAGACAGTCTCTTCCTTACCTCGGGTGGGAGAGTGCTTAACGTTTGTGGTCGAGGCAAAACAATGGAAGAAGCTGCTCTCAAAGCCTATCAAGCAGTCAAAAGAATCCATTTTGAAGATATGTATTATCGAAAAGATATTGGGTGGAGAGCACTCAAGAAAACCGTAACTCAATAAAAAAGCGGGGGTTAACCCCCGCTTTTTTATTGAGAAGCTCCGCCTCAGCAAAATTAACCTATTAACTCAGACTCTTACTTTTTCCTTCTTTTCTTTTTCTTTCATGGCTTCTTCTTGAAGCTTGCGCAAATATTCCTGCCGCTCAGTCTTGTAATCTTTGTAATAAATGGTTCCTTTGTATTCAGTCTCCCATATTTCGTCAGCCAGTTTCTTGAAGGCTTGAGCATAAGCATCTACGTCATCTTTCAGAGTAGTAATTAAGCTCTCCGCACCTTCGTGGCTGGGACGCGCACCGTATTTTTCTACCACTTCACGTAAAACTTCAGGAACATCAATTAGCATGCAAGGACGCATCAAATTATTATCATAAGGTTGTCTTTCCTGAATAGCCCGGAAAAATGGAGAAGATATGACTTCCTTAAGAGATTTATCCTTAATGTTGTCAACGGTGAAATGGCAAAAGACACAAGGCTCCACATCACCAGAGTTGTTAATATGAAAGTATCTTCTACCTCCAGCTATGCAGCCACCAACATAGGGACCATCATTCCAGAAATCCCCAATAAATATTGGTTTCTCATAGCGCAACTTATGTACCTGCTTTCTGAGGTGAAGTCTTTGCTCCGGAGTAGGCATAAGAGAAACATCCGGCTTCTTACCAACTGGCACATACGTGAAATACCAACCAAAAGAACACCCCTTATCGATGAGGAAATCCATGAATTCATCGCTGGAAACCAGTTCGGTGTTGTGACGCGTTGCAGTAATGGAGAAACCAAAAATAACTCCTTCGTCCCTGAGCGCTTCCATAGCTTGCATAATCTTTTTGAAAGTTCCCTTTCCTCTACGCGCATCGGTTTCTTCCTCGTACCCCTCTACACTGATTGCTGGATAGACATTCCCCATTTGAGCCAGCTTTTTAGCCATGGCACGGTCAATTAGAGTTCCATTGGTATAAATCTGGAACGATATATCGTTGTGTTTTTCAAAAAGATCCAGATGCTCTTTCCTTATAAACGGCTCTCCACCAGAGATAGTCAGGAAATGCATGCCCATTTCTTTGGCTTCGGTAAAAATACGATCCAAAAGCTCTACGGGCATATCGCTTTCCTTGCGGTACTCGCCTGCATAGCAACCATAACAGTTCAAATTACAACGCATGGTGGGGCTAACCACGAAAAAGAACGGAACCTGACAACCCAGTTCTTTTTCCAGTTTCTGACGTTTAGGCACACCAAGCAGGATGCTTTTAACTATAAGGTTAACCATTAGCTTTTCCCGAACATTGGGATGGGTTTCTTGAAGCACCCTTCTGGCAAGAACTATTTGAGGTCTTTTTTCCTCAAACATGCGGCGAAGCCCTGCAATTTGATCCCGGTAATAGGGAATGGGCGTCAATTTTTCAGCAAGATAAGTGAGTTTAATTATGGTCTCATCTGAAACATTACGCAAAGAGTTGACTATTAGTTTTACCACCTGTTCTGTGGTAAAAGCCTTAATAGAATCAAAATAACTCATATATAAAACCACCTCCCGCAAATATCCAGGCTATTATACCATAGACCCCCCGTGGGTGGTCAAGTTAAGAAGCCTGGCGTAACAAATCGTACATCTTCTTCACTTCTTTGATATCCAACCAGGTCAGGTATCTTGGAGAACCAGGTGCTCGTGAATTATACCGCAGAAGGAAACTGGGGTGAAACATAGGGAAAACCTTCTTGCCACCCCTCCAGTCATACCACTGACCACGCAATTTACTGATGGGCAACTTCGTATCAAGCAAATAAGAAGCAGCAACACTACCCAGAGCAACTATGATTGAGGGGTTTATAATCGCAATCTGGGCTTCAAGAAAAGGAAAGCAAGCCTCTATCTCCTGAAGGGTAGGATTGCGATTCCCAGGCGGCCTGCACTTAACCATATTAGCAATATACACTTCTTCTCTGGTAAGATTCACTGATTGAATTATCCTGGTCAACAACTGGCCAGCCTTGCCCACAAAAGGACGACCAGTACGGTCTTCTTCCTCTCCAGGAGCTTCTCCAATAAACATCAGCAAGGCGTCCGGGTTGCCTTCTCCAAAAACGGTTTGAGTGCGTTGCTCAGCCAGTGGACACCGGAAACATCTTTTGACTTCTTCACGGATTTCTGCCAGCAAATCTTCTTTCCTCACCGTACCAAAAAAAACAACTACTGCTTCATTAGTTCACTTTTTCATTGTAACACAAGAAAAAGAGCCTGAAATAGGAGCACAAATTAGCAACTCAGGTAATTCTAAAAGCGACTTAGCACCGAAAAATTTCAACCACCAGTTGCAGAGGGTATTTCTATTTCCAAAACCCGATAATTGTAGCAGTTAATCACCAAAGTTTCATAAAAAAGGTCTTGCAGGCTTTGCCTACGATCGTAAAGGTGCACATGACCATGCAGATGGTATTTAGGGCGATATTTCCTTATAATATGGGTAAAAATCGAAAAACCTTTGTGTACAGCATCCTGTCCTTCATGCATGCCCCGAGGGGGTGCATGGGTTACCAAAACGTCAAGGTAGCGACCAAAACGTACCCTGTTCCAGAACAATTTTGGCAGCAAGCGCAGATACTTAAAATACATGTCTCTCTCCGAATATTGATGCAAGTTACCATTATACCAGGGAGACCCTTCCAAACCAGCAAATATACAACCACGATAGATTACGGTCTGCTCGTCCAGATTAACACCTCCCGCCAGGGATCGTTTGCCGCCAGAAGGGTCGTGATTACCATGTACAAAAAACAGCGGGACATTCAAAGAGGAAACTATAAAATCAAGATAATATTCTGGCAAATCCCCACAAGAAATCACACAATCAATGTCACTGAAGCGCTCACGAAGAGAAACGCTATAAATGCGAGGATCCACTCTATCACTAACAGCCAGCACTCTTAAGGAACCACGAGTATCCATGAGATTTATTTTATTAAAAATAAGCGGGAATTCCAATTTTTTGAAAATTGACATATAATCGTCCGCGGATGGCTAAAACATATGGTGGGAGAGAAATAAAATCCACGCATTACGTGTTTTTATTTTTGGCAAATCCTGTAAATCGCATCCCAGGATTCCGAATTGGACTAAATTTTCATTAGTTAAATGGGAGGAAAAACAGAAATTATGAAAGGAGAATACGGAGTAGTTGATAATCTCTCCAAATTGTTTGAAGTTTTACCGGGTCATATCCGCTCGGTAATTGAAGAACAGGAAAATTGCGATGACCTGATAGAAATAATTATGGACCTGGGTAGACCCTTAGAGGCCAGGTTCAGTAAGGGGTTCGTTGTTTTCCAAGACTATGTGACCACTCGAGAAGACCTCGACTACGTAGTACAGAGGGTAGGCTCTTTTACCAAAGATAATCGGGCAGGAATTGAAAGGACATTGCACCGGATATCCTGCATCAGAAACCGTTTGGGAGATATTATTGGCCTCACTTTACGAGTTGGAAGAGCAGTGTATGGGACTATAGATATTATTCGCGATGTGGTTGTATCAGGCAAGAACATTTTGCTTCTTGGCCCACCAGGTGTTGGAAAAACCACCAAACTAAGAGAAATAGCTCGGGTGTTGAGCGATGAATTTCAAAAAAGAGTGGTGATAGTAGATACTTCAAACGAGATAGCTGGAGATGGAGATATTCCTCATCCCGCTATAGGAAGAGCAAGGCGAATGCAGGTCTCTTCGCCAGAGAGACAACACGATGTCATGATTGAAGCAGTAGAAAACCATATGCCAGAGATTATCATCGTGGATGAAATTGGCAGAGAGGAAGAAGCCAGAGCGTGCAGAACCATTGCCGAGCGGGGAGTGCAACTCATTGCCACTGCCCATGGTAACACTTTGAAAAACCTTCTACTGAACCCCACACTGAGCGACCTGGTAGGTGGTGTGCAATCTGTCATTCTGAGCGACGAAGAAGCCAAAAGAAGAGGTACCCAAAAAGCCATACTGGAGCGCAAAGCTATCCCTACTTTTGATGTGGTAATTGAGCTTCGTGACCGTGACACGCTGGGAATCTATCACAACACAGCCCAGGCCGTAGACCTTTTGTTACGAGGGTATGATCCTAAACCGGAAATACGAGTGAAAACCGAAAAGGGCACTATAGAGGTCTTGAAGCAAGAAGAAACTTCGGAGCAAGAAGTATTCGCAGCACAGGCAGTGGAAGAGGTTTTATCCCCAGAGTTGACAAAAACAAAGTTTCTGAGAGTTTACTTGTTTGCGGTTAGTAAAAATTATGTACAGAGAGCCATCAACCAGTTAAAAATTCCTCTTGAAGTAGTGGAAGACTTGAATTCAGCCGACATCCTTTTGACTTTAAAAAGCCGTTACCGAAAAGGCACCAGCAAAATCAAAGAAGCGGAAAAACGTGGTATACCCATTCACGTCATAAGAAGCAACACTTACGTCCAGGTACAAAAGTTTGTGAGGGAACTTTTCGGTTACGAAGAACCCATGTCCGACAATGCTGGAGTTTTAGAAGCTGAAAAAGCTGTTCATCGAGTCCTGAAACAGGGAGAACCAGCCGAGCTTCCTCCGTCTAATGCTTATGTTCGCAGACTGCAGCACCGCATCGCCGAAAAATACAATTTATTTTCACAAAGCATAGGAGAAGAACCTTTTCGCAGAGTAATTATATATCCACGCAGTCTGAACGAGCAAAACACAAACTGAAACCAATGCAAAAAGTAGATAAAGGGGTTTTTATAACTTTTGAAGGTATCGAGGGAAGTGGCAAATCTACTCATGCCAGGAAACTCTTTGAACACCTGAGGAGTAGGGGCTACCCTTGCATTTTTACCCAGGAACCAGGGGGCACTCCTTTGGGAGAAAAAATAAGATCTATTCTCTTGAATCCGGAAAGTGGAGATATAGATGCATTTACCGAAGTCCTGCTTTTCGAAGCTTCGAGAAGAGAACACATAACTAAAATTATCCACCCAGCCTTAAAAAAGGGTGAAATAGTGATTTGCGTGCGTTTTAGCGATTCTACATTGGCATACCAGGGGTATGGCAGAAAAATTCCACTGGATACTATAAATTACCTGAATAAACTGGTTACAGAAAACTTGCAACCTGACCTTACCTTTCTCCTTGATGTGACACCAGAGGTTGGTCTCCGCAGGGCTTTTGCGCATACGCCTCGCGAGGAAATACGTTTTGAAAAAGAGTTTGAAAAGAAAGAAAATCTCCTGCACGAAATTAGAGAGGGTTTTTTGGAGCTGGCCAGGAAAAACCCTCATCGAATAAAAGTTATAAATTCCTGCAGACCGAAAGAGAAAGTTTTCGAGGACATAAGAAAAGAGGTTGAAAGCCTCCTAAAGCAAAAAGTGAGTGACTCGAGATGAAACTAACTTCGCTCTTCATATGCGTAGTCCGAGACCAAGATGCCTTAAGGCTGGCGGAAGTGCTTAGAGAAGAAAACATTTCCTTCACCAAGCTTGCTTCCACCGGAGGTTTCTTACGAGAAGGAAACACCACTTTTTTGATAGCTACCGACGAAAAAACTAAAGAAAAGGTCAAACAGCTGGTCCGTACTACCTGTGCCCGACGGGAAGAAACCATCGAGTCCACGTTACCCGTCAACGAACCGCTTGGACCGTATCTGCCCCAAAAAGTAAAGGTGGAGAGAGGAGGGGGAATCCTTTTAGAAATACCCATCCAATACTACGAAAGGTTTTAAAGGAAATTGAGCTGGGAAAACATCGTAGGACATAAATTCCAAAAAGAATATCTTCAAAAGACCGTCGCTTCGGGAAAAATATCCCATGCTTATTTATTTGTGGGAAAAGAGGGTATAGGAAAGAAACTCTGTGCTCTGGAGTTTGCAAAGCTTCTAAATTGTTTTTCTCCTGGTGAAAATGGGTCCTGCGACCAGTGCAAAAGTTGCGTCTCGATTGACAAAGGTGTTCATCCTGATCTTCTAAAACTAACTCCTGAAGGTGAAACTCTGAAAATCGACCAGATACGGGAATTCAACAAATGGATCCACTATAAACCCTTAGAAGCCAGATACCGTGCCGGGATAATCGAAAACATTACCTCCATGACCGAAGAAGCTGCAAACTGCATTCTGAAAACTCTGGAAGAACCGCCTCCGAAAAGCATCATCCTCCTTACAAGTTCTGATATGAGAAACTTGCCCCGTACCTTGCTTTCTCGTTGCAACGTGCTGTATTTTGCACCTTTGCCAGCAAGAACAATCGAGTCTTTCCTGGTCAAAAATCGGAGTATAGCTTCTCAAAAGGCTTTCTCTGTTGCCCAAAAAGCCCAGGGAAGCATAGGAAAAGCCTTGCAAATCCTGGAAAAGGAGGAAGAGCCGTATCGGCTCATCGAAAACTTTTTCGACGGGCTTTCCAGTATCAGCTCCTTGCTATCTATGGGCAGCAAGTTGCTTGCTTCCAAAACCAACTTACAAGAGACCTTATCTCTTCTCGAGCTTTACTTGAGAGACCTGCTCATGTACTCGAGATTCAGGGAAAAAGAGCTACTTTACTTTACCGAACTGGAGGAAAAAATCCTGAAAACCATAGAAGGAAAAGAATTTGACGAGAAAACCGTTTATAATCTCATAGAAAACATCGAACAGCTAAACCGAGATATTAACAGCAACGTCAACCAGGATGTAGCATTGATACACTTTTTGCTCGAGCTTAAGGAGGTAATCCAGGGTGCGATATAAAATAGGAATAAAGTTCTACGGAAATACGAAAATCTATCATTTTGACGCAAGAAACTTACCCATCAATCCTGGGGAAAAATGCGTCGTCGAAACCATACTGGGCATGGAAATCGGGGAAGCCGTAACTCATCTCATGCCTGCTGACCAAGCAGAAAATCTGAAGCCCGTTATAAGAGTCGCAACACCAACCGACCTCAGACAATATGAGTTAAACACGGTTAAAGAAAGAGAGGCTTTCGTAATTGCTCAGCAAAAAATACAAGAATACAAACTACAAATGAAACTTCTGAAAGCTCACTACACGCTCGACCGAAGTAGATTGATTTTTTATTTCGGCGCTGAAGGAAGAATAGACTTCAGACAGCTTGTAAAAGACTTAGCCTCTATCTTCCACACTCGTATCGAAATGAGACAGCTTGGGGTAAGAGATGAAGCGAGAATTGTGGGTGGGTGCGGAATCTGTGGTAGAGAAGTATGTTGCAGTCGTTTCTTATCCAACTTTGAGCCAGTATCGATTAAGATGGCCAAAGAGCAAAATTTGGTCCTCAACTCGGCCAAAATATCGGGGCTTTGTGGGCGGCTAATGTGCTGCCTCAATTTCGAGTATTACCTCTACAAAAAACTGCTCCACCAGTTGCCCCGCAAGGGGAGCAAAATAATTACTCCTCTTGGTGAAGCCAAAGTAATAGAAGTAGATGTAATCCACAGTGCCATTCACCTTGAACTTGAGGATGGCAAAAAAGTCAAAATTCGGGAAGAGGATTATAATCGCTTTTTTCTATAGGAACTTTTATCGAGAAAGTAGATATTATAGTTACAGAATAACATTACTAAATGGTGATTTTTTATGATTCCCCTTGCAAAAACAACTGATAGCACGGCCAAAAGCTGTGAGCTGGCTACAGCGGAAAAGCTGTGGTTTGAAAAAAAGATCCAGGAATCCCAGCAAAAAGTACTGGGTTTTGCTTACTATCTGGTTGGCAACTTCGATAAAGCACAGGATTTAGCTCAAGAAGCTTTTTTAAGAGCTTTCAAATATCGTAAAAGCTACAATGCCGACTATCCTTTTGAAACCTGGGTAAACAGCATTCTTTTAAACGTCTATCGCCAGCAGCTTCGAAAGGAAAAGTTGTTGAAATTCCTGACACCCAACGAAGGCCTGGAAGACCAGCAACAAGAAACCTGGGATATAGCAAGTCCCCAAAGGGAAAACATTGCAGATCCTGAAAAAGAAACCATGCGTAAGCTGGTGCTTGGAGAAATCAAAAAAATCATAGCAAAACTTCCCTCAGGAATGAAAGAAGTGATTATACTCTGTGACCTGATGGGATACTCTTATGAGGAAGCCAGTAACATTGTTAAATGCCCAATCGGAACCATCCGTTCCCGACTACATAGAGCGCGTAAAAAAGTTAAAAAAGCGATTGAGAATGCTTACGGAGAAGATGTTTTTCTCTTCTGGGGTGATTAACCGTGAACTGCCCAGAAGTGCAGAATAAACTTTCTGCCTTTTTAGACCAAGAACTGCCAATCGACGAATACCAGGCGATTAAAACCCATCTTAAACAGTGTTCGCTATGTACCAGTGAAATGCTGAAAGTGCAGAGGATGAAGAGAGCACTCAGAGATGCTTTTGAAATAAATGCCATACCCCCTTTAAGAGCTCATTTTGTCGCGGAAGAGATTATCAAACGAGCTCGCAAGACAAACACCTTGCAAAATCTGGTATGGATTGCAGCAATCATTGTGACCTCTTTGGTCGTTCTGAGCATATTTAGCTATTTCCAACAAGAAAACTTTAACGCACAGCTTGCCCAGTCTCTCACTGAAATCCACTTTGGACTAAGCACCGAAAGGGCTGAGTTCAGCGTCCCCCAGTCTACACAAGGAACCGGGCGCTTGATTGTTCAGGAAATCAAGTTAGTTTCTGAAGGATACTAAACTACAATGCAAACCTTCAGATTAAAAAAATTTACTACAATAGCATTCTTTGTTGGTTTGTTCATACTTGCCTCGTCTGCAAGCTCCTGGGCAAAAATACTTAGCCCAGAAGAAGCGAAGCTTTTTCTGGAAGAAATCCATCAAAAACAACACATGCAGAGCTTCTGGAGCTTTTGGAAGGTGGAAAATCTTGTTACTAAAGAAGCCTCCTTCTATGAAGTGGCTTTTATAAAAGAAAAAGGGATTCTGTGGAGAAACCTGGGAGAAGAAAATCTTCTTTTTATAGATTCTGAAGGCTGGCGTCATGTCATAAATCTCAAAGAGAACCGAGAAATAGCAACGTATCCCGCCGTGTGCCCCTTTGAATTCCTTGACCCCGATAATCTGGACGCCCTTCTGGATAACTATCTGATAGAAATGCAATCTGGCTCAATTGCTTTTGTTTCTCGCGAAACTCAAAAAGTGCAGAAAGTCCTTCTCCTGGATAAAGAACACAATGTTAAGGGAGTCTTCAATTTTTCTCCTCAAGGAGAGGCACTAAGCATCGCCCAGCTCGTATATATTGACTTTAGTCCGGATACAAACCAGCTTGCTCAATTAAACACCTGGTCTGTAAAAAACCCGTATCCTGAAGAACCAGGAGAAAAAGACCGTAAAGAAAAGTATCCTCTTTTTTTCCCGCCAGGTTTTAAACTAAAAAAAGTTTACAAGATAGTCGAAAACGGTCGCATATGGCACTATCTGGTATACACTGATGGACTCTATTTTGTTTCGGTGTTCTACAATCCTTTTCCATTTCTGGTTGAAAAGCGACTATTTTTCTTGAACTCGGTATCCAGATACCTCAAAAAAGGCACCACTACCCTGGTCAAAGAAGAGAAAGGACACTACTTTCTGATCAGTGGTCCTTTTCAGGAAGAATTTCTTAAAAACGTGTTACAGCTTTTCTCTTCTTTAAAATCTCGATAAGGAGGTTGTTGAAATTGAGAAGAAAACTCGTTGTCTCAAGCTTGGCGTTGGTAATTTTAATTCTTTCTTTTGTGCAGCCTGTCTTCTCGCAAGTTACCCAGCCCCTGCGTGAAGGAAATGTGGTTGCTGACGTGGTGGAAAAAGTCAGTCCTGCAGTGGTAAATATCAACACTCTGAAGGTGGCTACCTACCGTTCTCCTTTCGCTCCCTTCTTTGAAGATCCGTTCTTTAGATACTTCTTTGGAGACACACCCCAGTATGAACGGAAAGTGCCGGTACGGGGGTTAGGAACGGGTTTTGTATTCCGTTCCGACGGATATATCCTTACCAACAATCACGTGGTTGAAGGAGCTGACGAAATCAAAGTCACTTTCATCGATGGCAAAGAATTCACTGGAAAAGTTGTTGGTGCTGACCCACTCACTGACCTCGCTGTGGTAAAAATAAATGCCAGCGATCTCCCGGTCATTCCCCTCGGAGACTCAGACAAGGCCCGAGTAGGAGAATGGGTTATTGCTATAGGCAATCCCTACGGACTTTCTCACACGGTTACTGTGGGAGTCCTCAGTGCCAAAGGGCGACCCATCCAGTCTGGAGACTCAGGAAGAGAATACGAAAATTTCCTGCAGACTGACGCCGCCATTAATCCAGGAAACAGTGGAGGACCTTTGCTCAACCTGAAGGGAGAAGTTATAGGTATCAATACAGCCATTTTACCCTATGCTCAGGGTATAGGCTTTGCAGTACCCATCAACATGGCTAAAGAAATTCTGGACGATCTCATTGAAAAAGGTAGAGTGGTAAGGGCCTGGCTCGGTATTTACATTCAGGATGTTACTGAAGAAATAGCACAAACTTTTGGCCTAAGTGAAGCTAAAGGAGCACTTGTAGCTGACATATCACCGGATAGTCCAGCTGAAAAAAGTGGTATTTTAAGAGGAGACATAATCCTCAAAGTTGATGACCAAGAAATCGATAACGTGGCTAAGCTACAACAAACCATACGTTCCCATAAACCAGGCGATAAAGTAACCCTGGAAATCTGGCGCAACAAAGAAATTATCCAGCTTCAGGTTACACTTGGCGAACTCAAGGAAGAGGGCATACCTACTGTATCACCCAGAGCATACTTTGGGATGGAAGTCAGTGAAATCAACCCTGAACTCATCCAGCGCTTTTCTCTGCGCAGGAATGAAGGAGTGGTAATCGTGTCAGTAGAACCCAACGGACCAGCTGATGAAGCTGGACTCAGACCTGGTGACGTCATATTAGAGGTTAACCGTCAGCGCATTACCTCCCTTGAAGACTGGTACCAGGCTACTGCTACTATCAAGCCCCAGGACGTTGCGTTGCTTCTGATTGATCGGGGAGGAAGAACCTACTTTGTACCGGTCCGAGCCGAGGAAAACCGGTAAAAAAGAGTACAAAAACAGGGATGAAGCGTCTGCAAGATAGAGCGGGGTGGGGCAAAGTTTACTTTTGCCCCACCCCGCTTGGCAATCTCAAAGACATAACCCTAAGAACCTTAGAAACTTTACAAACAGTTGATTTTGTAGCTTGCGAAGACACCAGAGTTACTCTGAAACTACTGAACTACTATCAGATAAAAAAACCTTTATTCAGTTATCACAAACACAATTTCAAGAATGCTTCACAAAAAATCATAGCCCTCACAAAAGAGGGAAGAAGCATCGCCGTAGTATCAGATGCAGGTACTCCTGGCATTCAGGATCCCGGTGCAGAACTAATTAAGCTATTAATCCAGGAAGAAATAGCCTTTGAGGTGCTCCCGGGGCCTTCGGCATTGATACTTGCCCTGGTTTACTCTGGTTTTTCCGACCAGAAATTTTTGTTTTTGGGGTTTTTGCCCAGAAACAGGAAAGAGAGAGCAAACTTGCTGAAAAACGCGCTTAACTCGCCCTACACGGTAATCATCTATGAAGCCCCTCACCGGCTTATCAACACCCTCCAAGAAATACTCCAAATCGAAAACAGAGATACGGCTCTTTGTCGAGAATTAACCAAATACCATCAGGAAGTTCTGTATGGAAAAACGGATGAAATCCTGAGGTCTATTGGTTCAAATGAACAGATAAAAGGGGAAATAACCCTGGTCCTGAAAGGGAAAGAAAAAGTGGAATTGGAAACCAGCATTGAAAGCATTGGGCGGATGGTTGCCTTACTGCAAAGTAAAGGGTTGTCCGACCGGGAAATAGTAACCCTGGTCCATGAGGCCTTTCAGATTGGAAAAAACAAAATTAAGAAGTTATTGGAAAAAGAAAAGACAAGTTGATTTCTGAAGCGAAAACTGCTTAAATTTAAGCTGTCCAAGAGAAATAAAACTAAGGGTGGTCAGATGCCTGCTGGAAAAATTTCTATAAAAAATTTTAGCGTTTTTTTTGGAGAAAAACAGGTGTTGTTTGACATCAATCTGGACATACCTGAAAACAAAGTTACAGCGATAATCGGACCTTCTGGATGTGGTAAATCGACTTTGCTGAGAAGTATCAACAGAATGAACGATTTCTTTGAAAATATGAGGATCCAAGGCGAGATAATCTTTGAAAACCAGAACATATATGGAAACGGTGTGGATCCCGTAAAGTTGCGGCAGAGAATAGGAATGGTCTTCCAAAAACCCAATCCTTTTCCAAAAAGCATTTTTGAAAACGTGGCGTATGGCTTGAAAATCCAGGGATGGAGAGATAAAAAGGCTATCGCTCAAAGAGTAGAAGAAAGCCTGAAAGCAGCAGCGCTCTGGGATGAAGTAAAAGATCGCCTTCATGGATCGGCACTCCTACTTTCAGGAGGTCAACAGCAGAGACTCTGCATTGCAAGAGCCATAGCTGTGGAACCGGAAGTATTGCTTATGGACGAACCAGCTTCAGCTCTGGATCCAATTGCTACTGCCCGTATCGAAGAGCTCATAAAAACGTTGAAGGACCAATATACCATTGTTCTGGTAACCCATAACATGCAGGAAGCAGCGAGAACTTCGGACTATACAGCATTCCTGCTTATGGGTAAACTGGTTGAATTTGGGCCAACTCACCAAATTTTCACCAACCCTCAGAAAAAAGAAACTGAAGATTACCTGACCGGACGTTTCGGATAAGGAGCGCAAAGCTTTGATTTTGTTTTTCTTTCTAAAAATTCAACGAAAAAAAGCGTTGTTTACAGGCGTAATTTTGCTGCTAAGCCTGCTTTTTTTGTTTGTTTTTCCCGTTTTCTCCCAAAATCCCCCTAAAATTGCCTGTCTACCTTTCGTAGAAAGAGAAAACAACGAATACGCGCTCGGTTATCTGGTAAGGGATGTGCTTAAAATGGGCCTGGAGCAAAGTGGATATTTTGAGGTAATAAATTCTTTTGAAATCGAAACGTTTCTTGAAGGAATAGACAGTTCTTCCAACGCTTTTCTCACCACCAGCTTTCTGAAGCAAATCAGCAATAAGCTCCAGTGTGACTATCTGCTCACAGGTTCAGTTCTTTATAGAGAGGTCAATAACCAGCGGAATCTTATAGTAAGTCCCCGGCTGTTTGTAAAAGCAAATGGCGAAGCAATAAACTTAGCCAGCCAGGTCTTCCAGATGGAGAATCTTTCTCTACTTGGCAAGCACTTCACGGAAGAACTAATCCGAACACTATTTCCCAATGCAGTAATCCAGATAGAATATCCCAGCTTCCAAGAAAAGCAAATCCTACCACTTTATAAAGCAATCACAAAAATGAAAGAAGCCTTAAAAACTTACAACCGAGAATCGCAATTTCCGGATAAACCTCTCTGGCAGGAAGCCTTTGCACTGGCTACCCAAGCCACCCAGAATGCGCCTGAATACCGGGAAAGCTATCTCTATCTTGCTCTGATGTATCACCAGACAGGATGGTTTGCTAAAGAAGCCGAAGCCTGGGAAACATATTTGCATTTACTGGAGCAAGAGAAGGCCAGCACTTCAGTCACCAAAAACCTGCTTGCTACCTATCTGCGACTGGCGAATTTGTATCTCTTTCAGAAAAAACACGACCTTGCCTTGCAGACTCTCAAAAAAACAGAAGAGCTTAAAGTTGAGTCTTCGCAAATCTTACTCCTAAAAGCCAAAATCCTTTATGAAGAAGACAGGATTCAAGAAGCAATAGCTTCACTCAGAAAAATTCTTAACGAAAACCCTCAACATGACGAAGCTCGCTATTTACTGGATTTTTACTCCAAAGCGGAAAAGTTTGGTAAGCAAGCTTATTCCCTTTATGTAGAAGGTTATAAAAGTTATGCTGCAGGAGATCTATTTAAAGCCAGAACCCTGCTTAGCAAAGCAACAGAAATTAATCCCGAAATGAAAGAAGCCTATTACTTTTTAGGGAGAACTCTTTATGACCTTGGTGAATTAGACGAAGCCGAAAAGGTTTGGAGAAAACTCTTGGCATTAGACCCTTTTCATGCCCAAGCCCAGAGGTTTTTGGACAAAACCATCCAGGAAAAAACCTATGGTCGCGAAACACTTCAGAGCTTCAATCGAGGTTTAGAACTCTACCAGAAAGCAGAATACCGTGCGGCCCTTGCTTTTTTTGAAGAAGCAATTGCCAAAAATCCGAGTTTCCAGAAAGCCCACGAATATGCAGCCCGCTGCTACTATTACCTTGGTGAAGAAAAAAGTTACCTTGAAAAAAGACTAAAGAGCATAGAACTGTTAAGCGACCCTAAAGAAAAATCTCGCCAACTATACGACTTGAGTATGGAAATCCTGGGGTGGGGTGACGTCGACCAGGCTTTGATGATTGCCCAAAAAGCGTTGCAAGAAAATCCAGAGCTTCATCAGGCATCCCTTTTGATAGGCAACCTTTTGGCTCAAAAAGGAGAGTGGAAAAGAGCAATAGATTTTTATACTCAAGCCAAAGATGACTCTGATGTAAAGCTCCAGGAAGAGGCATTGTGGGGCAGAGCCTTTTGCCTGAGCAAACTCGAGCAGTGGGAAGAAAGCCTTAAAGAACTGAATGAACTCATAAATAAATTCCCTTACGCAACCTTCATAGAGGAAGCAGAACTGCTGAGACTGGAAGCAGAAGCGAGGACCTTGAAACTGTCGGAGCTTACCGAGCATTATCGTCAATTCCAGCTTCGCTTTCCACAGAGTAAATACCTGGATCAGGCAGCTTTCTGGTATGGTTATGCATTCTTCAAGCAAAAAAAATACAGCGAGTGCATCCAGATATATGAAGATCTGTTACAGAAATTTCCTGAAAGCACCTTTCGTCTGCAAGTAATGGAAATGCTGGGGCTGTGCTATCAGGAAAATAAAAACACTGAAAAAGCTTTGAGTATATTCAAAGAGATAGGTGGCGAGAAAGGTGCTTTTTATCAGGCCAATGCCTTCTATCAGCAAAAAGATTGGAAAAAGGCCATAGAATATTTCGAAGAATTCCTGAATCATTATCCAAACAGCGAATTGTCAGTAGAAGCCCAGTTCAAAATTGCTGTTTCCTCACTTGAAATGGGAGAACTTGACCAAGCCCGGAAGCTCCTCGAAGAAAAAGCTACCACCTTCGAAAACACTTTTCCCGAAGAGTTCTACAAAACCCAGATAAAACTGTATGCTCAGCTGAAAAACTGGGAAAAGGTAACTGTAGCAGGAGAAAAACTCTTACACCGAGAAAGGAAACCCGAAAACCAAAAAGAATACCTTTTAATAATTGCTTGGGCCTATTACCATCTTGGACTTGAAGATAAAGCAAGAGAACTCGTTGCGCTCGCTGGAGAAGACCCCGAACAGATCCTGAAAGACCCGGAGAAAGAAGCCCTGGAAAAAGCATCTGTTTTGATCGACCAGCAAAAATATTCGGAAGCACTTGAAGTCCTAAGCGAAGTGTCACCTGACAATCTTTCCAATTCCCGGAAAGGCTTTTTTTTCCTTTTAAAAGGCAAGGCCTCGTACTTCACTGGAGATCTTGAAACTGCAAGATTCGCTCTCGAAGCCGCTCTGGAACTTCTCCCTCGGGAATTTCAGGAAGAAATCTTGCTCTTCTTGGGAGAAATCAACCACCAGCAAGGAAAGCTTGAGAAAGCTATCGAAAACTATCACAGGCTTTGTTCAATCAGTCAGGACCCCCTTTATCAGTGGAACCTGGCCAATCTCTACCACCAAAAAGGGGACTACCAGAAAAATCAGGAATTGCTTCAAAAGCTCAAGAACATACCTGAGTATGCTGAAAAAGCCTACCTCATGCATCTTGAAGAGCTCTACATGCAAAAAGAGTACGCCCGTTTCTTGCAGGAAGCGTTTTCTTTTACTCAGCGCTTTCCACAAAGTCTTGAGCGCGAGAAAGTACTTTACTTCAGCGTATGGTCTGCATACTACCTTGGCGACGAAAAACAGGTCGAAGAGCTAATCAAAGAATATCGAGATCTTTTCCCTGAAGGAAAATATTACCAGGAACTTAACTCACTACTTGCTGATATCTACATACTTCAGGAAAATTATCAGCAAGCAATACCAATTCTCGAAGAATTGGTGCAAAGAGCTGTTTCTTCAGAGGAAAAGCTTTATATTTATTACCGTTTGGGCAGTATATATCTTAAAATGGACCATCCAGAAAAGGCAATCAATTTTTTAAATTCAGTCCTCGAGCTTCGCCCGGAAGAATCTGCAAATTTAGAGCTCTGGGAAAAAACAGTATATCTCCTGGGTGTAGCTTTAGAGCTAAAGGGGGATCCTGTAAGAGCAAGAGAAGTATACTACGAGCTTGCTCAAAAAGCGCAAAGTGAGCAATGGAGAGAAAAAGCAAACCAGCGGATAGCCGTTCTGGAAGAAAAATAAGCGAAATTTTCAGGAGGTTTGAGATATGCAGATTTTCTCGATAGTCACCAAGGGTGGCTACATAATGTATCCTATACTTGTCTGCTCGGTAATTTTTCTTGCGGTTACCATAGAGCGATGGTACGTTTTACGCAGTACCCGTGAAAAGCACCGGAGATTTTTTAAATCAATAAGAAAATCCCTGATTCAGCGTGACCTATCCTCGCTGGTGGACTTGAGTCAGAAAAATCCATGTATTGCATCCAAAATTATCCTTTCAGGCCTCAAAAGATATTTTGCCGGCTATCCTCGAGAAGCGAGGGAAGCCATGGAAACAGCAGCCTTACAGGAACTCCCTTACCTGGAAAAACGATTGAATACCCTGGTGACTATTGCCAACATTTCCCCTCTTCTGGGGTTGCTCGGCACAGTAACCGGTATGATTAAAACTTTCAACATCATTTCAGCTGTAGGCGTGGGCAGACCCGCTGAAATGGCCAGTGGTATCTCTGAAGCCTTAATTACAACTGCCGCTGGTCTATCGGTAGCTATACCAACCATCATAGCCCATCATTATCTTTCCAACACTGCGGAAAGCTTAATGAACGAAATTGAAAGAGTCAGCGGTGAAATCTTAGAAATAATTGAGGAAGAAGCCGGACTGCTCCCTGGAACAGTTTCTTCCAGAGAAAAACTTCAAAAAGAGGATCACAATGTTTCAGTTTCGACGAATGAAGAAAAAATCGAAACCAGAAGTTAATATGACACCGCTGGTGGACGTAATCCTCCAGCTGGTAATTTTCTTCATGGTAACCACTACCTTTATAAGCATCGAAACCGGGGCACAGGTCAATCTTCCCACTGCTGAATTTTCACAACTCGGAGAGGCAAAAACTCTCACCGTAACCATTACTGAAGATAATCGTCTTTTCATTAATGGTTCGTTTGTAACCTGGGAAGACTTTCCTAATCTCCTTGTGGTAGAGTTACGCAAGGAACCAGGTGCTACTGTAGTTATTGAAGCGGATAAAAATGTGTTACACGGTAGAGTAGTGCAGGTTATGGACATCCTCAAAAGAGCTGGCGCTCAAAAAATGGCCATAGCCACCAGACCTCCTGAAAAAGAGTGATCCCAATGCTTGACGAAAAACGAGTATGGTCCTTTGCCCTCTCCATTTCCATCCTTATAAATATAGCCGTTATAGCAGTGGCTTCAGTTTACTGGCTTTCCTATCGCTATCTTCCCAAGCCAGAAGAAGTGGTTGTGGTAGAACTTCTGGAATTACCAGCTGAAGAAGCGCCAGCAAGCTTGGAATCTGAGGAAACTCAGAAAGTTGCTGAATTGAAACCTCAAACAACACCTCCAGAGGAAAGCATAGAGCGACCACCCCAAACTATTGAAGAAGAAATTTCCACCAGCGTGGAATCAAACAAACCCCAGACCCAGCTCCCTAAACCAGAAATTGAACTACCACCGGCAGAACTGACTCTGGCAAGGTCTTCACCTTCGGGAGCAGAACTGCTGACCAAAGGCGAGGAAATCAAAATTGAAGAAAAACTTCAGAAACAGAGCATACTTTCAACCGAAGTTATCAAAAGCAAAATAGAAGAAGCTGGTACTTCGCCACTGCTTGCCAGAATCGCCGAGCGTACAACTCAGGAAGTGGAAAGCACTGCCGGCAGAAACCTTCTTATGGGGGATGTTGCTCCACCTACTTCCGACGTCGAAAAAAAGTCCCCTTTCACGCAAAGGCCTTTCGCAATAATCGTGGAAAATGCTCCAGCAGCCCGTCCCCAGTCAGGACTGAGCCAAGCCGATATCGTCTACGAAATCATGGCAGAGGGTGGAATTACCAGATTTCTGGCCATATTTCAATCAGAAGATGCTGAAAAAATAGGGCCACTGCGTAGCGCAAGACCTTACTTTGTAATGAAAGCAGCAGAGCATAATGCTGTGTTGGTACATTGTGGGGGAAGTGTGGAAGCTTATACTTATCTCCAACAGCTTGCCCTGGACCATATTGATGAAATGAAAAACTTCAGGGCTTTCTGGCGCAGTAAAGACCGCAATCCACCCCACAACTTATATACTTCCTTAACCTCTCTCAAGGAAGAAAGCAACAGACTGGGTTACAGTAAGCCAGCTCTGGCTACTTACTTTCCGGTATCCGGCAATATAAATATTACTAATGAAACTTTTCCCTCAGCACGAAAAATAGAAATTCACTATACTGGTAGTTACCAGGTAGCCTTTGAATATGATCCATCAAAAAATATTTACCTCAGAAGAGTGAATGGAGAAACTCACATTGATGCCTTAAACGGTAACCCAATAACCGCCCGAGTAGTGATCGTCCAAGTCACCAAACAAAGAGTGCAGGATGAAGAAGGCAGGTTGGCGATAAACTTTGTAGGCAAGGGCAAAGGCTGGGCCTGTTTCCAGGGCAAACTGATTCCGGTCACCTGGTCCAAACAAACTCTGGAAGACAAAACGAGCTACTACCTGGAGAATGGAGAAAAATTGGTCATACCCCCTGGGAAAATATGGATAGAAGTAGTAAATGAAAAAACAGAGGTGGTGTTCCAATGAGACGTATACTTTTTTACCTGGGCTCTTTACCAGTGTATTCATACGGTGTAATGCTGGGGGTCGCTTTCCTGGTCGGGGTCATTTATGCCATGAAAAGGGCTCAGAAATACCAGGTTTCTCAGGAAACAGTTGTTGAAGTAAGTATCCTTGCCATCTTAGGGGCCATTTTGGGATCTCGAATAACCTACGTTATCCTTAATTGGGAACTATATAAAAATAATTTCTGGCACATCTTCAACATCAGAGAAGGAGGACTAACCTTTTTAGGGGGGCTAATTGGAGGGTTGCTTTTGGTTCTGCCCTACCTCTACCTTAAAAAACAATCCCTCTTAAAGTTATTCGACATTTTCTCACCACCACTTGCCCTGGGATATGCCATTGCCAGAATAGGTTGTTTCCTAAACGGATGTTGTTATGGAAGAGTCTGCACTTTTAACTCTTTTCCTCTAGGGGTGCATTTTCCTAACCTCTCCGGCTTTCGCTACCCCACTCAAATATATTCTTCTCTTTATTCTTTAATAATCCTTTTTGTGCTACTCCGCCTTGAACGAAAGAAACCGTTTGAGGGAGCGCTCTTTTTTGACTACTTATGGCTTTATGGTGTCGCTCGTTTTCTGATAGAATATTGGCGAGATGAACCCTTCGCTATTGCAGGTTTATTTACCGAGGCGCAACTGGCCAGCATTTTCTTGATTATCGCTGGACTCTTTTTAAAAAGGGTAATAAAAAGCTATGTCTCCAGGAAACCTTCAAGAAGCAATTGAGGCCTTTCTCGATTTTCTTTACTGGGAAAAACGAGTTTCTGAAAACACACTGTGTTCTTATGAGAACGACTTGAAAGCCTTGCACGGTTTCTTAATTAAGAGACAGATTACCTCTTTAGAAGAACTTACCTTAAAAGATCTGGAAGAATTTATAACCTGGCAGTATAGAGCAGGACATACTTCTACTACCTTAGCCAGGCGTATTTCTGCGCTGAGATCTTTTTTTGCTTTTCTACTCAAAAAAAATCTGGTCAAAGAAAATCTTGCGCGTTCACTCGATACCCCAAAAATAGGGAGAAAAATACCCCAGGTACTCACTCTTGCTGAAATAGAAGCAATTCTAACTCTCCCTGATACCACCAAACCCTCAGGATTGAGAGACAAAGCCATACTGGAGCTCCTCTACAGTAGCGGCCTGAGGGTAAGTGAACTGGTGAATCTTGAATTCTCACACCTCGACCTTCAAAACCGCATGCTACGCCTTTGGGGCAAGGGATTTAAGGAAAGAATCGTACCTTTTGGAGAGGAGGCAAAAGCAGCAATTGAAGCCTATCTGGCAGGGGGAAGGCCTCACTTTCTAAAAGGGAAACCCAGTAATTTTGTTTTCCTGGGGCCTTCCGGGAAACCGATAACTCGTCAGAGTGTGTGGAATATGATAAAGCGTTATACCCGTAAAGCCGGTATAACAAAGAACGTGACACCTCATACTTTGCGGCACACTTTTGCAACCCATATCCTTGAAAACGGAGCCGACTTGCGTATAATTCAGGAATGTCTTGGACACAGCGACATCTCCACAACTCAAATTTATACCCACATAACCAGGAAGGTCTTGCAAGAAGCTTACGATAAACACTTCCCAAGAAAATAAAATAACAAGGAGTGATATGAATAATGGAAAACCTGAAAGCCAAAATTCAAGAAACCAGCGCTTTTATTAAAGAAAGAACCAGACTAAATCCCAGAATAGGAATCATCTTGGGAACAGGCCTCGGTGCCCTGGTTGATGACATTGAAATAGAAAGAGTCATTCCCTACCAGGAAATACCCAATTTCCCAGTATCCACAGTAGAAAGCCACCAGGGAAACCTGGTACTGGGAAACCTTTCTGGAAAAGCAGTGGTCGCCATGCAGGGAAGATTCCACTACTACGAAGGATACACCATGCAACAAATAACTTTCCCAGTAAGAGTTATGAAGGCTCTGGGCATAGAAGTGCTCATCATAAGCAACGCAGCAGGCGGTATGAATCGAAACATGAAAAAAGGAGACTTGATGATTATTACCGATCACATAAATCTACTGGGAGATAATCCCCTTCGGGGGCCCAACGATCCTGAACTTGGACCGCGTTTCCCGGATATGTCGCAAGCTTACGATAAAGAACTCCGAGAATTGGCCCTGAACATAGCCATAGAAAAAGGATTTTATGTACACCAGGGAGTTTATGTTGCTCTCCCTGGACCCAATCTGGAAACTCCAGCAGAATACCGATTCCTGATCACCATTGGCGCAGATGCTGTTGGTATGTCAACCGTTCCTGAGGTTATTGTAGCCAGACATGCAGGAATAAGAGTGTTTGGAATCTCTTGCATAACTGATTTGGCCATCGATGGAGTAGTAGAACCAGTTAACTTTGAAGAAATTGTAGAAGCAGCAAACCAAGCAGAACCAAAACTGACAACCATAATAAAAGAACTTGTAGCACGCATTCAACTATGATAGAAGGAGTCCTTAAGACAGCGCTGATAGCCAGCTTACCCATCAGCGAACTGCGTGGAGCCATTCCTTATGGCATTCTGGTGCAAAAATTACCCTGGGTTTTAGTCATAACAGTGTCAGGAACAGCAAACCTAATTCCTTTTTTCATAGTTATGAATCTTGCTCCAAGTTTTGAAGCCTGGATTGCCCGAAACGCATATTTCAAAAAGAGCTGGCTCAAAATACTTGAGAGCACTCGCAAAAAAATCGCGCCTTACCAAAAATTTGGCAAATGGGGGATATTGTTTTTTGTGGGTATACCTCTGCCTTTTACAGGAGTATGGACAGGTTCGCTGGCCTGCTGGTTAATGGGCTTCTCGATTAAAGAATCTCTGGCTTACGTTTCAGGAGGCATCCTTATGGCAACAGTAATCGTTGCCACAGCAACAAAACTGGGAGGACAAATACTTTAACACCTTAAGAAAGGAAGGTGCAATAGTGATAAAACCTGTAGAATGGATAGGAAACGCTTTACGCTACCTCGATCAGACCCTTCTCCCCACTCAAGAAGTCTTTCGAGAAACCACAGACTTCAGAGAGGTAGCTGAAGCCATAAAATCTCTCCGCATAAGGGGTGCTCCCCTGATTGGAATAAGCGCTGCTTATGGCCTATGTCTGGGAGCGCTTGAAGGTACCACCAGGCAAAACGATTTTTATCCCTTTTTAGAAAGGGTAGATTCGATTCTTCGATCCACCAGACCCACCGCAGTAAACCTTTTCTGGGCACTGGACAGAATGAAAAAAATCTGGCAAGAAGCTCAAAAAAACGCCACACTCCCAGAAGAGACGTGTTCCAGGTTAATTGAAGAAGCTACAACAATAGAACGAGAAGATGAAGCAATGAACCGGAAAATTGCGGAACTCGGTGCAAGCCTCATACAGGATGGAGACGTAATTCTCACCCATTGTAATGCCGGTGCACTTGCCTGTGGTGCCTGGGGAACCGCGTTGGGTGCGATTTACTGGGCACAGCTAAAAGAGGGCAAAAAAATTCAGGTTTATGCCGATGAAACCAGGCCACTACTCCAAGGGGCTCGGCTTACCGCCTATGAGCTTACCCGAAATGGTATTCCCACCAGAGTAATCTGCGACAACATGGCAGCCTTCATGATGCAACAGGGGAAAATCAACAAAATCATTGTGGGAGCAGACCGAATTGCAACCAATGGAGACACAGCAAACAAGATAGGAACCTACTCACTCGCTGTGCTCGCCAGATATCACAACATACCATTTTATGTAGCAGCGCCAACTTCAACAATTGATTTCGAGATTGTCGAAGGATCGCAAATACCCATTGAAGAAAGAAACGCGGCCGAAATAAAATACTGGAAAGAGCACCAGATAGTGCCTGAAAAAGCAGAGGTAGAAAATCCAGCCTTTGATATCACGCCAAACACCTTAATAACAGCCATCATAACCGAGCAAGGCATTCTATATCCGCCCTTTCAAGAAAAAATACTTTCGATAAGGAGGAAGATTGAAAGATGAATAACCGAGAAGAACGATTAATTACTGCGGAAAAAATAGAGGAAATCTTAAAATACCGTCCTCAAAAAGGATGGGTTACCTCCTTTTATCTGAACATCGACCCCCGATTTATCGTTGCTGAAAAATTTAAAAAAGTCGCTCAAAACGTATATCGAGAAAAACTGGCAGAATTAAAATCTGGAGACGTCGCAGAAGAAAGAGTACGCCAGTTTGAGAGAGACTTCAGCCAGATAAACCAGTTTCTGGAAGAAAAACTTGAAATAAAAGGGAGAACCAGGGGGATAGCAGCTTTCGTTAACTCAGAAGAAAACTTATTTAGGGTGTTTCTTTTACCCCAAGCAGCGAAAAACCAAATCATCTTTGACCCTGACCCTTATTTAAGACCACTAACTGCCATTCTCGATGAGTACCATCGTCTTCTGGTGGCAATTGTAGACCACCGTGATGCCCGCCTGTTTGAAGTTTATATGGGCGAGATTATGGAGCACGAAGAGCATAAAACGAATATCCGAGGGAAAATCAAAGAAGGAGGATGGTATGGGTTAGAAGAGAGAAGGATAGAAAGAAAAATAGAAAATCAGATCCTACAACACTATAAAGAAGTTGCTTTTGCCTGCATGGAACACTTCCGCAAGGGCCACTTTGACTATTTACTGGTAGGAATAAAGAAAGAAGATTATCCAGCTTTTCTTAACCTATTGCACTCTTACCTCCGTACCCGAGTAAAGGGACGACTAAATCTTAACCCCAAAGACCCCATCAACGTGATCATCGAAGAAGCACTTAAAGCTGAACAAAACATTGAAACAGAAGAAGACAACCAGATACTACAAGAACTCATAGAAAAAATTGGCAACGATGATCTGGCAACCAGTAGTTTACCAAATGTTTTAAGAGCTTTACACTTTGGAGCTTGCCAGATGGTGGTAGTAGATGAAGACCTTACTCAGGAAGGCTTTGTTTGCCCCCAGTGTCACTACATAACTCTGGAGAAAAGTGATTGTCCACTATGTAACCTTCCACCCGTTGAAGTTGAAGACATCATTGATGAAATCATCGCAGAAGTTCTTCTCCAAGGTGGAGAAGTAAAATACATAAAAACCGATAATCCTCTACTTGAAAAAATTCAGAGAATCGGAGCCTTTTTACGCTTCAAAGTCTAAAAAAGGAAAAGGGCAACCGCCGTTTCCTGGATTGGAACAACCCAGCTATGGTTGCCCTTTTCCTTTCGCACTAAAATTTCTACCTTTAGACTATTACCAAACCTGACAAAAATAAAAAACGAGAGCCTTATTCCTCGCATAAGTTAGTCCCGGAATATTTTCAGTGCATAACCTGTTTTTTTCTATAAAACCACCCATGGGGGGTTTGATAGATTTGAGATATCTCGTCCTTCAAAAAGAGCACTTTGGAGCGTTTATCGAGCACCTCAATTTAATATCCAAAGTAGTAGCTCCAGTCAGGAAAGACCAAAAAACAAACCAGTTTTCTTTTGAAGAAGTAAGTCAAGCAGAAGAAATAGCTCTTAATTATATTCCCACCATACTTCCTCCAAAAAAGTACTTCATGCCTCAATACGAAACGCTGGCCGAATACGATGCCAGTCGAGGACAAAATATGCAACCAGTTGTGGAAGTTGAAAAACTTATTCTCTTTGGAGTACACACCTGTGATCTTGCAGGAATTCAATGTCTTAACGTAGTTTTCAACGACCGCCCTAAAGATATCAATTACCTCATTCGCAAAGGGTACATAACCCTTATAGGCCTGGAGTGCAATAACTATTGCGATAGCTTTGCATCGTGTGGCCTAATGGGTACTTTTCTCCCTCAAGGCGGATACGACCTCTTCTTCACTGACCTTAACGACTACTTTATGGTACACATCGCCACCCAGAAGGGGGAAGAACTGATTAAAAATTTTCAATTTTTCACAGATCCGGCACCAAAACACTTTAAAGACCTACAACATCTTCGAGAAAAAAAACAAGACACCTTCGAGCCTGAAGTCCCTATAGACCGCAATCTGATACCCAAAATGTTTGCAGAAGGCTTTGAAGCCAAGGTTTGGGAAGAAATTGGCAACCGCTGTCTTTCCTGCGCAAACTGCACCAATGTATGTCCTACCTGTTATTGTTTCGATGTAATGGATGTGCCCAATCTGGACCTCAAGACCGGCAAGCGCATCCGCGTGTGGGACTCTTGTCAAAACGAACCCTTTGCGAAAATTGCCAGTGGAGAGAGCTTTCGCGCTCTACGTTCAGACCGCAAACGTCATCGCTTCAATCGAAAATTCTCTTACCCAGTCAAAAGGTATAATAAGTTCTTCTGTACAGGGTGTGGACGGTGCAGCAGAACTTGCATGGCAAAGATAGACCTTAAAGAAACCATAACCCAACTGGCTCAAGAAACTGGTTACCTCCACACAAAGGAGGGAAAAGTATGGACAAGCTCTTGATAAGTCATACTGGCTATGAAGTAAAAGAAGCCACCATAGTACGTACTTCAAGGCTGACCAGCCAAGATAAGTTATTCGAAATCGCTCTACCGGAAGGAGAAATACTGGACTTTGAGCCCGGACAGTTTGTAGAAGTATCCCTGAGAGGTGTTGGAGAAGCACCTATCTCCATATGTTCCTCGCCTACCCACAGAAACAGTTTTGAGCTGTGCGTCAGAGCTGTGGGAAGACTCACCAGGGCCCTACATCGACTTGAAGCCGGTGACAACATAGGTATTAGAGGACCCTTTGGAGTGGGCTTTCCAATTACCAAGTTAATAGGTCATGATCTCTTGATGGTTGCCGGTGGTATAGGCATCGCGCCTTTAAGGTCTCTCATCAATTACGTTATGGACAATCGTCGAGATTTTGGTAAGGTTCAGGTACTTTTTGGCTGCAAAAATCCCCAAAACATGCTTTTCAAGGATGAAATCACAACCTGGCAACAAAGACTGGATGTCAACTTTAGCTGTACAGTTGACGAAGCAGACCCGGAATGGATGGGGAACGTCGGCGTAATAACCACGCTAATTCCCAACGTGGACATTGACCCAGAGAATACGTTTGCAGTGATAGTTGGTCCTCCTGTAATGTACCGTTTCGTAATTGCAGAACTGCTTAAAAAGGGGGTTCCTGAAGAGCACATCGTGCTTTCCTTAGAACGCCACATGAAATGCGGTCTTGGCAAATGCGGGCATTGCCAAATTCACGATATTTATTGCTGTCAGGACGGCCCGGTATTTTTTTATAGCCGCATTAAAAACCTGAAAGGGGCGATATAATGAAACCTCCCAAGGTAGCCTTTTTTGACTTCACTTGTTGCGAAGGCTGTCAGCTTCAGGTCGCTAACTTTGGTGAATCATTGCTTTCTATTCTGGAAATCATAGATTTAGTAGAATTTCGAGAAGTAATGAGCGAAAAGTGGGACGGTGTTTATGATATAGCCATAGTTGAAGGTAGCATTACCACCCCACACGATGTAGAGAGAATAACCAAAATTCGTCAAAGGTCGAAAACGCTCATCGCTTATGGTTCCTGCGCGACTATTGGGGGAATTAACGGCATAAAAAATAACTTTTCTCTCGAAGAAATAAAGAAATACGTTTACGGAGATAGTGCTCAGCTTTTCGAAACTCTGCCTACCAGGCCTTTACATGAAGTGGTGGAAGTAGACTACTTTGTCCACGGCTGTCCGGTATATCCTCCAGAGTTTGTAGAAGTTCTCAAATGCGCCCTCTCTGGACTTCCTTACCATGTCCCGGACGTAGCAGTCTGTGTAGAATGTAAATTCAACGAAAATGTCTGCTTCTACGAAAAGGGTATCACCTGCCTGGGGCCCATCACTCGAGCTGGTTGCAACTCATGGTGTATCAATAACGGAAATATTTGTTACGGATGTCGGGGCATGGTGTCTAATCCCAATGAAAAAGGCTTCCAGGAGGTTCTCAAGCAATACAACATCGACCTGAATTTCATCGTTAAAAGAATGGACATGTACAACACCTGTCGCCTAAAACAAAATTTGCAGGGTGGGATTCAAAAATGAGCAAGAGTTTTAATGTCAACTTAGAATATTTAACTCGTGTTGAAGGGCATGGAAACATAGTAATCAATGTACGAGACGGCTCTCTAGAAGAATGTCGCTTAGAGATTGTGGAGTCACCACGCTTCTTTGAAGGTATGTTGCGCGGACGTTCAGTATTCGAAGTGCAACATATTACGTCCCGCATATGTGGAATATGTGCTTGCAGTCACTCCCTGGCGTCAATCCAAGCAGCCGAAGATGCTATAGGATTTACGCCCAGCGAGCAAACCGTAAAATTAAGAAAACTACTTATGGATCTCGAGATATTAGACAGCCATATTCTACACATTTACCTCCTGGCCCTGCCTGACTTTCTGGGAGTCAAAAGCTTCGTCCCACTTATAGACACGCATAACCAGACCGTGAAACGTGCTCTAAGAATGAAAAAAACCTGCAACCAAGTATGTGATATCCTGGTTGGAAGGCATGTACATCCTATATCCTGCACTGTAGGTGGATTTACAAAACTCCCTCGGGAAAAAGACCTTGAAACAATGCTTGAGTTACTTGAAGGAATGACCAAAGACCTCGAAGAAACCGCAGAACTAATGAACCAGTTGTCTTTCCCCCAGTTTGAACGCGATACCGAGTATGTGGCCTTAGTTTCAGAAGATGCAGAATATCCTCTACTTCAGGGAAGCGCTATTGGGTCCTCGGAAGGCATAACAGTCGACAAAAAAGACTACCAGAAAGTAACCAATGAGTTTGTGGTACCTTACTCAACGGCAAAGCGTACCAAGTGGAACCGTGAGTCATACATGGTTGGCGCCCTGGCACGCCTTAATCTGAACTACTCCAAATTGCACCCCAAAGCCAAAGAAGTAGGTGATGCACTGGGCATGAACCGCAAAATTACAAATCCTTACCTCAATACCCTTGCCCAGGTTGTAGAATGTTTCCACTGTTTGTACCACGGTATGGATATCATCAAAGAGCTCATGCGAGATGGCATTAACTACGATGAGGAAATCGTGGTAGGCCTCAACGAGAAAAAAAGCATTCCCGTAAAAGCAGGCAGTGGAGTAGGTGCAGTGGAAGCGCCACGAGGAATTCTTTTCCATCACTACCAGGTAGATGACAATGGGCATATTACAGACGCGAATTGCATAATACCCACCGCCCAAAATCTCCAGAATATTGAATATGATATGAGGAAATTAATTCCAGAAATCCTTGAAAAAGACGAAGAGGAAATAGTCCACAGGCTGGAAATGCTGGTCAGGTCTTATGACCCCTGTATATCTTGTTCAACTCATTTTCTCAAGGTAAGTTTTGTAAAATAATGGCCATGAAAACAAAACCAACTCTCCAGGAAGTACTAAAACCTGATCCAGAAAGAACGACTCTAATCATTACTATTGGCAACCCCCTTCGCAAAGATGATGGAGTCGGACCTTATCTTGCTGAATTGCTGGCCAAAAGGTTGCCACCGGGGGTTTCGCTACTCAACGTTTACGACCGACCAGAAAAAAGCCTTGATTTTGTGAAAAAAGATAGCGGAAAAATCATAATCATAGATGCTGCCGACTTTGGTGGTGAACCTGGCGAGATAAGAATTATATCTGAAGAAGAAATTTTTGCAATGACTTTGAGTACACACAACTTACCCATTCCTATCCTCTATCAAGCCCTTGCTGAAGAAAGTGGTTGTACTGTTTTCTTCGTGGGCATACAACCTGCGGATGTTTCTTTTGGAGAAGGGCTAAACCCTCAGGTAGAAAAAGCCGCTCGCGAAATAGCGAACTATATACTGGAGGCATGAATAATGCACGAACTCCACCTTATACAACAGCTGTTTGACGACCTGTTAGCAATGGGAACCAATCTGGGCGCTAAAAAAATAACCAGGATATACCTCAGGATGGGCGATTTTACAGAGATAAATCCAGAAGTATTGCGCTTTTTCTTCAAAGAGAAAAGCAAAGGCACTATTCTGGAAGAAGCTGAGCTTGAAATCGAATCAAGCTCCACTCGAGAATTACGATTGCTTTCTTTCGATTACGAATAGGACGGGGGATTGCTGTGTGTTATGCCATACCTGGCCTTGTAGAGGAAATTGAAAACAACCTGGCCATCATAGACTACTTTGGAGAAAAAAGGAAAGCCTACAACGAACTCGAACACCTTTCTCCTGGAGATTTTGTTTACGCTCAAGGGGGATTTGTGATCAAAAAAATTCCCCCTGAAGAAGCACAATCCATTCTCTCGACCTGGAAAGAAACCTTTTTTGAGCTTCAGGAAGTAGACCTCAGGCTGAGTCGACTTCAGCTTGAAAGGAAAGCTATCAGCAACGATTTACTCAGAATACTCGATAAAGTTCTGGAAGAAAAAACTCTCTCACAAAAAGAGGCGCTTTTCCTTCTCAACCTGGAAGATGAAAAAGAAAGGGAATTGCTTTATAAAACTGCTAATTTTTTGCGTAGAAAATATCTGGGGAACTCATGCTGTGTGCACGGAATAATCGAGTTCTCCAATTTCTGCTCTCGGAACTGTAGCTACTGTGGGATATCCATACACAACAGAAAATTAAAACGCTACCGAATGTCCGATGAGGAAATAATACAAACAGCAATTCAGGCTATTGATCAGTACGGGTTCCAGGCCTTGGTTCTCCAAAGTGGAGAAGACCCTTGTTTCCCTGCAAAACGACTTGCAGAATTGATAAAAGAACTTAAACGGCAACGCCCTGTGTTAATCTTTGTAAGTTGTGGCGAAGTAGGTGAGAGAGGCTTGGAAATTCTGTATCAAGCAGGAGCGCGCGGGATTCTGATGCGCTTTGAAACCAGCAATCCGGTACTCTATGAAAAGTTGCATCCCGGCTATTCACTGGAAGAGCGGATTCAACACCTGAAGATTGCGTATCAAATAGGCTACTTGATCATCACTGGTGCTCTAATTGGCCTTCCAGGCCAGAGTGATGAAGACCTCTTAAATGATATCTTTCTTACCAGCGAGTTGCGCGCCGAAATGTGTAGCTTTGGTCCCTTCCTGCCTCATCCAGAAACCCCTCTGGGACACTCTCGGCCTCCAAACAAAACCCGTGTGCTTAACGCCTTAGCATTAATACGCATCCTGGCACCCAAGCATTCTAAAATACTGGTGACGACTGCTTTTGAAACCTTAGACCCCTTAGCTCGAGAAAACGGCCTTATGGCTGGTGCAAACTCTTTAATGCTAAACGTTACCCCTGCACACTTCAGAAAACAATACGTAATTTACCCCCACAGAGCACACGAAAAAGAGAGCCTGGAAGATCAGATAAAACAAACTCTCCAGCTCCTTTACAAACTGGGGAGAGCTCCAACCGACTTGGGTACAGAAATCACCAATGGTGAAAATAAAGCTTAAGTATTTCCTCAAAAACGCCTGGATTTTCATCATTCTGCTATCACTATCCTCTATATTGTGGCTTAGCTTCCCAAGCTGTGATGCAGCATTAAGGATTTCGCCTCATCAGGATTTTTTTTCTATAAGCACTCCCAAACTGGAGATAATCTTTCCTGCTTCCTTAAGGAACTACGTTCCTGAAATCGTGGAGATAGGAGAAACTACCATAGAGAAATTGGAAAATACATTTCATAGCACCCTTACTCCTAAACCTCAAATAGTCATTCTTGATTCTTCGGTGGCTTCAAATGCTTTTGCTTATACACTCTGGCAAAAAATAATCGTTTTAAGCGCTTACCCGGCTGACCACTTGTCAGGAACTCATTTTGGAAACTGGTTCAAACTTGTGCTCACTCACGAACTGGCCCATCTCTTTCAAGGTGGAATAATACCTCAGGAGGAACTTTGGGGAAAAATGTTGGGAAAAGTCATCCCCCCAGGAGCTCTGCAGCCTGCCTGGTTCAAAGAAGGTTATGCAATATATACGGAATCAACGCTCAATGATCAGGGGCGCCTCCAGGACCCCCTGTTTGAAATGTACTGGAGAGAAGAAACTACGAATGGACTTAAAAATCCTTCGCTCTTTGGTGGCTACGGCTACACTGATGAGTGGCCAGGAAGCCTTGGCTGCTACGTTTACGGTGCAAGCCTTTGTGCTTACATTGTCGAGAGATTTGGAGCCGAAACTCTGCAAAAAATAGTGATTTATCAAAACAGAACAGCCAACCCGTTTGACCTTGCCAGAGCAGTCAAAAAAGCAACTGGAATCACTCTAAACCAACTCTTCAGAGACTGGGGAAAATACATGTTGGAAAAAACTACCACCCAAAGTCCCGCAACACAAATCAAACTTTTGACCAATAAAGGGTTTTACACCCGGGGCTTAACTATCGCTCCCGATGGGATGCATCTTGTCTACTCCCTCTCTCGCCCCCGCTTTCTCCCCGGACTACGAATGCTTGCTCTCTCCTCAAACCAAGAAAAGTTACTAATAACCGGCGAAATCAAAGGAAGAGCTTCTTTTTCAGATGATGGGCAGAAAGTGATATATAGTAAGAGGGTAGAGGGCAAATACAGGGATTACGTTGATATCTTCATGTATGATTTCCAAAAAAAGCAAGAAAAACGCATGACACAGTACTTAAGGGCTTTATCTCCCTTGTTTCTAAACAATCACAAAATTTTATTTCTAAGTAGGGAACCAGCGCAAGAAGGCATTTTCGTACTGGATCTGGACAATCAGGAAATTGTTCCCGTATATTCCTTTCCATCTTCCTTTCACCCCATAGAAATGGTCATTTCTCCAGATAAAAAACTTCTCGCTATCTCAGGATGGCACTACGGTTACGCAGATATAGCCCTTTTAGAGTTAGAAGAGGGATACCTTCGTTTCCTTACCCAGGATCAGGCAGCAGATTTGTACCCCAGCTTCTCTGAGAACGGAAAATACCTATGTTTCTCATCCGACCGAAACGGCAAGTACGACCTTTATGCTTACTCTCTCGAAAATGGTGCCTTTTTCCGACTGACTGACGTCGCCAGTGGAGTTTTCGAGTCCATACTCTGTAAGGACGCAACATATACGGTTGCTTACCACGCCGGAGGATATGAGGTAGGAAAAATAAACAAATTGCTCTGGCAAAAAATAACACTTACTAAAGAACCGCTACCAGAAGTGAACACTATGTCTCCAGACAAACCTTTCTCAACAGAAAAAGTGTATCAACCATTAAAACATTTACGATTTAGAATCTTACCCCAGGTAGAAGGAGTAAAACTGGAATCCCAAGACCCTCTGGAGAAAATCTACTTTTCCCTCAACTATAACTTCAGCGATGTGAAAATCCAGTATATAAACCGTGCTCAACCTGTGGACTTTCATCTTTCGGTCCAATCTGGAAAGCAAGATGAATGGTCTTTCGGTGCAAGTTTGCCAGTTATCACTCAAAACCGTCAAGGAGTACTGAAGCTATCGCTGATACAAAAACCTGTGGAAAGCAGTTCACCATCACACCACAAAAGAGGATTGCTGAGTGAATTCGCAACAAAACAATATGGGGGAAACGATGCGTGGATTTACAGAGAAAGCTTTGAAGGTTCATGGTTTGTGGGATATTGTAACCAGGAACCAGGTTCTGAATTGGTACTACAATATACGAAAGATTATGTCGTTCCCACCAAAAATAGTATTCTCTCTTTTTCCCTGGCAGAAGGCCAAAGCTCCTTCGAGGATGCTTTTGCCATTGGAGATCAAAACATTCCCTTAAAAGGCTATCCTCAAATTCGAGGCAAGAATTTTCTCTATGGAGAAATCTCTCTGTCTTTTCCACTCAAGGTTCTTTACCTACCTCTGGGAAACACCTTTTTTATAAAAGACCTTAGAGGCAAAGTGTATCTTCAGGGAGCCAGCATTGCAAACGAAAACTTTGGAGAAGAGTTCTTCGCCATAGGAGGTGAACTTAGTGCCCGTGCCTTTCTCGGCAACGACTCCATTCCGTTGCTTTTAACCGCTGGCCTGAGCTATCCTATAAGCAGGGAAGGTAAACCCGAATTCTACCTGTCCCTGGATACCAGTTTTTAAAATCAAAAAATGGCAACTTTTTACAAAAATTTTTTCAACCATATAATCCTCTTTTAGCCTTACAAAACACTGTGAATGAAACTCCGATACCTCTACAGAATTTTTTCTACCACCCCTTGACAGAGAAAGCAGGGGGTGGTATTATTATTTATGCCACGGGTTCTGAGGAATCAGAAAACCTGAGGTTCAGGAAAAAGAGCTTAAGCCCGTAAGGGAAAAGTTCGAAGCTTTCCGAAGGGAAAGCAAAAGCCTGAATCTGAAGCGTCGAGGGTGTTTGGTGAAAGCTGGATCCCTCGACGAGAAAAGGTTGGAAGGTTCGTTGGAACCCGTGGTTTTTTGTTGACCTCAGTGCAAGCCCGGAACCCCTCAAAAACCAGTAGTCAAAAACTTTTGGACCAGTTTATCGACCTTCAGCTAAAAGCGCATGAAGCACTTCCTTCACAGTTAAAAGGTCCTCAGCTCTCTCAAGTTGTATGCCCAATACTTTTCTTCCTGCTTCCCGAAGTGCTTCTCGATCCCCCAGGGCCTGAGCTTTTTTGAGCACCGAAAAGGTGAGTCTGTTCACTGCAGAAGAGCAGTTTTCAGTATCCAGTTCAGGTATGACCATATCATTCTGGTTTTCGGTTAAAAATTGCAAGAAAATACCCTTTCCGGCATCTCCTTTGTGCAGCTGACCAGTGGAATGAAGAAAGCGAGGCCCAAAACCGATAGTTACAGCAACTTTACTTATTTTCTGGAGCAGAAGAGCAATTTCCTCTAATTCACGTTTTGTGTTTTCAAATGGTGCCATGAAAGCTTGAACAGCAATATAGCCACCAGTATTCACTTCCTTCACAAAGTTGCGCATAACTTCCTTACAATTGCTGCCAGGCCAGTTTCCAAAAACACTCACTCCATCTTCCTCAAAAAGAGGTTTCTCCTGAGATAATTTTCCTTCCTTTACATAATCGCTAATCAACGCCCGGGTAAAAGCCTTGGTTGACTCCACGTTAGGTTGGTCAAAGGGGTTTATCTGAAGAATATGACCAGCCAAAGCAACAGCCATTTCCCACACGAAAAAGAGACCTCCTACATCGTAAAAATCTTCAATCTTCAAACTCAATACAGGATGGCCATTGCGCCTGAGATCCTCTTTAAAGTCCCGGAACAAAGAGCTTTCCATATCCTCAATAAAGATAAAGGTTCGGTCGCTGCCATAGTCTTCTGGTTTAAGAGGTTTTTCGGTAACTACAGGAAGGATTCCTTTGCCTTCTTTTCCTGTGCTTTCTGCAATAAGCTGTTCAATCCAATCCCCAAAACTCGATAGAGAAGGAGGGTCAAAAAAGAATGTTGCTTTGTCCCTACCCAAAAGAGCGAGTTCGCCCAGATACGTGGCAAGTACAACAGCTGGATTGCACTCTGAATTATCGCTACTGCAAAACTCTCGCATTAAAATAGCTTTATCAAGCAGCTTTCCAAGATCTATACCTAAAAGGCTGGCTGGTACTAATCCGAAAAAAGAGAGTGCCGAATAACGACCTCCTATATCTGGATTATTCAGAAAGGTTTTCCTAAAAAGACGCCTGGAAGCAATTTCTTCCAGAGGACTGCCCGGGTCGGTTATAGCCACAAAATGCCTTCCTGCTTCTTTGCCTTTTAACTGCGAAAGTTTATGAAAAAAGTACCTGAAAAAGGCAAGAGTCTCTGCCGTAGTACCCGATTTGGTGGACACAATGAACATGGTATTCTCGCAGGGCAGCTTATTTTCCAGGTACGTTATCCAGTCCGGATCAGTACTATCAAGAACCAGTAAATCCAAAAAACCCTCGGTCTTGCCAAAAACCTTGCTAAACATTTCGGGAGCAAGGCTGGATCCGCCCATACCTAAAAGACAGGCAACTCTAAAACCTTCTTTTTGCAGTTCCTCTGCAAATGCTTTCAGTGTTTTGATTTCCTTTTTCATCTGTTCTGGCGAATCAAGCCAGCCCAGGCGGTTAGTAATCTCCTCTGGTGAAGGTTTCCAAAGGGTATAGTCCTTTGCAAACAACCGTGAAACCACTTGTTCTTGCTGCATTCTCTGAAATCTGCTTTTAACCTGTCGCTCAAAATTGCCCCAATAGATTTCGGAAAAAGGGTATAGCCACATCACAACCACCACTTTTTGGCCTTGATTATACACCATATTCCCTCAACTCGAAAAGAAAACACTTTATATTCAACTTGCCCAGAGGGTCTCTTTCTGGTATCTAATTTAAGTCTACAACTCTTAAAAGAGGAGGAGAAAAAATGAACCCTCAAGTGGGAATTATTATGGGGAGCGACTCAGACCTGCCAGTCATGAAAGAAGCAGCTCTGGTTCTTGAAGAGTTCGGTATAACCTTCGAAATAACTATTGTTTCAGCCCATAGAACTCCAGAAAGAATGTTCAATTATGCCCGTGAAGCCGCTGAACGCGGTATTGAAGTCATCATCGCTGGAGCCGGTGGAGCAGCACATCTTCCGGGTATGGTCGCTTCCATCACTCACCTTCCAGTAATCGGAGTTCCAGTGAAAACTTCCTCTCTTTCTGGCATTGATTCTCTTTTCTCCATTGTTCAGATGCCCCGAGGTGTACCTGTGGCTACAGTAGCTATCAATAATGCTCGCAATGCCGGTTTGCTTGCAGTAAGGATTCTCTCCATAAAATATCCCAAGTTACAGGAAAAATTAAAAGAATATCAGGAATCCATGCGTGAAAAAGTTGAAGAAAAAGCAGCACTGCTTGAGCAATTAGGATATGAAGGCTACCTGGACAGTGTCCTTTCTTCCCACAAACAAAAACTTGATTGACAAAGTACTCCGAAAAGATTATATTTCAGAATGGGTGGTGCGCCTGTAGCTCAACAGGACAGAGCGGCGGACTTCGGATCCGTAGGTTGGGGGTTCGACTCCCTCCAGGCGCGCCAGGAAGGCTTAAAAACTCCTTTCTTATCTATCGCTTATCTGCAAAGTACTGAAGCAGCTGTCCAAAGAATTTTGAAGGAGAGAATATTTCACTATTAAGAAAGTATTTTGACTATCAGCTCTAACATGCTGAAGTTTAGTATCCAATCCATGTTTTCCATGCTTCTTATTAACGGTTCTTTCATTTTGTGCCATCCAGGTCCATCGGTAACCCATAGAAAATCAATGCCTTTTTCTTTGGCCACTCTGTTCATTTCGACATAGCTTTCTGCAATCGATATAGGCTTACTGCCAGTTGTGTTGTAAAAATTACATTCAACTATGAGCACAGGTTGATGATTTCTGTAAATGACAATGTCATGAGTTTTACCTTTATTCTTTCCAGAGGTTGAAGAGTATAGCGAAAAATTGGGATCGTTAAATATTGGCATATATTCCGTTCTCAGCGAGGTTGCTACTTTATTCTGGCACATCTTTTCAAAGATCTCTCCACTTCTATTTTTTCGAGCGTTAGTATCTATACCTACTTCTACGCCAAGGAGATAATCACAAATATCTTTCGTTTGTTGAAATAGGTTCATAATGCCCGTTTTATTACAGAATTCCACAATTTTCGCTGCTGTTTTCCTGTTTATTTTTTCTCTCTTAAATTCGAAAACTACGATTTGTTCTAACTCTGGGTCAAAAATGTTGAGCTCCCCATTTTTAACCCTTTCCGCTATAAGAAAGGGTAATACTTCTACTACCTGTGGATATTTAACTATAAGATTCTCCAAGTGCTTACTTCTTTCTGAAGCATCCACTTTTGTTAAAGAGTTTAACAAAGAAAGCTCGCTAAGGTATTGACCAACCAGAGCTCTTACTTTTCCCCAGTCTACAAAATAGTCGTAAGTTTTATTTGAAAGTATCAGTTTTTGAAAGAAATACTGTTTGTATTCTTCGAAACTCGAAAATCCCAATTCTTTGAATCTTACCACTTTCCACCATTCCCTAAAAAACCTTAAGAAAGCAAGATGCTTACATTTGGTTCTATGAACTTTCCAACACCACATATAACGTTTAAGCCTAAAAATTCTGTTTTGGGGTTTCTGTTGCTATTCGTTTTCTTAGGTGGCGTATTACCTTCATTGACATTTCTCGCCCTTCTCCGTGAGGATAATTACAGTCTTCTTGCCCCCATATCCATTTATAGGCCTTGAGTATAAGCTCAGGAGGTTCCCCAATCAATGCATTTAATTTTAAGGCCTTTAATACGTCTTCTGGCTCTTCGCCTTTAAAAACTTTTTCAAGTGCGTCTATTAACCTGACGGTTTCTTGAGGATTGTTTTGAGCTTTTACTTCGAGGTCGTTGCATATATCTTTATGAGAAATTAACCAAAGTCCTGAATTATTTGGGTTGTAAACCCAAACCATGAAATCTTCTCTCTTGATTTGGCCATAAGTAAATTTGCCGCCTGGTTTAGTGATGACGATCTTTCTTCCGTCTGCTAACTGTTCAACTTCGTAGCCCCTGTATTTAACACTTTCCAGGTGTTTTCTAAATTCTTCCCTTGGTTTGTTCTTTATTGTAAGAGGGACCAAATCGATTTCGTGAATGTAAATATTTCTTTTTATCCCCTTTTTCATTTCTTAACCTCATATACGAGCAAATACTGGTGAACTATCTCTAAGTGTCCCTTCTGTATTGGGAAAGTATGATTTGGTTTTTCTTGAGTAACAACCACTATTTCTTTGAGCCATAAGCTATTCTGATTCAGTATATCAACAATTTTTTTACCTATAGGCTCTACAAACCCATTGATTCTCACGTCTTTAGCTTGAATGACTATATATCCACCTTTAGTTATATTGGGTAATTCTTGATTCACAGTTTCTTTTAGCCTTTGTAAATAATGATCGATGTTTGACAGAGAAGAACAAACATCCAAAAATGGAGATTTTATGAACAACAGATCCTTGTTTTTTAGTCTGTTTTGCTGGGTACAGTTCGTTTTCTCCTGGTGGCGATGCGAAAGGGCTATTATGATGTAGTCGTTATTTTTTGAGTATCTATCTATCACGTTTTCGTTTAAGCGCTTTTCGAAATCTTCCTCTGAAAAGAGCCATACAGTTGTGGTTTCAAGTTCGTTTAACTTGGTTGATGGTGAATCGTAAACAAGCGCAGTAATCGGGTTATGATCTACTGTTTTTTCTTCCGAAAAATCGTGTTCGATCAGGGAGTTTTTTGGTTTTTCAAAAATTGGCAAATACTCATGTGCTAAGAGAAGAAAATTGTATTTTATACTGTTTTTATACCAAAACCCTGTTGTTTTGCAATTATGCTGTCGTTTAATGACGAGTTCTCTCAATTTGAATCCCGCACCCAGATAAACATTTATAAGTTGAAATCCCAATGGAATCACGTGTTTTTTTCTGCGAGTGTCCCCTATCAGGATAGCACACTGTCTTCCTGGTTTAAGAACTCTAAAACTCTCTCGGGCTACTTTGGACATTTCTTTTAAAAAAGTACTTATATCTAAAAATGAGAGGTCGCCTTCTTTACAGTCTGTGTAGTGAATAATATTGGCATAAGGGGGATGAGCGCAAATTAAGTCTACTGAATTGTCTTCCAGGAAAGATAGATCACGGGCATCCCCAGTTCGAAGTTCTGGTTCGTAAATTTTTAAGGGATTTTCGCTGCTAAAGAGGGGAAGTTCTGGGAAGGCTATTTCAAAATTTACATTCCTTCTGGCAAGTTCAACGGCTTTTTCATTTATATCCAAAGCAATACATTTTCTCCCTAAAAGTTTACACTCTACGGCAGTTGTGCCTGCTCCACAGAAGTAGTCTAAAACTAACTCTCCAGGCTTTGAGTATTTTAGTATCACGTTTCTTGGAATATAGGGAGACCAGTTGCCTCGATATTCCCCACTGTGTGTCGCCCAACTGCCCCTTTGCTTAAAACTCCAAACTGTAGTATATTCTTCTCTAAAGTCCTTTGGATACAAGTTTTTAACTTTTTTAGAGGGTTTGAGGGTACTGATATTAAGTCCTTCGCAACGAGTTATAAGCCGTTCAATATATCTAAAAGTAACTCCATATTTCTTACCAATCTCGAAATCAGGCGTTCCCTTTATCTTTTCCTTTAAGATCGCTTTCTGAAGCTCTTCTTCGGTCTCAAAATACACCTTTTGGTCAGTCATTTTTAATTCCCCTTCTAAATGCTCTTCGCTCCAGGGCTTTTAGAACTCCCATGGTAAATGATATCCTAAAGCGTATTTGCCTTCAAGAAAACGAGAAACATTTGTGGCTACAATTTTAAGTAGCGGCCAACCCACATTTTATGTAAACTTGCATAAGCCTTGATGATGGCCACATTAATCTTGTTTAAAGATAACAGACAGATCTTCGGGCTGGGCTTAGTTTGCAAAGTAGAAGGCTTTGGTGGTATAGGTTATATGTGGGGTATTGCTTATTGCCAGTTCATTAGTTTTCTGTCGTCTGCGATACCTATCATACAATTTCGGTACAGCTCGAGTATCGCCAAAACCTTTTTAAAACAGGAAACTTCTCCTACTCTTATAAAAAGTCCTTTCGGGAGCATTTTTACTGTATCTTTATTTGGTACCCAAGAGCGTGGTCTGTGCTTTAGTTTTAATCTTTTCCTGCAATATTTTCGATGTAGTTTTCAATATGTTCCATATAAAAATATAAAGCAAGTTTCACGCCTTTCAAAGCTTATTACTGAGATTCTTTTAAGATTTGATTAATTCATGGTAGTTATCAGACACTACTAAGTCAACTCCACTCAAACTTTTTTCTTTCGAGTAACAGAAAAATTTCTCAACTCTCCTCTAATTCCTGTCTTCTACCGCGAAGCTCAATGATTCTCGCATGCCTTTCTATTTTGTTCTTGCTTCTGGAAACGTACTTCTGTGTATCACCAGGCAATGCTTCCTTTTAATAAAGGTGGCTATTCCGATAACTCTTTTGCTCACAATGTCTATCGCAATTGCTTTTGCAGCAATTTTCCAGTTGTGCTGTGGATGAGTGAGCGCAAATCCTTCTCAAAAGCCCCGTTTCCCATTATACTGGTTGGTATACACGCTTTTAAGGAGGAGATAGATGTGAAAGCAAAACTGGTGCCCATATATTTTCAATCTGCTCAGGATGAGGAGTTTGTGAAAGGGGTTGAGAACCTCAAGAAATTCTTTTCTAAAGAAGCTGACATACTCGACCCCTTACCGCTGGGGAATCCTTTACCTGAAGCAGATGCGGTTGTTTTTCCCCAAATTCTGGGAGATGCCTACCGAAGAGTTGAGGCAATAGCTCAAATCAAGATACCCATGATGGTGATCACTTCAGACTTTGGCACTGTGAACATGTGGGATTGGGAAATCGTTAGCTATCTACGTTCTAAAGGAATCAAAATATTCGCTCCCTATGATGTGGAAATGAGCAAAGCACTGCTTCGAGGTCTTGCTTTAAAGCGAGAAATGCCTGAAACCGACTTTCTGGTATTTCAGGACAACCCGGGAGAGGGAATGCAAGCAAGCATTTTCAAACGCTTTTACTGGTGGGAAGAGGAATGCGTGAGAGCAATTAATACCAGGTTTGGTGTATCTATAAAGAAAAAGAGCCTTAAACAGCTTGCTGAAAAGGTCAAAAAGGTAGAGGACGATATAGCACGTAAAACCTGGTACAGATGGAACTTCCCAATTGGCAAGATTTCAGAACAGGCGTTGCTTTCTGCTTTGAAGCTTTACCTGGCTTTGAGGCAGGAAATAGAGGAAAATCCCAAAGTCAAGGTAGCTGGTATGAACTGTTTGAATGAATCTTTCTACCTGGATACTACCCCCTGCCTGGCCTGGAGTATTCTTTTTGAGGAAAAAGGGATAATCTGGGGCTGTGAGGCAGACCTTCTTTCTATGCTCACCAAATTCATCGTTTACAGCACTCTTCGTTCTCCAATCATGATGAGCAACGTTTATCCTTTCCTGGTGGGTAGAGCAGCCCTGCAGCACGAACGAATAAGTAATTTTCCCAAAGTTGATGAGCCAGAAAACCATCTTTTAATCGCCCATTGCGGTTATTTTGGTCTCATGCCTCCTTCTTTTGCTAACACCTGGACACTGAAACCAAGAGTCCTGCAAATCGTTGATCCGAATGCCACTGCTGTTGATGCCTGTTTCCCGTTAGGTCCAGTAACTCTGGTTAAGATAGACCCATCAATTTCCAGGATGCAGATTATCCAGGGTGAGCTTAAAGGTTACGTGGAATATCCCGACTCTGACTGTCTGCGAGGGGGCATAATTAAAGTGTCTGATGGACATAAACTGATGGAAAGCCTGTATTCCCACCATGCCTGTATCCTGACCGGACACCATTCCCACGTTCTCAAAAATGTTGCTTATTTGCTGGGACTGGAAGTAGAAGAGTCAAAGTAGCCTATTAGCCGAGCTGGATTAGAATTCTCTTTGATGTTGTCGCGACTCAGGTCAACAGGGCCTTAAAGAGAGTAAACAAACACAGCACAGTTTTTCTGAGCCATCCTGGTTAAATTTGACATTTCCTGATTTTTAATTATAATAAAAATAGCTTTAGTATACGAAGTATTTCTCTTTATCTCTTTTCTTGCTAAGGATTTCTTCAAGGCTTTCAGTCGCGAACACGTCTTTTAGCTCAAAATTCTCACGAAAAGTGTGATTATATCTTAAAGGAGGTGGTGGCGTTGAGAAACAGAGCAGTTTCTGAAGCTTTTGTTCAAGAAAGCTTGGTACCTAATCCCAAGGAAGTGAAAAAGCCCTGGGGCAGGTTCATTCAATATACCCTGAATCAACCCACCACGGTAAAGATACTGGAAGTAAATCCAGGGGAAATTTTAAGTTTGCAGTCTCACAATCACCGAGACGAACTGTGGGTACCTCTTACCTCAGGTGCAGTAGTAGAAATTGACGGTCATGTTATGAATCCTGGGGAGCTGGAACCAGTTTTTATTCCCCGCTATACCAAACATCGTTTAAGTGCCAAGGATCAGAAAGTGCGAGTGCTGGAAATATCTTTCGGCACTTTTGACGAAGAGGATGTGGTCCGCTACGAGGATAAATATGGGAGGAGCACCCAAAACGCTCAGGAAAGGAGGGTAGAGAAATGAAAAATAATCTCTACTCGGGAAAAGTTGTTTACCTGTCTACTTATCCCCCAACTGAATGCGGTATTGCTACTTTTACTCAAGACCTTGCTTGGGCTGTGGCTGAACATACGTCTACAGCACCAGCAATTATCTCTATTCTGCAAGGGGAGAATGATTTTTCTCACCCTCAGGAAGTTGAGTTAACGACCAGGAAAAATCAACTGGAAGATTACATAGAAGCCGCTCATTTCGCCAATCAGAATGCAGACGTGATAAGCGTGCAGCACGAATATGGAATTTTTGGAGGCAAAGACGGAGAAATGATCCTGCACTTTCTGGAGCATCTCGAAAAACCAGTGGTAGTGACTTTGCACACCATTCTTTATGAGCCAACTTATAATCAGCGAAAGATTCTTTCCAGAATAGGGCAGTATGCAGACAGGGTAGTTTGCATGAATAGCCTGGCTATTCCCTTACTGGAAGAGATATACGGTATACCCCGGGAGAAAATCGAAATGATTCATCATGGAGCCCCTTCCAAGCTTATGGAAAGCAAGGAAGACACTAAGAACCAACTTGGGCTGCAAGGAAAAATTGTACTCTCTACTTTCGGTTTGATCAATCGCGGAAAGGGAATAGAGTATGCCATTGAAGCTTTGCCACGAGTGGTTAAAAAATTTCCTAATGTTATTTATCTGATCCTGGGTGCCACGCATCCTGAGGTCAAGAAGAGGGAAGGAGAGAGATATCGCAAATACCTCGAAAATATGGTTGCTGAACTGGGCCTTGAAAAACATGTACGCTTTGTCAACCAGTATCTCACAAAACGAGACCTGATCAGATACCTGATGGCTACTGATATTTACATAACGCCCTACCTCAATCCTCAGCAAGTAGTGAGTGGAACCCTGGCCTATGCCATGCACTTTGGTAAAGTAATTATTTCCACTCCTTATCTCTACGCGAAGGAACTGCTTCGTGATGGAAGAGGTATCATTGTTGATTTCCGAGATTCAAAGAGCATTGAAGAAGCACTGTGGTACCTTTTGAGTAATCCCTGGCGCAGGTATCAGATAGAACGTAAAGCCAGAATCTTTGGCGAGCAACTTTCTTGGAGCAATGTAGGCAAGGAATACGCCCGTCTTTTCGACAGTGTGAGCTCGTTCCTGCTCGCTTCCTGAAGGAAAGAAGGGGAAGATGACTATGATTTGCAAAAGTGCTCTTCGCAAAATGCCAAGCATAAAACTGGATTATCTGGAAAGTCTGACAGACCATATTGGTCTTTATCAGCATGCCACTTTCGGTGTACCCAATCTGGACTTTGGGTACACCACTGATGACAATTGCCGAGCTTTGATTGTCGTTTCCAAATACTTTGATTTGTACAACGAGGAGAGGGCTATAAAATTGGCCAGAAGATATCTGGCCTTTTTGCAGTGGGTGCAGAGGGAAGATGGATACTTCAGAAATGAGGTGTCCATCGACCGCCAGTTCCTTGATGAAGTAGGTTCTGAGGACGCACAGGCGAGGACTTTCTGGGCTTTGGCTTGGTTCATGAACACGGGGGTTGGTGAAGACCTTAAGGGAGCTGCAAAACAAATGTTGGAGCGGTTTTTGCCTAACCTGTTTTCGCTTCAACATCCTCGTCCCTGGGCATTTATTCTGAAGGGTTTGGAAGAGCTTTCCAAGAACAAAACTTCCCCCGTACCACTCGACCACGTAAAGGCTGCTTCAATTTTTGGAGAAAGGCTGCTTGCCCTTTATAAAGAACAAGCTGATGCAAGCTGGCGCTGGTTTGAAGATATCATGACCTGGGGGAATGCCCTTTTACCTTCAGGGCTCTTTAGCGCTTATAAATTAACCGGTCGGAAGGAGTTTTTAACCGTAGCCCGGGAGAGCTTTGAATTTTTGTGCGAAAAAGTTTTTGAAAGGGAAATGTTCATGCCGGTTGGCAACCGGGGTTGGTATCATAAAAATGGCACCAAGCCGGTTTTTGACCAGCAACCAATCGAAGCTATGTGGATGCTGATTGCTTCTCTTGAAGCTGCAGAGTTTTACAGCCCGGAGGAAAATCTGGAGCGAGCACGGAATGCAGTGGAATGGTATTTTGGCAAAAATATACACCGTTTGAGTCTTTACAATCCCTTGGATGGTTCTTGTGCTGATGGCCTTACCCCTCAAGGATTCAACGCCAATCGTGGTGCCGAAAGCACTATCTCTTGCCTTTTAAGCATGTTAATTGCTCAGGAAAAAAATCTGCTTGAATTCCGGTCACCGAAGTCTGCAGGCGTGAAGCACTGAATATCGTATTGAAATTGTCTGAAGGAACTAGTAAGAAGTTCTGAATACTTAAGTACTTATTTACTTATTTCACTATTGACGTATAATATTACACATACAAACTATACGCGCAAAATCCGAAGAAGGGGACAAGTAGTTCCAGAACTGGCGCTCACAGAGAGCCGGTAGTGCTGAGAACCGGCGCCTGGTTGGGAACGAATGGGCCCTGGAGGAGCAGGCCGAAAGTAAATTATTGATGAAACAACGAGTAGGCCGAGTCGCATAGCCTGCGTTAAAGGAAAGAGTGGGGTTTTTCAAACCCAAAAAGGGTGGCACCGCGAGTTACCCCTCGTCCCTGCGGCGGGGGGTTTTTTTATAATAAAATGAGGGAGGTGGGAAAATGAAAAAGTTTGCATTATTTGCACTGGTGTTTCTTTTCATGGCAATGATCGTTTCTCCAGCAATGTCTCAAGATAAGGTCAAAATTGGTATCATGCAGATTGTGGACCATCCAGCTCTCAATGCCGTCAGAGACGGGCTCATTGATGCACTGAAAGAGGAGTTCGGGTATGTAGAAGGTGAAAACATTGAGTATGATATTCAATCTGCTCAGGGGGATGTGGCTACGGCTAATACCATTGCTCGGAAGTTTGTGGCCGAGAAAGTGGATTTGATCGTTTCCATTGCCACACCGACTTCTCAGGCAGCAGCTAATGCCACCAAAGAAATTCCCATCGTCTTTTCTGCAGTGACCGATCCGGTTAGCGCAGGTCTTGTTGAGTCTCTCGAGCACCCGGGTGGCAACATTACCGGCGTATCGGATATGACTCCCGTGGATAAGCAGATAGAGCTCATTAAATACCTGTTTAAGGATGCAAAGAGGGTGGGTACGCTGTACAATGCTGGAGAAGTGAACTCGGTAGTTACCAATGAAATGGCTAAAGAGGCCTGTGCTGCGAATGGGTTGGAACTCCTGGAAGCTACGGTAGCCAGTACTGCCGACGTTGCGATGGCAGCTCAAACTTTGGTACGCAAAGTGGATGCTGTATATGTGTCTACTGACAATACGGTAGTCAGCGCACTGGACGCAGTAGCCAAGGCCTGTAACGAAGCTAAGGTTCCACTTATTCTGGCTGACCCCACGACGGTAGAAAAAGGAGCGTTGCTCGCTCTGGGTTTTGACTACTATCTCCATGGTCGGCAGACAGCAGCGATAGTGGCTCGAGTGCTTAAGGGAGAAAATCCTGGTGATATCCCGGTGCAGTTTGCCCAGAAGTTGGTGCTTTTGGTCAATCCCGAAACAGCAAAGGTACTTGGCATGAACATCGACGAGCTTCGGGCTCAGCTTGAACAGTATGTCCGTGACATGGAAGAAAAAGGCGTAGAAGTTAACCTGCAATTTTTGAGCGAGTAAATGAATCTGGGGGATGGTGTGCAAGTTTCTCACACCATCCCCAATGTGAGGGAGGAAAAGCAGATAGGTATCTTCTTTCTGTACAGTTTGCAGGAAGGCATCCTGTTTGGAATTCTGGCTCTCGGGGTTTTCATTACTTTCAGATGTTTGAATTTTCCAGATTTGACTGTTGATGGAAGTTATCCTCTGGGTGCAGCCGTTTTTGCCTTCATGGTTACTCGGGGTTTTGACCCGTTCTCGGGAATGCTGGCTGCTCTTTTGGCCGGGGCACTGGCTGGCCTCCTGACCGGGACACTGCATACTTTCTCACGTATTCCCGCACTTCTTTCGGGCATCCTCACTATGATATGCCTTTACTCCATCAATTTAAGAGTCATGGGAAGACCTAATATTTCTCTTTCGGAGAACTTGGGACATAGAACAGCTTTTACTATCCTTCGTGACCTGTTCCCAGGAATACCTGAAGCGTATCTGCGTTTCCTCTTTTTGCTTGCCTTGGTGGTGGTGTTAAAAATACTGCTGGACCTTTTTCTGCAAACCGAAGTTGGCCTCTCTCTGCGAGCAACCGGGGATAACGAGACGCTCGTTGAAGCTCAGGGAATCAATCCAGACAGAATGAAGCTAACCGGTATCGCTCTTTCCAACTCGCTGGTGGCTCTTTCCGGAGCCATGTTTGCACAGTATCAGGGTTTCGTCGACATTAACATGGGCATAGGTATGGTGGTCTCAGGTCTGGCTTCGGTTATAGTGGGAGAAGTGCTGATAAGGGGAAAAAGGATTTTCTGGTTGACTTTTCAGGTTATCGTGGGGTCAATCGTTTATCGAATGGCCACAGCAGTGGCTCTCAATTGGGGGTATACCATTGGCTTCAAGCCCTACGACCTGAAACTCTTTACTGGTATTCTGGTTATAGTGATTCTTTCTTTTCCTGCGCTTAAGAAAAAATTGGTTGGAGAACGGTAAATGGAACGTATGCTGGAACTCCAAAAGTTAAATAAATATTTTTTTAAAGGAACTGTTGATGAACGCTGGGCCATACGCAATCTAAACCTTTGTGTCTCACCTGGGGAATTTATCACCATTGTGGGCAGTAATGGAGCTGGAAAGACAACCCTTCTCAACCTCATAAGCGGTACCTATTTGCCGGACACCGGAAAGATACTGATTGACGGAAAAGACGTTACCAACCTTCCTGCTTACAAAAGAGCTCACTTTCTGGGAAGAGTTTTTCAGGATACTTTCCGTGGGACTGCAGCCTCTTTAACCATAGAAGAAAACCTGGCCATTGCTTACCTTAAAGGAAAGAAAAAGGGACTACGCATAGCTATCAAAGATAAAATGCGTCGCTATTTCCGGGAAAAGTTAGCCGAAATTGGTCTTGGGCTTGAAAAGCGCCTTGGTGACCGGGTAGGATTGCTCTCCGGTGGTCAGCGTCAGGCACTTGCACTTTTGATGGCAACTATGGGTAACCCCAAAATACTGCTTCTTGATGAACATACCGCTAATCTGGACCCCAAAACGGGAGAAAAAATCATGAATTTGACCACTTCACTCATTGCCGAAAACGGCTTGACAGCGCTCATGGTTACCCACAACCTGAACGACGCCCTGCGCTATGGAACGAGAACTCTTCTGATGGATGAAGGTGAAGTGGTGCTTGATATTGCTGGAGAGGAGAGAAAAAAGATTACCGTTAATGAGCTTTTGGAGCGTTTCAGCGCAGCACGGCATAAAGATTTTGTAGAAGACCGTGCCTTGCTTTCGTCGTGATTTGTAAAGGGTAGCTTCATTCAAGGAAAAAGTCAAAATCATCATCTAAAGGAGGATGAACCATGATAGAAAACCATATTACGCTTAAGAAATCCGAAATGCCCACTGTTTGGTACAACATTTTGCCAGATCTTCCCCGCCCCCTGGATCCCCCTTTGCATCCTTTAACCAAGCAGCCGGTGGCACCGCAAGATCTCGAACCCATTTTTCCACCAAGCCTTATTGCTCAGGAAGTAAGCAGCGAAAACTTCATTGATATCCCAGGGGAAGTTCTGGATATCTACCGTTTATGGAGACCCACTCCCTTAATTCGAGCATTGAGACTTGAGAAAGCACTAAGGACTCCTGCTCGCATTTATTACAAGTATGAAGGGGTAAGCCCTGCGGGAAGCCACAAACCCAATACTGCGGTAGCGCAGGCTTATTACAACAAAAAGGATGGCACCAAAAGATTGACTACCGAGACTGGAGCTGGGCAGTGGGGTTCGGCACTGGCCATGGCCTGCCAGTTTTTTGGCATAGAGTGTACGGTGTATATGGTCAAGGTGAGCTACGAACAAAAACCTTACCGCAAAGTCCTTATGCAGACCTGGGGCGCAAGTGTATTTCCCAGTCCCAGCGAGCGTACTAAAGCAGGAAGGGATATTTTAGCTAAAGACCCCAATTCCCTCGGTAGTCTGGGTATCGCCATTAGCGAGGCCATTGAGGATGCAGTTAACACCCCCAATTCCAAATACAGCCTGGGAAGCGTTTTGAACCACGTTTTATTGCATCAAACCATAATTGGTGAGGAAGCTCGCTTGCAGCTTGAGAAGGCAGGAGAGTCTTTTCCGGACATTGTCATTGGTTGCGTAGGTGGAGGAAGTAACTTTGGTGGGATTCTGTTCCCATTTATGCGCGATAAACTGAAAGGGACCAGAGATTTTAGGGCCATCGCAGTTGAGCCCGTTGCTTGCTCATCGCTACTTAAGGGTAAATACGATTACGATTATGGAGATGTAGCCAAAAACACGCCGCTTTTGAAAATGCACACCTTAGGGCATGATTTCATACCTCCTGCCATTCACGCTGGAGGCTTGCGCTATCACGGCATGGCACCCATTATAAGCCTTCTTTACGACACAGGATACATCGAGGCTCAGGCCTATCACCAGAGTGAAGTGTTTGAAGCAGCACTGCTTTTTGCCAGGACTGAGGGCATCGTCGTGGCACCAGAAAGTGCTCATGCGGTTAAGGCCTGTATTGAGGAAGCGAAAAAATGCGCAGAAAAAGGAGAAGAAAAGGTAATCCTCTTTAACCTCAGCGGTCACGGCTTCCTGGATTTGGGAGCTTATGATAAATTCCTGAACGAGGGACTCCCTGACGTATCGGAATAAAATGAATGTCCGGGTCCCCAACGGCCCGGACTTTTTGCAATGAAAAAGAGAATTCTGGTTGCTAACCCCTGGATTTATGACTTTACAGCGTATGACCTCTGGTTGAAACCTCTGGGGCTCCTTTTTATTGCTTCACACCTTAAAAACGCAGGTTTTGAGGTTGAACTCCTGGATTGCCTGGACCGCAGTCATCCTGGAATGCCTGATGCAAGCAACAGGGGTCCGAAACGCCTACGCGAGTTTGGTTGCGGTGGGTATTACAAAGAAATCCTTCCCCGTCCGGATTGCTTGAGAAACATTCCCCGTCACTTTGGAAGGTTTGGCATTCCTCTTTCGGAGGTAAAAAAAGACCTGAGCCAGCGAAAACCCTTTGACGTTGCGTTTATAACCTGTGGAATGACCTACTGGTATCCAGGAGCAGTGCTTTTGAAAGAAGTAATCAAGGAAATCTGGCCATCCTGTCAGGTAGTACTGGGAGGTATTTACCCTGCCTTGTGTCCAGAGCACGCAAAAAAGTGGGGATTCGATGCAGTTATTGCTTCCTGTGACCCTGTCCAGGTACTTCAGGAAGTGGGCATTATCTTAGAAAGTAATCTTCAGGTTCGCACGGCTGAAGAATTTTTCTCAACATCACCCTGGTACTCGCTTTATAAACGACTCTTTTACGGTGTGATTATAACTTCGGTGGGATGTCCTTTCCACTGCAGCTATTGTGCTTCGCGTACTCTCTGGCCCTCCTTTCTAAGGAGAGACTCCACTCTGGTTGTGCAGGAAATCGAAACACTTTATCACACTTTTGGAGTCAGGGATTTTGCATTCTATGACGACGCGCTCCTTTTCCAAGCCCAGGAAGGATTTTTGCAGCTTCTTGAGGAAATAATCAAGCTGGATCTTCCCCTGCGCTTTCATCTGCCAAACGGTGTACATGCTTGTTTTCTGGAGCCCCAAGTTGCCAGGATGATGTACAGGGCTAACTTTAAAACCCTGAGAATAGCCCTGGAAACAACTTCACCGGAGATTCAAAAGATAACGGGTAATAAGGTTGATAATCGGACTTTCGAAAGCGCTGTTGCTTCACTGCGGAGGGTCGGCTTCTCACCCCAGGAAATCGAGGTGTATCTGCTCTTTGGTTTTCCTGGTCCTTCATCTGAAGACTATTTGTCTTCGGTGGAATATGTAAGAAGACTGGGTTTGCGTCCCCGCATTTCTCTCTATTCCCCGGTACCGGGGAGTGTGGATTTCGAAAAACTTGCCCGTATTTACCCGGAAATAAGAGATGAGCCACTACTTCACAACAAAATCGCCTATCTCTATTACACTGGCCAAAATGAACTCTACGCCACATTGCAAAAATTGTGTTCTCAACCGTTATAATATTAAAGAGGAGGTGAAAAAGATGAAAATTACCTGGTTTGGTCATGCTTTTTTCCTGGCGGAGACTGCAGAAGGTATTCGCATAGCCTTTGACCCCTTTGATAGCAGCGTTGGTTATCCTCTTCCGGAAGTTACAGCTGACCTTGTTTGTGTGAGTCACGACCACTATGACCACAATAACGTTGCTCTGATTAAAGGGAATCCTCGCATAGTGAATCAAAGTGGAAGTATAAAATATAACGGAATCACCATTTCGGCCTTCAAAACCTTTCATGATGAAGAAAGAGGAAGAAAAAGAGGCGAAAACTTGGTGTACAGAGTCGAGGCAGATGGTATTGTGCTCTTACATCTTGGTGACCTGGGAGATATTCCACCTGCTGGCGAGATAGAAGCTTGGAAACCGGTGGATATCGTCTTTGTGCCAGTAGGGGGAGTGTATACCATCGATCATAACCAAGCGCACCGGTTAGTTACTCAAATCAACCCCCGTGTTATAGTGCCCATGCATTATAAAACACCATACCTTAGTTTTGCCCTTAACGCAGTTGACCCTTTCTTGAAATTATTTCCCAGGGTGCGCCGTTTTGAAACTTCCACCCTGGAAGTTACTAAGGAAAGTTTGCCTCAGCAGGAAGAAGTGTGGCTACCCAAAGTTCCTTAAAAAAAACCACAAAAACTTGCTAAGTGTGCATCAGGTTGGTAGAATATAGGGCTGTGCATTCTGGTTAAAAGCTTTAGAGTGAAAAGTGTCTAAATTTATTTTTGTCAAGGAGCGTGAAAATGTTCACGATTAGTGTTTGTGTGGGAAGTTCCTGCCACCTTAAGGGAGCTTACGAAATAATCAAGATATGCCAGGAGCTCCTCGAAAAACACCAGCTTGAGGGAAAAGTGGAGCTTAAAGGAACTTTCTGTTGCGGCAAGTGCAGTGAACAGGGAGTAACAGTAATCATCAATGGAGAAACACTGAGCGGTGTCTTGCCTTCCAATTTTGAAGAAGTTTTCCAAGAAAAAGTGTTGAAGGAAATCCAAAATGAGCGTCATTAAAACCGAGGTAACCAGCTGTCGGGATTGTTATAAGTGTGTGCGTCATTGCCCGGTCAAAGCCATCAGGGTGAGTATGGGCCATGCCGAGATAGTTGACGAGCGGTGCATTAAAGACGGACGCTGTTTGAACATTTGTCCTCAGGGAGCCAAAGTGGTGCGCAAGGACGTGGAGAAAGCAATTGCCCTTTTGAAAAATAAAGAAAAAGTGGTCGTGAGTCTTGCTCCTTCCTTTGTAGCTGCCTTTCCAGAAATAAGCCCTGGTCAACTGGTTAGTGGCTTGAAAAGACTGGGTTTCCAGGAAATCCGCGAAACGGCAGAAGGTGCAGAGTGGGTAGCTCTGGAGCATGCACTCCTGGTGCAAGAAAAGAAGGGGCCTTTTATTTCCAGCTCCTGTCCTGCAATTAACGCCCTAATCTACACCTATTACCCTCAGTACATTGATTACCTGGCTCCGGTGGTTTCGCCAATGATTGCTCATGCCAGGATTCTCAGGAAAGAACATTTCTCACAAGAAATAGGTGTAGTATTCATCGGGCCGTGCGTTGCCAAAAAAGCGGAGGCTGAAGAAGAGGAAGTGCTTGGAGAGGTGGACGTGGTACTCACTTTTCAGGAGCTCAGAGAATGGCTCCGGAGAGAAAAGATAGATCTGGCCTCTTTACCAGAAGAACCACTGAGTCAGTCTCGTATTAGTTGGGCAAGGGCTTTTCCGGTAGAAGGGGGGTTGTTGAAATCAGCATCGCTTGAGACAGATCTCCTTTCTGTAGAAAAGGTGGTTATAACTGGCATTGATCGGGCAAAAAGGTTTCTTGAGGAGTTTGAAAAGGAAAGCCCGGGATTGAAACTGGTCGAAATGATGTCTTGCGAGGGAGGTTGCATAGACGGACCAATGCTCGAATCCGGTCTCTCTCTGGTGGAAAGACGCAGAAAGGTAATTGATTTTGCCGAGCAGAAGCTGGTGCATATCGAAAGTAGCAATCAACAGGACCCTCAGAGTTTACCCAGCTTGCGCAGGACTTTCAAAGAGCGAACTATCCCGCGCCCTGTACCTCCGGAAGAGGAAATAAAAAAGATTCTTGCTCTAACCGGTAAGTTTACTCCCAAAGATGAACTTAACTGTGGAGCCTGCGGCTATAACACCTGTCGAGAAAAAGCTATAGCTGTGTATCAAGGTATGGCCGAAGCTGAAATGTGTATTCCTTTTATGCGGGCAAGGGCAGAGTCCTTCTCGAGTTTCCTAATGAGCGTGACCCCTAATGGCATAGTGCTCCTCGATGATAGCTTGAGAATAGTGGAAGTAAACCCCGCTTTTCGAAGGATGTTTCATCTGGAAGGGAAACTGGTAGTTGGTAAAAGAATAGATGCTTTGATGGACCCTTCCATTTTTGCGGAAGTGCTGCGCACTCATCGAGCAGTAATTAAGGAGTTTCATTTCCCACAATACGATGACCTTTATGCGAGAGTTTCTGTTTTTTATCTGGAGAAACCAAAGCTACTTATGAGTGTCATTGTTGATTTGAGTCGCGAAAAAGAACAGGAGAAAAAATTGGAAGAAATCAGGGAGAAAACCATAGAAAGAGCACAGCAGGTTATCAACAACCAGATGCGGGTGGCTCAGGAAATTGCCAGCCTCCTTGGAGAAACCACGGCAGAAACCAAGGTCCTTCTCAACGCTTTAATAAAAATTTTAAAAGGAGAGTCTGCAGAGTAGTGGAAGAGCTTTTTGTTGAAGTAGGATCGGCACAAATACCCAAGTATGGAGAAGAATTGTGTGGCGACAGTATTGCTTACCACAAAGGTCCCAAATCGACCATTATAGTCTGGTCAGATGGGTTGGGAAGTGGAGTAAAAGCGAGCATTCTGTCCACCCTTACCTCAAAAATTATTGTAACTATGCTCTGCGAAGAAACACCACTTGAAGAGGTGGTGCAAACCCTGGCTGACACCCTTCCCGTCTGCCGGGTCCGCAAAATTGCCTACAGCACTTTTTCGGTTTTGCATATCAAAAAAAATGGTGATACGCATCTGGTTGAATTTGACAACCCAGAAATTTTCTGGATTCGCAACGGCAGGCTTATGTACATCGAGCGCGTGGAAAGAAAAATGGGAAAAATGACCATACGGGAAGCGAACTTCCGTCTCCAGAAAGGTGACTGGATCATTGGTGTTAGCGATGGTGTAGTGCATGCAGGAATTGGTGGCAAGTGGAACCTGGGTTGGCAGTGGGAAAAGATCGCTTCATTTTTGGAGATAACTGTTACCCCTCATTTAAGTGCCTCTTCTCTTGCTCAGAGAGTTATCGACACCACCCTTAAGCTTTACGATGCCAAACCGGGCGACGATGCCACCTGCGTGGTTGCGAAAATTCGGTTGCCAAATCGAGTGGTTCTCTGGGCGGGTCCTCCAGAAAACCCCAGTTCCGACCCAGTGGTGTTTGAGAAGTTTATTACCTATCCAGGCAAAAAGGTGGTATGTGGAGGAACTACCGGAAACATTGTTTCTCGCTTCTTAGGGCGAGAAATTAAGGTAGACCTGGAGTCGCTGAGCCCGGAAATTCCCCCGGTGGGAATTCTGGAGGGGGTGGATCTGGTCACTGAAGGAGTATTGACTCTTTCTCGAGTACTGAAGCTTTTTAGGGAAAACGTGGATCCTGAAAAGTTGCTTTCGCACCAGGATGGAGCCAGTCGTCTATATCGCCTCCTGTGCGAAGCCGACGAGATAAAGATTATTGGAGGAAGAGCCATCAATCCAGCTCACCAGAATCCCAAGCTTTCCGGTGAGCTTTCTTTGAAAGTGCGCATTCTTGAAGAACTTGAAGAAGAACTTCGCAAACATGGAAAAATGGTCTCTTCTGAATTTTACTAAAGCTGAGTAATTAGGATGGAGGTGTGAAGAATGGAAAATAATACCGGGGCCACCACGCTGGAAAGGAGTTTTGAAAAGGTTAACGAAATTCTCAAAAAACACGGTTATCAACCCAGCAACCTCATCGCCATTTTGCAGGAAATCCAGGCAGAATACAGGTACCTTCCTGAAGAAATTCTGACCTATGTCGCTACGGCGCTTGGAGTGTCGCCAGCCTATGTTTATGGAGTGGCCACTTTCTATGCTCAGTTTTCTTTAACCCCCAAAGGAAAGCACATAATCCGGGTATGTGATGGCACAGCCTGTCACGTAAAAGGCTCCTCCCAGGTATTAAAGGTCATTCGCGAAACACTGGGCCTTGAAGAAGGTAAAGATACTACCGATGATTTGCTGTTCACTGTGGAAACTGTTGCCTGCGTGGGCGCTTGTGCCCTGGCTCCTGTAATTACCATAGACGACCAGGTTTATGGCCTGCTCGATGAGAAGAAAGTCCGAGAGATTATCGAAGCAATTCTCGAACAAGAGGGAGGTAAGTGAGATGCACTTCAAAGATCGAGCAGCTCTGGAAGGCTACATTGAGCAGCTCAAATCCAGACCTCAACCTCGTCGTGTCTTGGTGTGCATGGGAACTGGATGCTTAGCTAAAGGAGCCCAGAAGGTTTATCAGTCTTTTGTGGAGACCCTGCAACGCAAAGGGTTAAACGTTGAAGTGGATATGGATACCTCAGAGAGCTCAAGACATTTTGCGCTGTGCAGCACCGGATGCATGGGAATTTGCGAAACCGGGCCTCGAGTTCGTATAGAACCAGAAGGGATACAATACCTTCGCGTGTCCCCAGAAGATGTAGAAGAGATTGTTGAAGAGACCCTTGAAAAAGGCAACATTGTATATCGCCTGGTTCAACAGGAAACCATCAACGGAGAAACGCGATATTGGCCCCTGGTCAAGGACGATCCTTTTTATAGGAAACAGGTACGGGTCGTCCTACGCAATTGTGGTAGCATTGACCCGGAAAGCATAGATGAGTACCTTCGCAATGACGGGTATCGGGCGCTGGCCAAAGTAGTTACCTCGATGACCCCAGATGAGGTTATTGCAGAAGTGACCAAATCGGGATTGCGTGGTAGAGGTGGTGGAGGATTTCCCACTGGACGCAAATGGCAGTTCGCCCGCATGGTAAAAGCAGACTTGAAATACGTTGTCTGCAACGGTGATGAGGGTGACCCGGGTGCTTTCATGAACCGCTGTCTCATGGAAGGAGACCCCCATGCCGTACTCGAGGGACTGGCTATTGCTGGATACGCAATTGGAGCCCGGGAAGGATTCATCTACGTGCGCGCCGAATACCCCCTTGCGGTGAACCGGTTACGCAAAGCCATAGAGAGTGCCTATCAAGCAGGTCTTCTGGGAGAGAACATCCTGGGTAGTGATTTTAGCTTTGACATTCACATTAAAGAGGGTGCTGGAGCGTTTGTCTGTGGCGAGGAGACAGCACTCATTGCTTCCATAGAAGGGAAGAGAGGCATGCCCCGTCCCAGGCCTCCTTATCCTGCTCAGAGTGGCCTGTGGGGGAAGCCCACTATCATTAACAATGTGGAAACACTGGCAAACGTACCCCAAATCATCCTGAATGGCGCTGAATGGTTCCGCTCTTTCGGCACCCCGAGCAGCCCGGGAACCAAAACCTTTGCCTTAACCGGTAAGGTGAAGAATACGGGGCTTGTAGAGGTACCCATGGGCATTACCTTGCGCGAGCTAGTGTTTGAAGTAGGTGGTGGCATACCTGGCAATAAAAGTTTTAAAGCGGTGCAAATAGGAGGTCCTTCTGGAGGGTGTCTCACCGAAGCCCATCTTGACCTGCCCATTGATTATGATTCCCTGTGTAGCGCGGGAGCAATTATGGGCTCTGGAGGTCTGGTGGTGCTCGACGAAGACACCTGTATCGTTGAGGTTGCAAGATTCTTCATGTCTTTTACCCAAAGTGAATCCTGCGGTAAGTGTGTGCCCTGTCGCGAGGGGACCAAGCACCTTCTGGGTTTGCTCCAGAAAATCGTCAACGGCACAGCTTCAATGGAAGACCTGGAATTGCTCGAGGAAACGGCTCAGGTGGTTAAAGATGCCTCGCTTTGTGGCTTGGGTAAAACAGCTCCTAACCCGGTTTTAACCACTTTGCGCTACTTCAGAGATGAGTACATTGACCATATTGTGCATCGGATATGCCCGGCCCATGTCTGTCAGGCTATGAAAGAATACCGAATAGACCCGGAAAAATGCAAATCATGTGGCAAGTGTGCCCGAGTCTGTCCGGTCAAATGCATTTCCGGCCGCCCCCGGATTCCCTATGTGATAGATCAGGACCGTTGTATAAAATGTGGTTCATGCTTCGAAGCCTGTCCTTTCGATGCCATAACCGTTGAGTGGAGGAGGAAAAACCATGAATGAAAAGAGAGCGGTCATAATTGATGGCCAGGAAGTTCCTCTAAACGGTGAAAAGAATATTTTGGAAGTCGCCAAGAAAGCAAATATAGATATCCCTACCTTCTGTTATCACTCAGATCTGAGTGTGTATGGCGCTTGCCGTATGTGCATAGTGGAAGTTGAAGGAAGAGGTATTTTGCCAGCTTGTTCTACACCCCCGGAACCAGGAATGATAATTCACACCAATAGCTCTCGCATACTGAAAGCCCGAAAAATGAACATTGAATTTTACCTTGCCAACCATGAGCGAGACTGCACAACCTGCGAAAAAAATCTCAACTGCCGCCTCCAGGAAATGGCTTCTCGTATGGGTATCAGAGAAGTTCGCTTTGGCGAGAGAACCGAAAAAGTACCCCGGGATGTTTCCAGCTTCTCGCTGGTCCGCAATCCAAATCGGTGCATCCTCTGTGGAGATTGCGTGCGAACCTGTCAGGAAATAGAGGGTATCGGTGTCTATGATTTTTCCCATCGTGGTTCTCGCGCTACGGTTGAGCCTGCATTTGGAAAAAGCCTTGCTGAAGTAGAGTGTGTATACTGTGGTCAATGTGCCATTCGTTGCCCGACCGCCGCTTTGGTAGTGAAATCGGAAGTTGATGCTGCCTGGGAAGCGATTCTGGACCCTGATAAATTTGTGGTAGCTCAAATTGCACCAGCAGTAAGGGTTGCCATCGGCGAAGCCTTTGGTCTACCACCGGGCGAAATCACCACCGGAAAAATCGTTACCGCTTTGAAGAAAATAGGTTTTGACCGGGTATATGATACTTCTTTCAGTGCAGACCTCACCACTATAGAAGAAGCCGAAGAGTTTATCAAGCGTTTGCAAAAGAACGAGAGGTTGCCTCAGTTTACCTCTTGCTGTCCTTCCTGGGTACTTTTTGCAGAAAGAAATTATCCTTTCTACTTGGAACACCTCTCAACCGCCAGGTCTCCACAGCAGATGTTTGGCTCAGTAATCAAGAATTTCGTCGCCAAACAGGAAGGAATAGCACCAGAGCGTACGGTTTCTGTGTCCATAATGCCCTGTACATCGAAAAAATTTGAGGCCAGAAGACCAGAATTCAAAAATCAAAAGTATGCCGATGTCGATATTGTGCTTACTGCTCAGGAAACCATCCAGCTTATACGCTCGGCGAACATTGATTTCAATGAACTGGAGCCTCAACCTTTTGACGTACCCCTTGGAGCAGGAACCGGAGCTGGAGTTCTGTTTGGAGTAACCGGTGGAGTCACTGAAGCGGTGCTGCGCTATGCCTACGAAAGGCTGACCGGCGAGGAACTCAAGAAAGTGGAGTTCGAACAGGTGAGAGGCTTAGGAGCAGTCAGGGTAGCAGAAGTTGAATTCGGCACCAGAAAGGTAAAAGTAGCTATAGTACATGGCCTGGCTAATGCCCAGCGCTTGATTCAGGAAATACGCGCAGGAAAACGCTACTATGACTTTGTGGAAGTAATGAACTGTCCTGGAGGGTGCATTGGTGGTGGAGGCATGCCGTTGGGCTATCCTGATTATCCCGAAGTGTTGCGCAAGCGCGCTCAGGGTCTTTATCATGCTGACAGACTATCTCCAGTGCGTAAGCCTCAGGACAGCCCAACAATTAAGCTTCTCTATGAGCGCTGGCTTAAAGAACCCAACAGTGAAATTGCCGAAAGGTTTTTGCACACTCGTTTCTCTTCGCGTCGCAGGATAAGCAGGGAAATAATCCGCATTCAGGAGGCCAAAAGTGCTCAGAAAGTTGACGTTGCAATATGTGTGGGTACCAGCTGCTATCTCAAAGGGTCCTACAACCTGATTCAAGCTCTGGCTAACCTGGCTCGGGAGTACGAGGTGGAAGATAAGGTAAGCATTGGTGCTACCTTCTGCTTAGAAAAATGTGCTCAAGGACCTAACATAAGAATCAACGAGGAAATAGTTACCGGAGTTTCTGCAGAAAATTTAAGGAAAATATTTGAGGAAAAGGTTCTTTCTAAACTTCAGGAGTCATTGACGCATTAAGTATTTTTTCGTATAATAACAGCGCTTGTTAAGATGAATACGGGGCTGTGGCGCAGTTGGGAGCGCGTCTCCTTGGCGTGGAGAAGGTCACGGGTTCAAATCCCGTCAGCTCCACCAGAGTAAGAGCTCGTCCTGTGTGGGGCGAGCTTTTTTTTACAGGAGGTTCAGGAAGTGTCTAATTTTTACCCTTTCGAAGAGATAGAAAAAAAGTGGCAGAAAGCGTGGGAAGAACAGAGAATATTTGAAACCACAGAAGATCCCGGTCGAAAGAAATTTTACGTTCTTGAAATGTTTCCCTATCCTTCCGGTGACCCCCACATGGGGCACGTGAAAAATTACGTTATTGGAGATGTCATTGCCCGTTATTTTATACGGAAAGGCTATAATGTGTTGCACCCCATGGGTTTTGATGCTTTTGGGTTGCCTGCCGAAAATGCAGCCATACAGCACGGCATTCATCCTGCAGTATGGACTTATGAAAAAATCGATCGCATGCGAGAAGTTCTGAAGCAACTGGGTATAACTTACGATTGGAGAAGAGAAGTTATCACTTGTGATCCTGGGTACTACAAGTTTACCCAGTGGTTCTTCCTGCAGTTCTACAAAAATGGGCTTGCCTATAAAAAAGAAGGACCGGTCAACTGGTGTCCTTCTTGTGCTACTGTGCTTGCCAACGAGCAGGTTGTGGATGGTGCTTGTGAGCGCTGTGGTACTCCGGTAGAAAAGAAGCTATTGAACCAGTGGTACTTCCGGATAACCAAATATGCTGAAGCATTACTTGAGGAGATGAAGCTTCTTGGAAACTGGCCGGAAAGAGTGCTTACTATGCAGCGTAACTGGATAGGAAAGAGCGAGGGAGCAAATATCGATTTCTTTCAACCCGATTTAGGGGAGAAAATAACCGTTTTCACCACCCGGCCAGACACCATTTTTGGCGTTACCTTTTTCGTGCTGGCACCCGAGCATCCTCTTGTAGAACGATTGGTTAGGGGCACTCCAAAGGAGGAGGAAGTTCGCAAATTCAAAGAACGAATAAGTAAAAAAAGTGAAATCGAACGCACATCCGACCTTTCTGATAAGGAAGGCCTTGCTCTTGAAAAAGACGTCGTCCACCCCATTACCGGTCAGAGAATTCCCATCTGGGTTGCCGATTACGTGCTGCTTGAGTACGGTAGCGGAGCGGTGATGGGAGTACCAGCCCATGATGAGCGTGATTTTGCCTTTGCCAAAAAATACGGTTTACCGATCATACCGGTCATTCAGCCTCCAAATGGTGATTGGGACGGTGAATGTTACTCCGGGGACGGAATAATGATCAATTCAGGTGCTTTTTCGGGATTGCCTTCTGAAGAAGGTAAGAAGAAAATAATTGCCTTCCTTAAAGAGCAGGGGCTGGGTGATGCGGCAGTTAGTTATCGCTTGAGAGACTGGCTTATTTCCCGACAGCGCTACTGGGGAGCACCGATACCGATTATCTACTGCGAACAATGCGGAGAGGTGCCAGTTCCTGAAAAAGATTTACCAGTGTTGCTTCCGGAAAACGTGGATTTTCGACCTACTGGACCTTCGCCCCTGGCCCTTTGTGAGAGTTTTGTGAATACCACCTGCCCGCAGTGTGGAGGCCCAGCCCGTCGAGAAACAGATACCATGGACACTTTTGTATGTTCATCCTGGTATTATCTGCGCTACTGTTCTCCATGGGAAAAAGATAGGCCTTTTAATCCGGAGCATGTGCGTTACTGGATGCCTGTTGACCAGTATATAGGGGGAGTGGAGCATGCCATTCTCCATCTCCTGTATTCCCGATTCTTTGTAAAGGTTCTTAACGACCTGGGTCTTGTTCCTTTCCGGGAACCCTTCACCAACCTGTTTGCTCAAGGTATGGTGACCAAAGACGGAGCCAAAATGTCCAAGTCTAAGGGTAACACAGTCAGTCCTCGGGAAATTATCCAGAAGTATGGTACCGATACGGTGCGTCTATTTATTCTTTTTGCTGGTCCGCCCGAGCTTGATATGGAATGGTCAGACCAGGGGGTAGAAGGAGCATTCCGTTTCCTAAATCGTGTTTGGAACATCGCCAGGGAAATAATGGATATGCAGAGTGACCAGCAAGTCCCGATTGACGAGAATTGGATGAAAAACCTGGAGCGAAAGGTGCATCAGACTATATTCAGGGTAGACCGGGACACCAGAGAAAGATTCCATTTTAATACCGCAATCAGCGCCATTATGGAGCTGGTGAATGAGCTGTCTGAATCTCTTCGTTTTTTGAGCGAAAAAGGTGCTCATCCAGAGGAAAAGAACCTTATGACGTGGGCCCTGAAGCAACTGGTTTCTGTTTTGAACCCCTTTGCGCCTCATCTCAGCGAAGAAATATGGTCACTTCTTGGAGAAAAGAGCTTTCTTTCTCTGGCTCCGTGGCCAGAATATGATGCTGAAAAAATGTTGACTGAAACAGTAACCATCGTGGTTCAGATAAACGGCAAGGTGAGAAGCAAGATTGAAGCCAGCCGTGATGCTTCAAAGGAAGCAGTACTCGAGCAAGCGCTGAGAGACGATAAAGTTCAAAACTGGCTCGACCAGAAAAAGATCCAAAAGGTGATATATGTTCCCAACAAGCTAATTAATCTGGTAGTTCGCTGAAAACCACATGAATTTCAACGAAAAACTGGTCGTTATTATTTTGGGAATCTTACTTATTGCTTTGTTCGGCATCTGGTGGTATCAGCAGGATGCGCCATCCGACCAGGCAGAGGTTCATCAAATAATAGTGCAGATAGAAGGTGCGGTGCTCAATCCCGGTGTGTATAAAGTAGCTGAGGGCACCCGCCTATTTGAGCTGATAGAATTAGCTGGAGGAGCACAGCAAGGAGCGTACTTGCAAAATCTGAATTTAGCAGCGCCCCTTTACGATGGACAGAAAGTGATTGTTGCTTTTGCTCTTCAAGAGGAGAAAGAAAACGCAAAAAACCTTCCTCTCACTCCGGCTCTCGACCATCCTGAAACAAGCCTAAAGGACGTAAAGGGAAATTTGGTCAACATTAACCTGGCCGCTGCCGCAGAGCTTGAAACCCTGCCCGGGATAGGACCAGTAATAGCGCAACGCATCGTTGAGTACCGCGAACAACATGGCCCCTTTCACTCTCTGGACGAACTCGCCCAGGTTAAAGGTATTGGACCTAAGAAACTTGAAAAGCTTCAAGACCTGGTTTGCTTCTAACCCTGACTTTCAACAGATTCTTCCTTCTCTGGATAGGTGACTTCTCTTACATTGATGTCAATGCGGTTTACCTTCATGCCGGTTTTGGATTCGATGACCTGTTTAACTTCTTGCTGCACTTTCCGAGCAACTTCGATAATGGTAGCACCGATATCCACAGCAATGGAAATCTCCAGGTTGACGGATTTTTCCTTAACATCGACTTTTACACCCTTGTTAAGCTCTCTTTTGCCAATCAAAGTACTCAATGATGCTTGTGGCAGACCAGCCATGCCTGTTACCCCGGGCACCTTCATAGTGGTAATGGCTGCCAAAGTAGCAATGATTTCTGGAGCGATGGTGATTTCCCCCAGAACTTCCTCAGATCCAGCCTGGTTGGGTTGAGTCTCCATATTTTGATTGCTTTGGTCAACAGGGAATTCCTGGTATTCCTCATTCATAGAACTTACCCCCTTTGCATAGCTTTTCCATATAATATATTATCACTTTGGCTCCTGGTAGGTGCAGCACAGGCCAAAATTGACAGAGGTTTCTTAATTTTCTATAATGTTTTTACTTTTTGACAAGGGAGGAATTGTAGTGACCGAGATCAAGGTTGGTCAGGGAGAAAGCATTGACGAAGCTTTGAGAAGGTTTAAGCGAAAGTGCCAGCGCAATGGTATCATTTCTGAAATGAAAAGAAGAGAGTTCTATGAAAAGCCAAGTGAAAAAAAGAGAAAAAGAGCTCAGGCTGCAGCACGGAGGAAAAAGCGTCGGTGAGTTCAAATATCTCTCTGAAAGAGAAGTTAAACACAAGCATGAAAGTGGCCCTCAAAGAGGGCGATAGAATACGCCTTGATACTGTACGGCTTCTCCTTGCTGAGATCAAAAACAAGCAGATAGAGAAGAGAACCGACGATCTCGAGGAATCAGAGATTATAGCATTGCTTAGAAAAGAGATTAAAAAAAGGAAAGAATCGCTGGAATATTTTGAAAAAGCACAACGTAAAGATTTAATAGAGAAAACGAAGCGGGAAATAGAAGTAATCGAATCGTTTTTACCTCCTCAGCTCGCCGAAGAGGAAATACGCCAAATCGCTGAAAGCATCATCCAAAAGCAAGAGAACATTTCTTTCGGAGAGGCTATGAAGGCTGTTATGAAAGAATTGCAGGACAGAGCTGAAGGCAAAAAAGTGGCTCAGATAGTTCGGGATATTCTGGGGGAGCGTGGTTAAAAAAACTTGCGTAGTCAGCGTTACGTGAACGAGGCGCGCTTGCGAATAGACGATCTCTCAAACCTTAAAAAGCTTTTTGGTGGTTTTGATGCCAACGTTTCTTTAATAGAAGAAGTTTTCGATGTTGAGATTTCGGTGGCCGAGGATTCAATAGTTATCAAGGGTAAGCAAAATGGTTCCTCGGCCCAACTTGCTTTAAAATTTCTCGAAGAATTGATCCAGCTTTTTCAGGAAGGGTTGGAAGTGGAGTACCGGGATCTCCAGAAGATGGCCCTGGCCTTCAAGGCTGATCGCAACGCGTGGTGGAAAAATGAGGCTGGGGAAACTATTTTAGTAACCGCTTACAACAAACCCATCAGACCTAAAACTCCAGGACAGGTAAAATATGTCCAGGCAGTGAGAAAGGCGGAAATAACCTTTTGTATAGGCCCAGCCGGCACTGGAAAGACATATCTTGCTATGGCCATGGCCTGCGCGGCACTGCAACGAAAAGAAGTGAGCCGCATTGTTCTGGTCAGGCCGGCGGTTGAAGCAGGTGAAAGCTTGGGCTTTCTCCCCGGGGACCTTAAAGAAAAAATTGAGCCCTATCTCAGACCCCTGTATGATGCACTATATGAAATGCTTTCTCCAGAAAGATTTCAGAAATTCAGCGACCGGGGAACTATCGAAGTAGCGCCTCTTGCCTACATGCGAGGACGAACTCTTAATGATTCATTCATTGTTCTCGATGAGGCTCAAAATACCACAGCCGAGCAAATGAAGATGTTCCTGACCCGGATGGGCTTTGGTTCAAAAGTCGTGGTTACTGGAGACATCACACAAATCGACCTTCCGGCTGGCAAAACTTCTGGTCTGGTTCTGGTGCAGCATATCTTAAAAGATATTGAAGGTATCGAGTTTATATATCTTTCCGAACGTGACGTAGTTCGCCACCACCTGGTCCAAAAGATTATTCTTGCTTATGAACAATTTGAAAAAAAAGCTTCTTCAAAAAAGTAGCATCTTGAGTTTTATTAAACACAACCTACCTCTTATTGCCAAAGCAATACCCCTTTCCTCTCTGATTTATGCTCTGGTGCTCTTTGCGGTTCTTTGGATTCCTGGTTATCTTGCCAGCACCAACCTCTATCCCGGTAAAGTGCTCATTCAAGACATCGTTGCTCCCACTGACCTGGAAATAGTGGATGTGGAGGGAACGCGAAAACTTCGGGAGAAAATGGCTTCCAGCATATCGCCAAGATATCTGGTAGATCAAGGAACAGTGCAAGAAATACAGGAAGAAGTTGCTTCTTTTTTTGCGGAACTGGAAACACTGCGTCAAACTCCATTGCCAGAATTACAGCAGGAGCAGAGTAGGTTTATAGAGAGGTGGAAAATCACCCCGGGTGTTTTGGAATGGTTCATGGAAACACCACTTCCAACTTATACTGCTTCGAAAACGATTTTCCTGGAACTTTTAAACGAGGCGTTATCCAGGCCGATAGCTTCGGAAAACCTGGAAGATGTGCTGTGGCAATTAAACTCTCGACTGGAAGAAAACGAACTCCCTGAGGAAGGCAAAAGAGCCCTGAGTTTTCTGGCCTTTCGTTTTTTGAAGCCCACGGCTGTTCTGGATGTTGAGACTATGCAGAGGGAGAGACAGGAAATCATCAGTCAGGTGGAGCCGGTCAAAAGAATTATTCCCCGGGGCGAGATTCTCATTCCCAAAGGAAGTGTATTGACCCAGCAGGATGTAGAAATGCTTCGTTCTCTGGGCTTGGGCAACTGGCAGAGAAGCTTCAGTGGGCTGTTAACACTCTCGGTCCTGATAATTATTTGCTGTACAGCAGAGTTTTTCTATTTGAAGAACTTCACCCCTTCTGTGCTGGCCAAGAAAGACCTTCTCTGGATCCGCATCCTAATTGTGGCCAGCGTGATAGGTCTGAATACTTTTTCTACCCGGATTTCTCCCTACTTTGTGCTGCTTCCCATAATTTCTTTTGTCCTTTGTACGCTGTTGGGTAGAGAAGCAGCTTTTGGAGAGGTCATTGTTCTTTTTCCGCTCCTTCTTTGGAGTAGTCACTTTTATTTTATACAGGGTTCTTATTCATACCTTAACCTGCTCTTGCCCATTTTTTTGCTACCCACCAAAATATCCCGGCGGGATTTAATCAGAACAGGTTTTCTGATGGCGTTCATCAACGTTCTCCTGGTGACCCTTTTTGCCTATTATGAAGAAAAGCAAGTGCTTACTCTGCTTGGAAACACCTTGTTTGGATTGATAAGCGGGATTGGTTCTTCGGTTCTGGCTCTGGGAGCCGTGGCTTTTCTGGAAAGCACTTTTCACGTGGCTTCCGATTTCCGCCTGCTGGAACTCGTCAATCCTACCCATCCCCTGCTTCGTCGGCTTATGATAGAAGCCCCGGGTACTTACAACCACAGTATTATGGTGGCCAACCTTGCCGAAGCTGCAGCGGAAGAAATTGGCGCTGATCCCCTTCTGGCCAGAGCCGGTGCTTACTATCACGACATTGGTAAGTTGAAGAGACCTTACTTTTTCATCGAAAACCAGATGGGAGGGAGAAACATACATAACCGTCTTAATCCTAATCTGAGTGCACTGGCCATACAGAATCACGTGAAGGACGGAGTAGAGGTCGCTCGAGAATATCATCTTCCGCCGGAAATCATAGAGATCATCAGGCGTCATCATGGAAGGACGCTTATGCGCTATTTCTATGAGAAAGCCCTTCGGGAGCGAAACGATACCGTTATGGAAGAAGAATTTCGTTATCCGGGTCCTCTTCCTCGCACTCCGGAAGAAGTCCTGGTTTTTCTTGCCGACAGCGTTGAGGCAGCGGTCAGGGGAATACGTAACCCCACACCGAGCAAGATTGAAACTGCGGTTGAGAATATTTTTCAGAATTATCTCAAGGATGGACAGCTGGACGAAGCGGATCTGACACTCAAAGACCTACGTAAGATAGTAAGGACTTTTGTTCTGGTTTTGATTGGAACCTTTCATACTCGCTTGCCTTATCCTGAGGTTGCGAATACAGGTTCTTCAGATGAAGAAGCACAAGCTGAGGCAGGGATAGAACAGTGAAAGCCAGCCAAATACGAATTGTGGAATGCGGTGAATTCAATCTCCAAAGGGGTGTTATTTTAAAAAGAAAATTTGAAAAGCTGTTGCAACTGGTTTTGAAGGGAGAAAGAAGAGATCTTTCGGGAATTTTGAATTTAGTTCTGGTTGACACAGAAAAAATGCGGGAGTTAAAGGAACGTTTCTTTGGCAAGAGAGAATCTTCAGATGTCATGTCTTTTTTTTATGGAGAGGAAGAAGACCAGACGTGGGGAGAAGTGATTATTTGTATCCCTGTAGCCCTTGAACAGGCAAAAGTAGCAGGCAATTCTATCGATGATGAAATAAGCCTGTTATTCATACACGGACTTTTGCATTGTTTGGGTTATGACGATCAGGAACCCCAGGACTTGCAAGTCATGAGCGAGAAACAGGAACACTATCTCAACGCTTTTAAAAAATACCTGCTTTTTGAGAAACTAATCAATAAAGCTTTAAAACAGCTTGATTTATCGTATGCGCCGTACTCGGGTTACAGGGTAGCTTCCGCCTTGCTTTGTACAGACGGGACGATAGTAACTGGTGTGAATGTGGAGAATGCTTCCTTTGGGCTGAGCATCTGTGCCGAAAGAGTAGCAGTAAGCAAGGCAGTATCCATGGGAAAGCGCGACTTTGAAGCCATTGCCATCGTTTCTGAAAAAAGGGACTTTTGCTATCCCTGTGGTGCGTGCCTTCAGGTTCTAACTGAATTCTCACCAGGAATAAAAGTCCTGGTAGCTCGCTCCAGCGAAGATTTCAAGGTCTTAGGCCTGGAAGAGCTCTTGCCCCACTCTTTTTCTTTGAAACAATAAACACTGGAATGGAGGAAAATTATGAGTTTTAAATCCGGTTTTGTGACCATTTTAGGAAGACCCAACGTGGGCAAGTCCACTTTCCTAAACAAAGTGGTGGGACAAAAGGTAGCCATCGTTTCCCCCAAACCTCAAACCACCAGGAAATCTATTAAGGGCATCCTCAATCGTCCGGACAGTCAGATCATTTTCGTTGACACCCCAGGCTTGCATGACCCGGTGGATAGCCTGGGTGAGTTCATGATCAAAGAGATACAGGAAGCACTGGAAGGCATAGATCTCCTTCTTTATATGACCACCCCGGAGGAGGGCTGGAAAGAGGATGTTCGTTACCTGGAACAAATAAAGAATTTTACCAATCCTAAATTTCTGGTGATTAACAAAAAAGACCTGGCCACTGAAGAAAAAATTATGGAAATTGTCGGTTTCCTTTCCCGTCACACTCCTTTTGCTGAGTCAATGGCAATTTCGGCTTTGACAGGGGAGGGTGTTTCAGAATTACTTGAGAAAGTAGTAAACTACCTCCCCGAAGGAGAACCCTATTATGAGCCTGGCATAGTTTCCGATGTTTATGAACGGGAAATAGTGGCCGAGATAATACGGGAAAAAATCTGGTGGAATGTTCATCAGGAAGTGCCCTATGGTGTAGAGGTTAGAGTTGAGGAATTTAAAGACAGAGGAGAAGTCATTTATATTCAGGCTACCATCTATGTTGAAAGGGATTCCCACAAAAAAATTATCATCGGCGAAGGAGGCAGAATGATCAAGAAAATTGGTCAGGAAGCGCGGGAGGAAATCGAATACAACTGGGGCAAAAAAGTATACCTGGACCTCTGGGTCAAAACCGAAAAGTCCTGGCGTAAACGCCCTGAGGTATTGAGGCGCTGGGGCTACAAAGTGAAGTAAAAACGTTTTTTTATGCTTCGAGGTTATATTAAAGATTCTGGTATCGTGATTAAACAATTTGATGTAGGTGAGATAGACCGCATCGTTGTGGTATTCACCAAAGAGATGGGCAAAATACAAGTAATGGCTAAGGGAGCCAGAAAAGTAGGCAATCGCCTGGGTGGTGCTCTTGACAAATTTGTACTTTCGGAGTTTCTGTTTTATGCGGGTCGTTCTTTGCCGGTGGTGGTGCAGGCAGAAATCAAAAGGTCGTTCCGAATGCTTGCTCGATCTTTTGAAAAATGGCTTCTGGGCAACTATATCCTGTATCTCATTGACCAGGCCATTGAGGGAGGAAGCCAGCAGGAAAGGCTTTTTGGAGAAGTGCTGAAGATTTTTGCGTTTGCAGATGGCAGTCCCCCTGAGGCGGTTCGCAGGGGTGTCCTGAAATTCAAATTGGTTTTGCTTAAATGTCTGGGGTTACAGCCTCGGCTAACCAGCTGTGCAGTGTGCAACCGGGAAGGCAAGACGTTCAGTTGCTGGAGCCATGCTGAAGGAGGTGTTATGTGCGGAAGTTGCGCCTCAAAACCTGAACTGGCCAAAAGCTGTGTTTCTATATCACAGGATATGCCTTCAATCTGGTTGCATCTTCTCCATCTCCCTTATTCCTCGCTTTCCAAGTTAAAACTTACTGGTGACCAGTTTTTTCATCTGGACGAGCTTAGTTCTCAATATTTTTCACATCACTTAAATAAAGACACCTGGAGTATCGAAGCCTTCCTTGCCAGGTATCCTGAAAAACCCACAGCAAGTGAATCAGAGAGAAGTTGACAGTCAGTATTTCTGTTGATATAGTTTACTTCTGGTGGTTTTCGGAAGGAGCTGAAAAGATGTATTTTCAGGACATCATTCTTAATCTTAGCAATTTCTGGAAGCAAAAAGGTTGTGTTATTCAACAGCCCTATGACATCGAAGTTGGGGCCGGCACCATGAACCCGGCTACCTTTTTGAGGGTGCTGGGCCCTGAACCCTGGAAAGTGGCTTACTGCGAACCCTCTCGCCGCCCCACCGATGGCCGTTACGGGGAAAATCCCAATCGTCTTTATGAGCATTATCAGTTTCAGGTAATCATTAAACCCTCTCCAGCTGAGATTCAGGAGTGGTATCTGGAAAGCCTTTTCAGTCTTGGAATCAATCCCCTGGAGCATGACATTCGCTTCGTAGAAGACAACTGGGAATCTCCCACCCTCGGAGCTTGGGGATTGGGTTGGGAAGTGTGGCTTGATGGTATGGAAATAACCCAGTTTACCTATTTCCAGCAGGCAGGAGGAATAGACCTCAAGCCCATTTCTGTGGAAATAACCTATGGTCTGGAAAGAATAGCCATGTACCTTCAGGAAAAAGATAACGTATTCGAGGTTTTGTGGAACCCCCACTTTACCTATGGAGACATTCGCCTCCAGGAAGAAAAGGAGCACTCCGTGTATAGCTTTGACGAGAGTGATCCAGACCTGCTCTTTCAACTCTTTGAGCTCTATGAAAGAGAAGCAGCAAGATTGGTGGAGAAGCAGCTTGTCCTGCCTGCTTACGATTATGTTCTTAAGTGTTCTCATGTATTTAATCTTCTTGAAGCGCGAGGAGGCATAAGCGTCATCGAGCGTAGCCAGTATATGGCCCGTATTAGGAAGTTGGCCAACCGATGTGCACTGGAGTACCTGAGAATGAGGGAAGAAGCGGAATTCCCTTGGACAAAAAAGGAGTTGTAGGAGAAGATGAGTTCTTCTGGGAAAACTCTCCTGGTGGAAGTTGGCATGGAAGAACTTCCCTCGAGCCTTAAAGAGGAGGTTTTCGAGAAATTCGAGGAAGTCTTCCTGGATGTTTTGAGGTCAGAACAGATTATTTTTGGTGAACATAAAGTATTAGGTACCCCAAGGCGGGTTACCATCCTCTTGCATGGAGTGGAAGAGTTTCAAAGAAAACAGGTTCTGGAGGTAAAAGGCCCTCCTAAAAAAGTGGCCCTTTCGCCAGAAGGGGAGTGGCTGAAACCCGCTTTACTTTTTGCACAAGCTCAGGGAGTGGAACCCAGCTCTCTGTTTATTAAAGAAGCCGAGCGAGGAACTTACGTGTTTGCGCGCAAAGAGATTCCGGGCAAGGCGATTAAGGAAATTCTTCCTCAGGTTCTTAAGAAAGCGCTTTCGTGTCTCCAGTTTTCGCGTTCCATGCGCTGGGGCGAAGGAAACGTCGCCTTTGTGCGTCCTATACGATGGTTAGTTGCGCTTCTTGATGATGAAGAAATCGTTTTTGAATTTGCAGACATAACTTCCTCCAAGTTTAGTAGGGGACATCGGTTTCTTTGCCCTGGCAAAGTGGCCATTTCCAGTGCAGAAACCTATCTGGATACCCTTCGTAAAGCTTTTGTAATAGCCGATCCTCAAGAAAGAAGGGCGAAAATAGAGGAGCTCTTGACTTCCTGTGCTCAGGAAGAAGGCATATTTTGGTTGAGAGATGAAAACCTTTTAGAAGAAGTAAACTTTCTGGTAGAATATCCTGGAGTAGGAGTAGGGCGCTTTGAGGAAAAGTATCTTACCCTACCTTCAAAGGTATTGATAACAGTTATGAAACATCACCAGCGCTACTTTGCCTGTACGGATGAGAGGGGCAACCTCTCTCCTCATTTTATGGTGGTTTTGAACCGACCTGCTGATGGAAGCGAAATCATAATCAAAGGCAACGAAAGAGTCTTAAGGGCCAGACTCGAAGACGCTCTCTTTTTCTTTCATGAAGATCGAAGGAGCTCTCTTTCTGATAAAGTCGACAAATTAAAAGGTGTTGTCTTTCAGGAATCGCTGGGTACCATGTGGGAAAAGACTCAGCGCCTAATTCAGCTGAGCAGGTACTTGGCTCAGAAACTCCATGTTGGCAAGGAAAAAGCACAGTTCTTAGAGCGAGCTGCTTTTCTTGCCAAAGCAGACCTGGCCTGTGAAATGGTCAAGGAATTTCCTGAACTCCAGGGTTACATGGGTCGGGTTTATGCCCAGGAAGATGGGGAAGCTGAAGAAGTTGCGCTGGCTATTGAAGAACAGTACTTTTCTCCATCAGAGGGAAATTATCCCAAAACGCTGGTTGGAAGCGTTTTGAGTCTAGTTGACCGGGTGGACACCATTGTTTCGAGCTTTGCCTTAGAGCGTATTCCCAGTGGTTCTGAAGATCCTTTGGGTCTCAGAAGACTGGCCCAGGGCCTTATTGGCCTCATAATAAATAAGTGCTGGTTTTTAGGTATTAAAGAGCTCATTCGCGAAAATCTCTCTCTGATTGCAGAACAGGGTTTTGTGTCTTTTGACGAAGCCGTGGTGGAAAAGGTACTGGCCTTTTTGCTAACCCGTTTGCGCACCTTCCTTTTGGAACAGGGTATCAATTACTCAATCATCAATGCAGTGTTGGGTATTCCAATCGACGATATTTACGAGGTTTACCTTCGAGCTTCAGCCTTGCAAAAGCTCTGGGATGCTGAGAAGAGTGTTTTAGAAGCAGTTTTGACTGGTTTCACTCGCGCTTACAACATAAGTAAAAATTTTGACGGAAGCGCAAATGTGGACGAACAACTCTTACAAGAGGAAATTGAGAGAGAGTTTTATCAGTCTCTTTTGCGCTTTGAAAAAAATTTTGAAAGCTCTCTGAAGGAAGGGAATTACCAAAAATTGTTTGAAGATTTCTATACTTTGGTTCCTGTCCTGGACCGGTTTTTTGAAAAAGTCCTGGTTATGGCTCCTGAGGAAGCGATACGCAAAAACCGACTTGCGCTGATGAAAAAAATAGTTCTTTTATGGCATCGGTTTGCGGATTTATCCCAGGTGGTTATTCAGGAGGAAAACGGTGGAAGTTAAAAAGGAAACGACCTCGAGAGACGATTTTAACATTTTTGTAATATCCGATGGCACCGGTAAAACAGCTCTCTCGGTGGTGCAGGCAGCACTGGTGCAGTTTGAGTTACCCCGGGTGAACATTTTACCCTTCACCAAGGTTCGCCACTGGGAGACCATAGAAAACATTCTGGACATGGTGAGAATCCAAGACCTCGTGGTGTATACGCTGGTCAACGAAGAAATGGCCAGCCGGCTCCGCGCTGAAAGTGTAAACCGCGGTATTTTTGCACTGGACCTTTTGGGTCCCATTGTGGAAGCTTTGAAAAAAGCCAGTGCTCGTCAACCGAGGGGCAAACCAGGCCTCTTCCAGAGCCTTGAGGAAACTCCCAGCCACGCTGAAGCTCTGGAGTATTCGATGGAAAAGAGTACCGGCTTCAGTATTTCCAATCTTGACAAGGCTGATGTAATCGTCTTCAGCGTGTGGTATCCCCATCGGGATGAAATTACTCTCATGCTTGCAGAAAAGGGATTGAAGTGTGGATTTATCCTTCTCAACCCTGATTTACCGCTTCCTTACGATCTCGAGGAGGTGATTAGAGAAAGTTGTAAGAAAGGCGTTGTCCCGGTAGGTATTTGGATAAATGAAATGGACCTGAGCAGGGTTAGAGCAGAGAGAATCAACGCTCTGGGCCTGGACAGGCTCAGCAGGAAAGCACAACCTGAAGTAGTAAAAAAAGAACTGGATTTCGCCATGACGATATATAAAAAGCTGGGTTGTGAGATTATTGACATAACCAATTTGACTACCAGAGAAATCAGCGAGAAAATAGCAAATCTTATTAACAATAAAAAGAAGGAGGAAGCATCATGAACAAAAAGAAATACGTTTACTTTTTTGGCGAAGGAGACGCTTCAATGAAGATGCTCCTGGGTGGTAAGGGAGCCAATCTTGCTGAAATGACCCGCATCGGCCTGCCGGTGCCACCAGGGTTTACCATTACCACTGAGGCCTGCGCCCACTATTACAAGAACAACGAGCAGTGGCCAGAAGGGCTTGAAGAGGAAATCCTGGCTAATCTTAAACAACTTGAGGAAAAAAGCGGTAAGAAGTTTGGCGATCCCAACAATCCGCTTTTGGTTTCGGTCCGTTCTGGAGCACCCGTTTCCATGCCAGGCATGATGGACACTATCCTCAATTTGGGGCTTAATGACGAGGTGGTAGAAGGCCTGGCTAAGTTGACCGGGGACAAGCGCTTCGCCTACGACTGCTATCGGCGATTCATTCAGATGTTCGGCAACGTGGTTATGGGCATTGACCATTCCAAATTCGAAGCCATCCTCGACGAAGTTAAGGAAGAAGTAGGAGCTAAGCTGGATACTGATTTAGATGCTGAAGCTCTTAAAAAGGTAATCCAGAAATACAAAGAACTCTATAAAAAAGAAACCGGAGAAGACTTCCCTCAAGAACCTTATGAACAGCTCAAAAGAGCCATCAATGCCGTGTTTGAGTCCTGGAACAACAAGCGTGCAATCACTTACCGCAAAATTCATGGCATTCCTGACGATTGGGGAACTGCAGTAAATGTTCAGATGATGGTGTTTGGAAACATGGGCTTTGATTCTGGAACCGGTGTTGGATTCACCCGTAACCCTTCTACCGGAGAGAAAGAATACTACGGCGAGTATCTTCTCAATGCTCAGGGTGAGGACGTTGTTGCTGGCATCAGGACGCCCAAACCAATCGTGGAGATGGAAAAGGAGCTTCCCAAAGCTTTTGAAGAGCTAAAAAAGGTTTATGAAATTCTTGAAAAGCACTACAAAGATATGCAGGACTTTGAGTTCACTATCGAGAAGGGTAAATTATACCTTCTTCAAACTCGAACCGGTAAGCGAACTGCTCAGGCAGCAATCAAAATCGCTGTGGATATGGTCAAAGAGGGACTCATCGACAAGAAGACTGCTATTTTGAGAGTAGACCCCAACCAGCTGAACCAGCTTCTGCATCCCCAGATTGACCGCAGTCAGCCAATCCAAGTACTTGCTAAAGGGCTTCCCGCATCACCTGGTGCTGCATACGGTAAGGTAGTGTTTGACGCTGATGAAGCCGAAAAGCTGGGTAACGAGGGTGAAAAGGTCATCCTGGTCAGACCTGAAACCACTCCCGATGATATTCACGGCGTAGTTGCTGCTCAAGGTGTTCTGACCAGCCGTGGAGGTATGACCAGCCATGCTGCAGTGGTAGCTCGCGGAATGGGTAAACCCTGTGTTGCCGGCTGTGAAGCAATCAAAATTGATCTCGACAAGAAGCAGTTCACCGTAAACAGCACAGTAGTGAAAGAGGGTGATTACATCACCATAGACGGTGGAACTGGAGAAGTTATCCTGGGTCAGGTAAAGACCATTCCACCTCAGCTTTCTGGAGATTTCCAGACTCTCCTTTCCTGGGCTGACGAAGTGAGAAAACTGGGAGTGCGTGCTAACGCTGATACACCTCAGGACGCTCAGAAAGCACTGGAGTTTGGAGCAGAGGGTATTGGACTCTGCCGTACAGAGCATATGTTCATGGCTCCAGACCGGCTTCCCAGCGTGCAGAGAATGATCATGGCTCAGAATGAAGAAGAGCGCAGAAAAGCACTCAGTGAGATAGAACCTATGCAGAAGGGCGACTTCAAGGAGATTTTCCGCATTATGGAAGGGAAACCGGTAACCATCCGCTTGATCGATCCTCCTTTGCATGAGTTCTTGCCCAAGCTCGAGGATCTGCTGGTGGAAGTGACCACCCTTCGCGTCAAGGGAGTAACCGGTCCTGAACTCGAAGAAAAAGAAAATCTGCTTAAAATAGTCCGCAACCTCCACGAAGCCAACCCAATGCTTGGTTTGCGCGGATGCCGCCTGGGCATTCTCTATCCGGAAATCGTTGAAATGCAGGTTCGGGCAATTATGGAAGCAGCCTGCGAACTGACAAAAGAAGGCATTAAAGTAATTCCGGAAATCATGATTCCGCTGGTTGGCCACCGAAATGAAATTAAAGTTCTTAAGGAGAAGCTGGATGAAGTTGCCCAGGCCGTCATCAAGGAATATGGCGTGGATGTTAGCTATAGCTTCGGAACCATGATCGAGGTACCTCGAGCGGCACTGGTTGCAGACCAGATTGCTGAATACGCCGAGTTCTTCTCCTTTGGAACTAACGACCTGACTCAGATGACCTTTGGTTACAGCAGAGACGATGCTGAAGGTAAGTTCCTCTTCTACTATGAAGAGAAAGGAATTCTCGAAGAAGATCCCTTCCAGGTTCTGGACCAGGAAGGCGTCGGCCAGCTGATGCAGATGGGTGTCCAGAAAGGAAGAAGTACTCGTTCTAACCTGAAGTGTGGTATCTGTGGTGAGCATGGTGGAGAACCCAAATCAGTTAAGTTCTGTCACAAAATAGGCCTTAACTATGTCAGTTGTTCACCATTCCGGGTACCTATTGCTCGTCTGGCAGCGGCACAGGCTGCAATTGAAGCAGAGAAGTAACAATTCAAAGCTTCAAATTCCTGAACCGGGGGAAACATCCCCCGGTTCTTCGGGTGATAACCTTGAAAATAGAGGAAATAAAAAGATTCTGGGAAGAGAAAGAGCGGGAGCTTCTTTCCCCTTATGCTACTTTGAGTTCCCAAAGCAGAGGGAGAAAGTATCCTGAAGCAGAATGCGACCTGCGCAACGCCTTTCAGCGCGACCGGGACCGCATTATTCACAGTAAAGCCTTTCGAAGACTGAAGCACAAAACCCAGGTTTTTCTCAGCCCTGAGGGAGACCATTACCGCACCCGTCTCACCCATACCCTTGAAGTGGCACAAATTGCCCGTACTATAGCCCGAGCTCTTCGCCTTAATGAAGACCTCACCGAAGCTATAGCTTTAGGACATGACCTGGGGCACACTCCTTTTGGCCATGCTGGAGAGGAAGCGCTTAACGAAGTTTATCCCGAGGGCTTCAGGCACAATGAACAGAGTCTCAGAGTGGTGGATCTACTCGAAAGGGATGGCCAGGGTCTGAACTTGACCTGGGAAGTCAGAGACGGCATCCTGAAGCATTCCAAGACTCATTCCAGCACTTTGCTTTGTTCGGAAGAAGACCTTCCCGCTACCCTGGAAGGGCAAGTGGTGCGCCTTGCAGATGTGATAGCCTACGTCAACCACGACATTGACGATGCACTCAGGGCCGGCCTTATTAGGGAAGCAGAATTGCCGAGAAATTCAATTGCTGTGCTTGGAAGCACCCATCGAGAAAGAATAGACCACATGGTTAAGGATGTGGTGCTGAGTAGTATTAACTCTGACCGTATCACCATGAGTCAAGAGACCAGAGAAGCCACTGAAGAGTTACGTAGCTTTCTTTTTCAAAGGGTTTACTTCAGCGATGAACAGGTAAGGGTGAGGAGCAAAGCCAAGAGGCTGATTAAGGACCTTTATCTTTTTTTTCTCGAGCATCCTGATTTTTTTCAAAAAGAATGCTCTTTCTGCTTACCAAAAGAGGTTTCTCTTGATAGAATTATTTGCGACTTTATTTCAGGTATGACTGATAGGTACGCTCTGTACATGTACAAAAAATATTTTCTCCCTGATCCCTGGCCTCAACAAGGCAGTGGCCCGGGCAGCGGGGAAGCTAATAGAAAAGCAGAATAACATAGAAAGGAGGAGTTATGATGGGAGTAGTGCTTTTTGCCCCGATTGCAGGCTTAATAGCAGTTCTTTTTGCGCTCTCGCTGGCACAGAAAATCAACCGCTGTAGCCCTGGAAATGAACGCATGCAGGAAATATCCAAAGCGGTTCAGGAAGGGGCCATGGCCTTTTTGAAGCGAGAGTACAGTTTCCTGATCTTCTTCGTGATAGTTATGTTCGTCGTGCTTGGTTTTGCCCGCAACTGGGTTACCGCAACTTGTTTCCTGGTAGGTGCTTTTTGTTCTGGTCTTGCTGGATTTGCGGGAATGCGCATCGCAACCAGAAGTAATGCCCGTACCACCCAGGCAGCCACTGAAGGCGTCAGCCAGGCACTGAAAGTGGCTTTTTCCGCCGGAGCTTTCATGGGAATGTGTGTGGTTGGTTTTGGCCTTCTGGGCTTGGGAATCCTGTATGCTATTATCCGCGATCCAGAGGTAATCAATGGCTTTGCATTGGGAGCCAGCTCTATTGCGCTCTTTGCTCGTGTTGGTGGAGGAATTTACACCAAAGCGGCTGACGTGGGCGCTGACCTGGTAGGAAAAGTTGAAGCCGGCATACCCGAAGATGACCCACGCAACCCGGCAGTTATCGCTGACAACGTGGGTGACAACGTTGGTGACGTAGCCGGAATGGGTGCCGATCTCTTTGAATCTTACGTGGGTTCCATCATTGCTGCAATGATCCTTGGAGTAACCCTTTTCTCTGGTTTTGCAGGAGTAGCCTATCCTCTTTTAATGGCAGCTTTTGGAATTATTGCTGCAATCATCGGCACTTTCTTTGTAAATGCTAAAGACGAAAAGGGCCTTGCCGCCGCTTTGAATCGAGGCACTTACATAAGTGGCCTTCTGGCTGCTGTGTTCAGCCTGATCTTGTCTCTGGCCCTCTTTGGCAATCTCAGCGTTTTCGTCGCCACAGTAGCTGGCTTGATTGCAGGAATTGCTATCGGTCTCATTTCCGAATACTACACTTCGAGCCACTTCAAGCCCGTTCGCAACCTTGCTGAAGCATCGAAAACCGGACCAGCCACGGTCATCATCGATGGGCTTTCAGTAGGTATGGAAAGCGTGGTTGTGCCAGTAATACTCATCTGTGGAGCGATACTGGTCTCTTACTGGGCAGCAGGAATTTATGGTATCGCGGTTGCTGCACTGGGCATGCTCTCTATTACTGGCATGACTCTGGCCATCGACGCTTATGGCCCTGTTGCTGATAACGCGGGTGGAATAGCTGAGATGGCAGGGTTGGGACCCAATGTCCGCAAGATAACTGACTCGCTTGATGCTCTGGGTAACACCACCGCTGCTATCGGAAAAGGCCTGGCAATTGGCTCAGCCGCACTGACCGCTCTGGCTCTTTTTTCAGCCTACGGTGCAGCAGTGAACCTCAAGGTTATCGACCTCATCAAGCCCATGACCGTGGTAGGACTTTTCATTGGCGCTATGATGCCCTACCTTTTCAGCTCACTGGCGCTTCGAGCAGTTGGCAGGGCAGCCTTTAGAATGGTGGAAGAAGTGCGCAGGCAATTTCGTGAAATTGCTGGTCTTATGGAAGGCAAAGCCAAGCCAGACTATGCCCGATGCGTGGATATCAGCACCCGGGGAGCTCTTTCTCAAATGATTTTACCCGGCATTCTGGCTGTAATAGTTCCCCTGATCGTTGGAGTTGCTTTAGGCAAAGAAGCTCTGGGTGGGCTTCTGGCAGGAGCTATTGTTTCTGGCTTGATGCTGGCAGTAATGATGGCAAATTCTGGTGGAGCCTGGGATAATGCCAAAAAGTACATTGAGGAAGGCAACCTGGGCGGAAAAGGTTCTCCGCAGCATGCAGCAGCAGTAGTAGGTGACACAGTAGGAGACCCATTTAAAGATACGGCTGGGCCTTCGCTGAACATTCTCATTAAGTTGATGTCCATTGTAGCCTTAGTTTTTGCCCCAATTTTCATTCGTTAACTGCTCATTTTGACTGAAGGCCCTGAGTGCTCCTCAGGGCCTTCAGGTTAGGTGGTTGGGTTTGTTTTTTCCTCAGGAATTCCTTGAAGAAATACGGGAAAAAGTTGATATTGTGGACCTGGTCTCCCAGTATGTGGATTTAAAACCCGCAGGTAAAAACTACCGGGCACTCTGCCCTTTTCACGAAGAAAAAACTCCTTCCTTTATCGTTTCCCCGGAAAAAGGGATTTTCCACTGTTTTGGTTGTGGCGTAGGAGGTAATATTTTTTCCTTCATCATGAAAATAGAAGGAGTGAGTTTTCCGGAGGCGGTTACCATCATTGCTGAAAAGTATGGGGTATCGTTGCCGGAAAGAAAGAGTGATTTTCTTTCCGGAGAAGCGCTGGAAAGAAAACGTCTTCTGGAACTTCACAGAGTCCTGCAACGATTCTACCAAGCTCAACTGGCAAATCCCCAGAGTCAGGAAGCACAGAAAGCAAAGCGGTATCTGCTTGAAGAGCGCGGGCTGAAGCTGGAAACAATAGAACGCTTTGGTATCGGATTTTCTCCTCCAGAAGGCAGGGAAACATTGAATTATCTCATGAAACAGGGTTTTTCCGGGAAAGAGTTTTTATCAAGCGGAGCAGGAGTTTTGAGTAAAGGTGGCCAGTTGCTGGACCGCTTTAGAGGTCGAATAACTTTTGCCCTCCATGATGACCAGGGGAGGATAATCGGTTTTGCAGGGAGATCCCTCTCGGGAGAGACTCCTAAGTACGTCAATGCTCCGGACAGCCCCGTTTTTTCTAAGAGTAAAACTCTTTATGGGCTTTTTGCTGCCAAGGGATCTATTCGTAAGGCCGGAAAAGCAGTGGTTGTTGAGGGATACATGGATTTTTTGGCTCTCTACGAAGCTGGGGTAGGAAACTGTGTCGCTTCCATGGGAACGGCCTTCACTTCTCAGCAAGCTTCGCTGTTGCGGAGGTATACCCAGCAGGTGACACTCTGCTTCGATTCCGATAGCGCCGGAGAGGCGGCTACACTGAGAGGAGTGGAATTGCTCCGAGCCCAGGGGCTTGAAGTCAAAATAGTTCGCATTCCTCCTCCTTTTGATCCGGATTCACTTTTAAGGCAAAGGGGTAAAGAGGCGCTTTTCAAAATTTTATCTCAGGAAATGTCGTATTTTGATTTTTACTTGGAATTATTACTCAAGCAGCATGGTTATAAAACTGTGGAATCCAAAGTTAAGATTATTCAGACTTTGGTTCCTTACTTACGGGTTGTGGATGTTATAGAGCGCGAACTCCGCATAAAGCAACTGGCCAGGACACTTGGTGTAGAAGAATCACTCGTTTATAGGGCAGTAGGGAAAGCAACAGACACTCAGGGCAAAACGGCAGAAAGAAATCCAGTATTGACCACTGATTTGAGGGAACCCGGGAATATAAAAGCCGAAAAAATGATTATAAAGAAATTGTTGGAAGATTTATCTTCACGAGAGAAACTTCTAAAAGAATTTGAGGAAGATGATTTTTCCTATTCCAATAACCGCCGTTTGTGGCGAGCCATAAATACTTTGATTTTGAAGAAAAAGGATTTTTCTTTTGCTGATCTGGCAGCGGTTTTTATCAATGATTCTGATATGCAGCGCCTGATTTCGGAAATAGCTACTCGGGAGGATCTCGAGTTTGGACTGGAAAGAGAAGAAGTGGTCCAGGATTTGGTCAGAACAGTTAAAAAAAATGCACTTTCTCGGCGTCGGAAAAGCACTGAAAGAGAGCTTTCTCGAATATCAGCACAGCTCTCAAGGAGTGCTTTGCCTGAGGAGGAGCAGCGAAGGCTCAAGGCTCTTCTTCAGGAGAAGTTAAAGGAATACGACCAGATTCTCAAGAAAGAAAAGGAATTAATAGAAAGTTAAAAAATAGAAAGGGAGAGGTCGCCTTGGCGTCCAACCGCAAGAAAAAGAATATGTATAGCGAGTACGATGCTTACCCCTCTTCGACCATATCTCCGTTATTGGAGAGTGGCAAGAAGAAGGGGTACATCACCTTCAAGGAGCTTAACGATTTTTTGGGAGACCAGGTAGTGGATGTTGAGCGTTTGGATGATATCTACAGCACCCTTTCTGACCTGGGTATCGAAGTATCCGACGAAGAAGCACTTCGCGAAGAAGCGGAAAAAAGCTCCGAGAGCGAGGACCTGCAATTTGAAGAAATCAAGGGAATAGGGGTTGATGACCCGGTCAAGATGTATCTTAAGGAAATTGGTCAGGTTCCATTGCTCACGCCTGAAGAGGAAGTAGAACTCGCCAAAAGGATCGAACAAGGAGACATGGAAGCCAAGAAAAAGCTTATCGAAGCCAACTTGAGGTTGGTAGTAAGCATTGCTAAGCGCTATGTAGGTAGAGGGTTGCTCTTCCTGGATCTGATTCAGGAAGGTAACCTGGGACTTATCAGAGCGGTCGAAAAGTTTGACTACCGCAAGGGTTACAAGTTCAGCACCTATGCGACCTGGTGGATACGGCAGGCCATAACCCGAGCGATTGCTGATCAGGCAAGAACCATCCGCATCCCGGTGCACATGGTGGAAACCATAAACAAGCTCATTCGGGTGTCCAGGCAGCTTACTCAACGTCTGGGTCGAGAACCCACTCCCGAAGAGATAGCTAATGAAATGGGGATTACGGTTGAAAAAGTTCAGGAAATAATGAAAACTGCTCAGGAACCGTTATCTCTGGAAACTCCGATTGGCGAAGAAGAGGATAGCCATCTTGGGGACTTTATAGAGGATACCGGTGCCATGGCGCCTCCTCAGGCGGCATCGTACACTCTTTTACGTGAGCAACTGGAGAGTGTTTTGAACACCCTTTCAGAAAGAGAGCGCATGGTGCTTAAACTCCGTTTTGGCCTTGAAGATGGAAAGCCCCATACTCTCGAGGAAGTGGGGCAGATTTTTGGGGTGACCAGAGAACGGATTCGGCAAATCGAAGCCAAGGCTCTTCGTAAGTTGAGACATCCCAGCCGAAGCAAAAAATTGCGGGATTATCTTGACGAATCGGAGTAAACTGGCTATAATTCTTCAGCGTAGAGCGCTCCTCGGTAGCTCAACGGTGGAGCATCCGGCTGTTAACCGGAGGGTTGCAGGTTCGAATCCTGCCCGAGGAGCCATTATTTTTAAGAGTTGCTTTGAAAAAGGTCCTGATAAGTTATCAGGACCTTTTTCTTTGGTAATCATTTCCGTAGCTTTTTCAGATACTGTTTCAGAAAAATATCTACCGGTAAGATTCTCCATCTACTTTCATCATTGGATAAGGTCCTTCGGCAGGGAAGTCAGGGAGCATGTTTTTCGCTTGTTCCATGGTCTTTTTGAGCGTAGGAAGGTCTTTTGCGTCCCATTCGCACAGAATTTTTGCTACATTGCCTTTGCTGTCCAACTGCACCCAACTACTAACCCAATAGGCGTCGGAACTTGAAAGGGTTTTGGCCGCTTTCGCCACCTTTTCAGCCTGAACGACTGGTATGGGTGATGCCATAGCATGAATAACCAGGTATTTTGACAACGGATTCACCTCCTCTCGTGATCTACTTGCTCTTTAACAGGTGTTCTTGTTGCACTTACGAAGCGGAAGGTGACGAATAGGTTTTTGTAATTTAGGCAAAGCACACGAATTCGATGCCTTTCGCGAAAGCTGGGATTCTTAGCGAAGTGTTGGACTTAGAAAATGATCGTGGGCTACTATGGTTTGAACAGAGCAACTTCATTCTGATGTAATACTCACTTTTTGTCAAGCACACGCGAAGTTATTTTTCAGCCCTGCCTTGCGCGGCTTGTTTAGGGTAACATCGTGAGGTTTGCTTCATGGGCTTTGGTGTTTTGGTTTGAGATAGTAGGAATAGTGTTATTATAATGACAAAGCAAAACAACAGTAGGAAAGGAGGTGCGCGAACGAAGTATAAACAAAATTTGAATTGTTGGAGGGGAAAGTAAAATGAGCGAGTTTAACTTCGGTCCAGCGCGCGAAGGAGAACAAATGGTATTTGGAGCTCAGAGACCCGGTTATGGTTCAGAGCATGTGGGCTTGGAAGAAGTCGAGGGGTGGGTTTCTTTCATGAAACAACAGGGCATTGAAGGCGTTTGTTGTCTTCTTTCGCAAGAAGAACTCGATTATTACGAGATAAACCTTTTAGATTTGTATTGCAGAGAGTTTGGAAAGGCTAATGTCTGCTGGGCGCCAGTGGGAGATTGCTGTATTTGCAGTTTGGCTGAGTTTAAGGAAAAAATTTTACCCTTTTTAGAGGGGGCGTGCACAAATAACAAGAAAGTTGTCATGCATTGCTCTGCTGGATGTGGACGGACTGGACATGTCCTTGCTGCATGGTTAGTCCACGGGCGAGGTTTGTCTAAAGAAGAGGCCCTGGAAGCAGTTCAAAGTGTAGGGGGAGTCTACCGGAATCCTTGCGAGGCCCTATTCCTCGAAAACGATGCAAAAGAAGACCTACACGCACTTCTTAAAAAATCGTGAAGGCAACTTTATTGACGAACACGAGAAATATCAAAGAAGTCGAATTATACACTTTGAAAAAGTTGCTAATCTTTAAAGTGTAAACAAATGCACTATCATTTACGAAATAAAGCGTCCGAAGAAAGACAGAAAATGTGCATTCTCTAAGGCATAGTTTCGCGACACATCCTCTTAAAGGCGGAGTTGATTTAAGGTACATACAGGAAATACTCGAACACAAAAGTGGTAAGACAACGGAAACTTATACTCATGTAAACAAAGTAAGTCCTGCAAAGATAAAAAATCCATTGGACGGCATGATGGGGTGGAATCATGAGTTCAATTATGAACGATTAGGTAAAATGTTGTCCGAGGTAAGGAAATGATTAAGCCTGAATATCTTTGTGTTCTTCGCAAAATATACGATCGGCTAAAGAGTGAAAACGTGAATTGGGTAGTTACAGGCAGTCTTGGTTTTGCGCTGCAGGGTGTTCCCATCGAAATCCATGATATTGACATTCAGACTGACAAGGCAGGAGCCTATGAGATCGAACGCCTCTTTTCCGAGTTTGTGAGTGAAAAGGTTAGGTTCTCCTCTACAGAAAAAATCCGTTCGCACTTCGGTGCATTAATTATTGATGGAGTAAAGGTGGAAATTATGGGAGATATTCAGAAACGGCTTGAAGACGGAAGTTGGGAGAATCCTGTGGATTTGAATAAACACAAGAAGTTTGTAGAGATACAAGGGATGAAAATACCAGTTTTATCTTTAGAATATGAGTATCAAGCATATTTGAAATTGGGCAGGATAGAGAAAGCCGCAATATTAAGAAAATGGTTGCATGGTGAGTATTAATCTTCAGACAGCACATCGCCTGACAGCGGATAAAAGACTTCGCTATGCTTTGCCCAAATCGCCTTCGGCGGCTTCTTTTATTCACCACACGTTATATGAAGTTGCTATCACAACTATCTATTAGTGAGGCAATAATATGAAACAAGAAATACTACCAGTTCCAGAAGTTCCAGATAAAATTGTTGAAGCTGTGAATCACGGAACCCTTGCTGTTTTTATCGGTGCTGGAGTATCACGGTTAATTGGATGCATGGGTTGGGATCAACTTGCTAGAAATCTTGTCGATAGATGTTTTTCAACCAAAAAGAAAGATGATTCTACACTTATAAATTTTAAGGAAAAAGAAACTCTTATTCAAAGCAAGGATCACAAAAAGTCTATTACTATTTGTTATTACTTATTAAAAAAGAACGGCTTTGAAGATATCTTTTATGAGGAGCTGAAGAACTCTCTTACAGCTGATAAAGAACTTCTCAAATCTCAAAATATTTATGATGAATTATATCGCTTACGAGGACTTTTCATTACAACAAATGCGGATGAATACTTTGATAGTAAATTTGTACCAACACGGATTGTGTATAGGGAAAACGATTTTAATCCTTCAAACATAGACAGAACCAAACTCTATCATATTCACGGTTCTATCAAAGATAAAGATTCGCTTATTTTCACAGTACCTCAATATATTAAACGTTACAATAACCAAACATTTAGAGCGTTTTTAGAGAAAATATTTAGGGAATATACAGTACTTTTTGTTGGATATGGAATGGCAGAGTTTGAGTTGCTTGATTTTTTAATAACAAAATTTGATATCAAGAAAGAAAAAAAGGAGTTGAAACACTTTATTCTTCTTCCATTTTATAGAGGGGAAGAAAACATCCTTGAATTTGAACGGTATTATTACAATTCAATGGGTATTGAAGTTCTTCCATATGAGAAAGATGAGAAAGGATATGGTCAGCTTTACGAGGTAATTGAAGAATGGAACAGGGAGATAAATCAGGTTTCAACTTATTTGTATGATACATACAAGGAAATCGAAGATGCTGCCAATCACTATACTAAAAGCAAAGCAGAAAGAATTTTTCAAATTATAAAAAACGATGAACCGCAGAGAAATCATTTTTTCAAATGTCTAACATCCTCATCTAATCCATTTCCTTGGTTAAAACCATTAAAAGAAAAAGGATATTTTAATTCTGCAAATAATCCTAAGCCCCAAGAGGTTCCTAATCAAAGAGGATATTTTACTATACCTCACTGGAATATTCTTGGATATCTGGAAAATGTTGCTAAAAAGAATAAAGAAACTACTTCAGATGAAATAACAAATTTATTATTAGAAATTATTCAGGAAATTATAGATTATAGAGATGAAAACGGAGAAAGGATTGAAAATTATAGAACTGATTGGGTAATAATTAAAATTATTTTTTCATTACCAATTGAGAAGATAAACAATAAGCATATAGAGTTTATAAAGACAGCTTTAAATTCAAGATGGGACAATTCATTAGTTTCATCTGAAATAAAAGAAACAGTATTACCTAAGTTACTAAGCAAAGGAGAAAAAGCTAAAGGTCTAATTTTAGAAGTATTAAAAATTATTTTGGATTATAAGAAAATAGAAACAGCTTCTGTTTTAGGAGAGGAGGGCTCTTTTGATTATACATCAATAATGGATGTGTATTGGCTTTATGAAGCCTTAAAAGCTCATAAGTCGCAAATAGCTAAAATTTGTGGTATTGAAGCTGCAAAAATTGGTATAGATAAAATGAGAAAAATAGTAAATGAAGATAAAACACAATTTAATTTTATATGGATACCAACTATAGAAGATCATCCCCAGAGAAGTTTTCCTGATAAATATGAAAATCAGTTAGTTTATTTGGTACGAGACATGTTGGAATTTACAGAACCTAAAGAATTAAAAGAATATATAGAAGAATTACTGAAAGAAGAACATCCTATTTTTAAAAGGATCGCTATTCACATAATTAATTATCACTACAAAGAGTTGAATGACTTATTCTGGAGATGGGAAGAGAATCCTCTTGAAGAAAAGCAACTCAAACACGAGTTGTACGAATTGTTTAAAAATAACTGCCTTTATTTTTCTAAGAAACAAATTAATAAGGTCCTACAATGGATAGAAACCAAAAACTATTACATACCAGAAGAAATCAAAGATAATAAAGATCAAGTTGAAAAGAGACTTGCTTATCGAAAAAAAGAATGGCTTTCTACACTTTTAGATACAAAAGATCCAGATGCGTTGGCATCTTATGAAAAATATAACAAAATAAATCCGGCAGAACTTGACCATCCGGGTTTTGACTTCTGGATGGAAACTAAGTTGGGATATGAAAGTCCAGTAACAGAAAACGAACTTATTAATAAATCAAATGAAGAAATAGCAGAGTATCTTATAAACTTTAAGGGTATAACAGGATGGATGGATATAGAAGGACTTTCGGATACGTTCAGGAAATGTGTATCAGAAAACCCTGAAAAGTTTACTAATAATATAAATCCATTTCTGGATGTTCCCAGAACATATCAGCATGCACTATTATGGGGTTTTAATGAAGCCTGGCGTTCAAAGAAACAACTTAACTGGCGAGTAGTTTTCGATTTTATATCCAAACTACTTACCCAGCATGACTTTTGGAATGAAGAATATAAAGGTGATAATTATAGAAATTGGATCATTTCCCAAATAGCAGAACTTATTGAAAATGGAACAAAAGATGATAACCATGCTTTTAATCCTGAACTTTTGCCCGAGGCGGAAAAGATTTTACTCATCCTTGTTGAAAAAACCAAGTCTGATCTTCTTGATATGAATGACCTTGTTACTTCTGTTTTGAATTCAACTAAAGGGAAAATATTCTTAGCAATGATAAGCTATTCTCTTAGGTATGCTCGTTTGTATAAAAGAGAAAATGAAGAAAGATGGATAAAAAGTATCAAAGAAGATTTTACGATGCGACTTAATCGTAAAATTGAGCCTTCACTGGAATTTTCCGTGATACTGGGTGAATACTTAGCAAGTCTTTACTGGCTTGATAAAAAGTGGGTGATTAGCAATATAAACAGGATATTTCCTAAAGAAAATGATATTCATTGGAAGGCTGCTTTTACAGGTTATCTTTTTTATTCTTCGGTGGTATATAAAGACCTTTACTTTTTGCTTAGAAAAAACAAACATTATGCCAAAGCTATAAAAGCTGACTTCAGTGATTTTCATATTACAGAACGACTCGTTCAGCATATATGTATTGGATATTTAGAGGATTGGGAAAAGCTGATTGATAAAGAAAGCCTTATCTCTCAATTAATTGAAAATAGGAATATAGAACAACTTTCGGCGATAGTAAGCTTCTTCTGGATGTTGAGAGATAAACTTACCGACAAAATAAAAATAAAAGTAAAACCCCTCTGGAAAACCCTATATGAATTAGCAAAACAGAATATAGAAAACCCAGAATATCAAAAATTAATCTCAGACCTCTCAAAATGGTTGTCACTAATCGATGAAATAGATGATGAAATTTTTGAGTGGTTAAAACTTTCAGCAAAATATGTTGATAGAGATTTCAATACTCCCTTTTTCATTGAATATCTATTGAAACATGCTCCAAAAACCCCAGCAAAAGTTGGTAAAATTTACCTTGAAATGCTTTCCGCAAATATATATCCTGATTACAAAAAAGAAGATATTCAGCAGATAGTTTGCGTGTTATATGAGAAAAACCAGAAAGAGATTGCCAACAGAATATGCAATTTATACGGTGCAAAAGGGCTTGATTTCCTCAAAGACATATTTGAGACACATAGAAGATAATAAATCATAAAAGTTAGCAGAGATAATGAAAGATAGCAAGATGAGCGCAACGGCAGATAACAGCAGGTATTAGGTTTGTTATCGCTCACCCAAATCCTTACGGGCTTTACGCACCCACAAACCGTTATATGCAAATTTACTGAGATTAGGAATCGAAGAATATCTGATATCTGAGCGTTTTAAACACTTGTGCATCATAGAGAATAATGTCGACCAACTATGGGACCAGTGCGAAGAGCAAGTACGAAGTCCTAATAGTTTGGTTGTTTTAGATCCAGAGTATACGGGATATACAAAAGAAGCATTCGGTGTTTTTCTAATGGAATTATTTAAGAGTGATAAAGAAAAGTTTATCGAGATTTTGGATAAATTTTGGTTGATTTGCGGGGTGGAGTAATAAGGAAAAAGATTTTTCTAAAATTGTAGGTGCTCTTTTGAAGAGTAATATCCGATATAATAGTGTAAAAATGGAATGGGGTTAAAGCAGGAAAGGCCGCCCTCCCTCTGGTAGATGTAAAGGTAAACCAACATTGCTAGGAAGGATAAGGGATGACCCAATACCAGGTTACCATAGACAGCGAAATCTTGTGCTTGGTGAAAGCCGTAGAGATCCACTTTCAAGGGGTAACATGGCAACGTTGCCAAACCCACTTTGTCCGCAACCTCCTGGATGCCTGCCCCAAGTCTCTGCAACGCGAACTGCACGGGTAGCTACGATTGATCTTTGACACACCGGATCTGGCAACAGCGCGCTGACTTATGGACGATGTGATCCGGGATTACGTCCACGGGCTCCTGAGGCAGTGGAATGGCTGGAGGCTGATTTTGAGGACGCGGTGGCAATGATGACCTTGCCTGAGAGGTATTGGAAGCGCTTGCGGACTACAAACGGTGTAAAGCAGCTGAACCAAGAAATCCAATCCGGCGTCGTGAATGGGTAATTCAAATCTTCCCCAACGAAGAGTCTGCACTACGTTTGATGGGAGCGGTCCTCATGGAAATCGATGAAGCTTGGACTACCGAACACCGCTATTTTGACATGACGGAGTACTGGAAATGGAGAAAGGATAGTGTGAAGCGGGTAGAGGCTGCAGGGGATACCAAGCATTCTCGGGTAGCTTAAATAAAGCAATCATCTACCAGAGGAGAATTTACACCGAAATCCGGACTTGACCACTCGAAGAGGACAAACAGTGGAAAATAATAGATAAGTTGGATACTGCAGGTAGAGCACTATTCTAGCGAGCAAGTTTGTTGCGTTACCTAACGCGAGCATCACTGATTCCAAGCCAGGGGAGACAAAGAGATAGAAGTACACTGGAGCTCCACCCAACTTGCCGGATCTAAGCCAAGTCTGAACGGCGCTGGCTTCATCAAGTGCGGGCATTAAGGTTCAGCCGGTACCTCTGAGGCCTGGTACTCGGTAATGTCATACATTACACTAAAATAATGATGTGGTGGAGAAACCCGCATCTTCATAAATGCCAAAAAGTTTCCTGTGCTCAAACTTTCAGCTTTTAAGAAAGAAAAAAAAGAGTCAATTTATTCTTCTTTATTTTTCTTTATTTGGAGAGAGTTTCTTTATTTCTTATCTCTTGAAGCCATCTATCAATATCTTCCTTTCTAAATCTCCATTGATTAGCAATTTTAACAGCAGGAATTTTGCCTTCCCTTGCCATTTTGTGAAGAGTAAATCTTTCTCCTTTTAAATATTTTGGGTTTTTTCCCAAAAATCATTATTTATCCAAAACCTTCCATATACAGCAAAGGTCAAGTCCCTTTTCGAAAAGTTTTTCTTTTTCAAAACGTGCATGGGGTTTCGTCTCAATCCATAACAGAAGAAGAAAGAGTTTTTTATTTTTTCCTACCTTTTCTCTTGTGTGGGCAATCTGGAAGTACATCTTGAAGGACTTTGAAACAAACATCAATTAGGGTAGTCAAAATTCGGTTCATCAGCTTGGGTAGGACGGCCGAATTGGAGGCACCGAGGACACGTCCGGCAGGCGCGAGCCAGAGACGGTAAATACCAAATTTCTTGACACCAACTGTCACTAACTGTAAACTAAATGTGATAGATAAGGTGTAATAATGCAAAATTTGCCTTGTGGTTAAAGAAGTGCTTCCGATGGATGAAAAACCAGACGACGTCCTGACCATCGAAGAGTTGTCTGCCTACCTGAGGATACCGAAATCGACGCCCTACAAGCTTGCCTGGAAAAGCAAAGCCCCGTACTGAAAGATTGGTCGCTATTAGTGTTTCCGCAAGGTTGCCATTGACCGCTATTTGGAAGGAATACACGAAGATACGAAAGGTGGAAAGAGCGAGTAATGGCGGAACTCCTGGCGGATCAGGTCCTACGAAAGATTGGCGAGTTATGTTCCCCTTATTACCGCCTGATCCTGATGGTGGATCCGCCGAGAAGGGGAAAGATGTCTGCATTGCAGGGGGTATCAAGGAACCGGTTCGGCATCATCGCTTACAGCAACTACTTGACGAATTTGTTTGAGGATCCTTTCTTTTGCACCATTCCGGATATTAAAGTGGTGATCGATTTGTGGCCAGATACTGAAGTCTCGGGTCGAAAGAATTTCCACCCGTTTGATGACAGTGTGCCACTGATGGAGGCTGCTGTATGAGAAACGAAGCCGACACTCGCGCAACACTCATTGACCCGAAATTGAAGGCCGCCGGTTGGGCAGACACCCAAATCACACGCGAACACTACTACCGGCGAGACCATCAGTACACTCAGGGTCGGGTGATCCTGGTAGGCAATCACGTACGCCGAGGTGAAGCGCGAAAAGTCGATTACCTTCTTTATGTTTCGGATTCTTTTCCAATTGCGGTTGTAGAAGCCAAGGCAGAATCGGAGCTAGCAGAAGCAGGTCTCGAGCAGGCCAAATCCTATGCCAGAGACCTCGGACTTGCCTTTGCCTACGCGACAAATGGTCACGAGATCATCGAATTCGACTTTTTCACAAACACAAGCAGGCAACTCGAACGCTTCCCAACGCCTGAAGAGTTGTGGAATCGATGGTGCCAGAATTTGGGGCGGGGCGATGCCTCAAGCGTCACCAAGCCGATGGAGTATGGTGCGAATCGGCGATCCAACCCACTCCTTTATCCCTACTGCTCCGAGGCCATGTGCGGCAAGAGACCGTTCTATTTCCAAGAAGTTGCTATCCGGGAGATTGTAAAACGACTCATGCAAGGCCGAAAGCGGGTGCTACTCACCATGGCCACCGGCACAGGAAAGACTTTCGTTGCTTTTCAGGTGGTTTGGAAGCTGATCAAATCCGGCTGGCTCCAGAGACAACACCCTGAACGTCCGACCCGCGTGCTGTTTCTGGCTGATCGCGTGGTCCTGCGTGACCAAGCGTACAACACCTTCGCTCCCTTCGCAGATGGGACCAGTGAGCCGCGTTACAAAATCGAGGGACACCCGCCCAATTTGACCCGCGATCTCTACTTTGGCATCTATCAAACTCTCTGGAGCCCGGACGATGAAGGGCGTCGTCTCTTTGAAAAGTTTCCGGCCGATTTCTTTGACCTTGTCATCATCGACGAGTGCCATCGTTCCGGATTCGGTACCTGGCGCGAGATTTTGGATCATTTTGGGTCTGCCATTCATCTTGGCATGACTGCCACGCCCAAGCAAGACGAGAACATTGACACTTACGCTTACTTCTGCTCAGAAGAACCCGAGGTCGCGATCGACCCGGAACACCCGGAGCGCGGCACCTGGCGCCCGCCTGCCTTCCAATACAGCCTGGGGCGTGGCATTGAAGACGGCTTTCTTGCCACTTACAAAATCCACCGGGTTCGCACCACAGTGGATGTTACAGGGCTACACCTGGAAGAGGCTGTCGAGCAAGGTGCCGAGGTCTTCATTCCCGAAGATGTGGAACCCCGAAAGGTTTACACAACGCCTCAGTTCGAGCGTGAGATCACGCTTCCCGACCGCACCCGCGCGATGGTGCAGCACCTTGCAGGGCTCCTACGCCGCTTCGGGAAGATGGAGAAGACCATGGTCTTCTGCGTGGATATGGAACACGCGCGATTGGTAGCCCGGCTGCTTCAAGACGAGTTCGGCCCAGAGACCGGACTTTCCAACTATGCCGTGCCCATCATCTCCGAAGAAGGGGAAGAGGGTCGCAGGGCCCTGGAGGCCTTTGCGGATTCGGACAAGCCGGCTCCTGTCGTGGCAACGACCGCGGAGCTCCTTTCCACCGGTGTGGACGTGCCTTCGTGCCGGAACATTGTATTTATGAAGACGGTGTCTTCGCCAATCCTCTTCAAGCAGATCATCGGCCGGGGAAGCCGCCTGGACCCAGCGACCGACAAGTACTGGTTCCGCATCATTGACTACACGGGTGCGACCCGGCTCCTTGACGAGTGGGATAGGCCACCCGTCCCACCGCCGGACCTGCCAAAAGGCCCACAGACGGCAGGCCTTGAGGGCGTGGTTTTTCATGCCGATACCCAGGAGCTCATTGTCGGTGCAAGCGTTTCCGTCCGTACCGGACCAAACTCCCAGCGGGGACCGATCCGCACGGATGAGCAGGGCCGTTTCCGCTTCGACAACCTTCCCGCCGGTTGTCTCCAGCTCATCGTGAGCGCAAGTGGCTTTGCGACCCGCTCCATCGGTGTAGAAACGCTTGCGGAAGAGACTACCCAGGTCGAGGTGGCGCTCAAGCCAGCCCGAAAGAAGGGTGGGAAGATCCGGGTCGAGGGCCTGGAGGTGACCATTGCCGACGAGGCGGTCTTTGTCATCGAAGCCACGGGCGAGCAACTCACTCTCGAGCAGTACTGCGACTACACCCGCCGCCGCATTCTTGACGCGGCACCCGCACGGTCGGACCTGCGGGCCATCTGGCTGGATACCGCACGCCGCAAGGCTTTTCTCGAGGATCTCGCCCGCTCCAGCGTGCACCCGCAGGTTCTTGCGGAGGTCTTAGGACAACCGGATGCCGACGCCTTCGATCTTCTTGCGCATATCGCTTTCGGTTCGCCGATCCGCACCAGAAGCGAGCGGACCGAAGCCTTTCTGAACCGTGAGCAGGCATTCATCCGCCGCCATGCCGAAGAGGCCCGCCGGGTGATCCTGGAACTTCTGGACAAGTATCGCGTGGGTGGCATCGAGCAGCTCGAACCAGAGGTCTTCGGCGTTTCTCCGTTCCGCGAGTGGGGCGGCGCGGTGAAAATCAGCCGGATTTTTGGCGGACCCGAAGCCCTGGGCCGCTCGCTTCAGGAAATGAGAGAACGAATCTACGCTGAGGAGGCTATTGTATGAACGGACCGCAAACACGCGAAACCCTTGCCAACGAAATCTGGCGCGCTTGTGACATCCTGCGCCGCGACAACAACTGTGGCGGCATCATGGAGTATGTGGAGCACCTGGCTTGGCTCCTCTTCCTGCGTTTCCTCGACGCTCAGGAAGATGAATGGGAAACTCAAGCAAAGCTCGCCGGTCGCACCTATACCCGCATTCTGGACGGCGACCTTCGCTGGAGCGCTTGGGCAACGAAGGACTGGCCCGCTGACCGGCTCCTTGAGTTCGTCCATGGTCGCCTGATCCCTTATCTACAAAGTCTTGGGGGTGACCCATTGCGCGAGACCGTGCGCGGGGTCTTCGCCGAGCGCAACGTCATCGTCTGCGCCTCGGGTTACAACCTGAAGGAAGTCCTGCAAATCCTCAACGGAATCGACTTCCACAGCCAGGACGACATTTTCACCGTCTCCCAGGTCTACGAGGAGCTACTCCGAAGGTTGGGGAGTGAGAACCGCATGGCTGGCGAGTTCTACACCCCGCGTCCGGTGGTGCGCTTCGTGGTTGAGGTAGTGGACCCTAAAATCGGCGAGACAGTCTACGACCCGGCCTGCGGTTCCTGCGGCTTCCTCGCCCAGGCCTATCTTCACATGAAGAAGGATGAAAAAACCATTGAAGACCACAAGATGCTTCAGGAGCGTACCTTCTTCGGCCAGGAAAAAAAGCCCCTTCCGGCGCTTTTGGGCCTGATGAACATGGTGCTGCATGGCGTCACCGCCCCGCAGATCCGCCGCCGCAACACCCTGGAAGAGAACATCCGCCAGGTCTCCGAGCGTTTTGATGTCATCTTGACTAATCCTCCCTTTGGCGGTATAGAGGGACGCCACATCCAGGCCAACTTCCCGGTCCAGGCCTCGGCAACAGAGCTTCTCTTCCTTCAACACATCATGAAGAAGCTCAAGCCCCGGGACGGCGCCCGCTGTGGCATGGTCGTGCCTGAGGGAACGCTCTTCCGCGGCGGAGCCTTTGCCACGGTTAAGCAGGATCTCCTCGAGCAGTTTAACCTGCATACCGTGGTGAGCCTTCCACCCGGCACCTTTGCGCCCTATTCGGATGTGAAGACCGCGCTTATTTTCTTTGAGCGCCCGGGTCCGACAAAGGAGGTCTTTTATTACGAATTGCTGCTTCCCGAGGGACTCAAGAAATTCAGTAAAGGGAGCCCCATCCAGGACGAGCACTTCGACGAAGCCCGCAGACTGTGGAAAGCCTGGGACGCCTGTCGCAAGGGCCAAGGTCCGCGCGAGACCTGCCTCTCCGAACGTTCTTGGATTGTTACCGTAGAGGAAATCAAGGCCCGCGGGTATGACCTCACCGCCCGCAACCCGAACCGCAAGGAGACCGAGACCTTGCCACCACCCATGGAAATCGTAGCAGGCCTCCTGGAGCGCGAACGGGAGATTCTGGCGATCGTGGAAGAGTTGGATGAGCTTCTAAGCAACGGGAACGCGGAGGGTGTATCATGACCGGAGGACCCTACAAACTTCCCGAAGGCTGGCGGTGGGTGAGGTTGGGGGAGGTGTGCGAGATCAATCCTCGGCGGCCCCGCATGTCGCGGGACTTGGAAGCGCTGACGTCGTTCGTCCCGATGAGTGCCGTTGACGATATTACAGGGACCATCTCGAGTGCGGAGGCAAGAGCCTTCAAAGATGTCCGAAAAGGCTACACGTATTTTGAGGAGGGTGATGTTCTTTTTGCGAAGATCACGCCTTGCATGGAAAACGGCAAGTCGGCGGTCGCGACTGGTCTCATTGACGGGATTGGATTTGGGTCAACGGAGTTTCATGTATTGCGCCCCACAGATGCGGTGATATCGGAGTGGGTATGGTTGTTCGTGCGGCGTGAGGATTTCCGGAAGGCGGCTAAAGCTGCTTTCCGGGGCGGCGTTGGCCAGCAACGAGTCCCCGCCGAGTTTTTGCGGGAAGCCCTCATCCCCCTTCCACCTCTCTCCGAACAACGCCGCATTGTGGCGCGGATTGAGAAACTGATGAGCCGCATTCGGGAGGTGCGGCGGCTGCGCGAAGAGGCCAGAAAGGACGCCGAGCGCCTCTGGCAGTCCATCCTCACCCAGACCTTACCCCGCCCCGGCTCCGACCTGCCAAGCGGCTGGCGGTGGGTGAAGTTGGGGGAGGTGTGTCAGGTTGTTATGGGTCAATCGCCCCCAAGCTCAAGCTATAACAAGGATGGCATTGGATTGCCTTTTTTCCAAGGGAAAGCTGATTTTGGCGAAATTCACCCGACCCCTCGTGTTTGGTGCACAGAGCCAAAGAAGATTGCAGAAGCGGGTGACATCCTCATCAGCGTGAGAGCACCGGTTGGTCCCACCAACGTAGCCGAATCGAGGTGTTGCATCGGCCGCGGTCTTGCAGCTATTCGCGTTGATTCTGAGATCGAAAGTACCTTCCTTCTCTTTTATCTTCGCTCGATAGAAAATATGCTCGCCACATCTGGGTATGGCTCGACATTCAACGCAATTACGAAAAGGGAACTGATTTCGCTGAAGATCCCCCTCCCACCTCTCCACGAACAACGCCGCATTGTGGCACACCTTGAGGCCGTGCAGGAGAAGATCCACGCCCTCAAGGCTGCACAGGCCGAGACGGAAGAAGAATTTAAGCGCTTGGAACAGTCCATCCTGGACAAGGCGTTCCGGGGAGAACTCTGATGCGGGACCTTTGGGGGAATCCGGTGGTACGTTGTGGCGAGTATTTCGTCTTTCACGATGAGAGCATTCCCAACAAACGCTGGTTGCTCATCGGTCTGTCCTTTGTCAAGAGCACGGATATTGAAAAGGTCCTAAATGCACTTTCTGAAATTCGTTCGAGTGAAAACTATTTTGGCGAAATCCATTTCAGTCGCCTTCCAAAGTCTTTTGAGGGAGAATACGGGGCAAAAGCCCGCGTGGCTCGCTCGTGGATGCAGGCTTTCGAAAGGTCCCTCGCTGAGATTGTGCATTTCTCTTGTCTTGCCGTTGATCGCCATAGCCCAGCCTATGATCACCGGCGATTTGCTCATGATTTCCATGCCTACAATCGATTTACCGCTATGGCGCTAAAAGCGGGCATCGTCTGGCATCTCGGTCCAAAGGAGCTTGATCAGCTCAGCATCGAATTCGTTTCGGATGCCAAAAACCGAGCCACCAGACCCGATGAAGGGGTGATTGACAACTTTGAGGAATATTTGCCCTATCGTGCGGAGCTTGATTCGTATCTAGCGCAAATGCAAGGCAGACGATTTCCCACTATCACGATAAGGCTACAGCTTTGCGATTCAGCAACAAATGACCTCCTACAGTTTACAGACTTGCTTCTTGGCGCTTGCCAGATGGCACTTGTGGCGGCTTCAATTCGCCCTGTGAAACGAAGGCTTGGCGAGTTCGTCGTCCGGTGGTGCGAAAATCTAAAGCTAAAACCATGGGAACAAACCTATGGTCTTCACCGCCTTTTCAGCTTTTGGGGTTTCCCCAACGATGAAGGTCGTCCCTATAACCACATGCGATTAAAGCTTAAGCTCGACAACGGTCAGATGTCACTCTTTTGATTTGAGCAATCATCCGAGAACAGCGGTACATCATGGCGGATTTGGAGGCGGTGCAGGAGAAGATCCGCGCCCTCAAGGCTGCACAGACCGAGACAGACGAGGAATTGAAGTGGCTGAAACGGGCGATTCTGGATAAAGCTTTTCGTGGAGAACTCTGAGGAGGTTTAGATATGGAAACCAACGAGGTTCATGTCGCTTTTGAAATCCTGCTTGAGGAGATCGAGACCGTGGCCAACGCCTTCAACGACGCCGGCGCCGAGGCTTTCCGGGCTGGGGATTACGAACGAGCACGGCAAGCAATTGAGGAAGCCACCCGACTTGCCGAGTTTCGGGAAAAGGTCAAAGCCCTCCAGCGGGAATGGGCTGCTTTTTCTGCCAAAGGGATCAAGCGGGCCAAGAGGAAGGCTACCCGGCGAGCAAAAGGTAGACTGCCGAGAGGGTTGCGAACTTCCGAAGATGCCTTCCGCCGCCCCATTCTGGAGGCACTGGTGGAATTGGGCGGTTCAGCCCGCATTGGAGAGGTATTGGAAAGGGTTGAAGCCAAGATGAAACACGTGCTCAACGAATACGACTGGCAACCGCTCCCTTCGGAACCTAACTCCGTGCGCTGGAAGAATACCGCCCAGTGGTGCCGAAATACCCTTGTGCGTGAAGGCCTCATGAAGAGCGATTCACCCCATGGTATCTGGGAAATCTCTGAAGCCGGACGAAAATGGTTGAAGAATAAAAGTACAGCTGTTTGGGAAGGAGAGATAGGCTACGACTGACGTACTCTTTAAGAAAACAAGTATATGAAATATTAACCAATACCGCTGAGTGGCTTATAAGAAACGGGAGACTAAAAAGAAACGATTGTCCGATACCAATTGGGAGAAAGCACCACTTGATAAATACAGAACCTAAGCATAGATATGGAGATAGTTTTAGAGCGCCAAAACGGTTATCCAATGGGTTATATATTGAGGTGCATTACAGTACTGCCTCTTGTATAAATAATGCTAGACGTCTTCTTGAAAAGTTTGGTTTTAAAGGCGATATGTTGGAGGTACAATAGCTAATTAGCGGGACTTCCGATAATACAGCATGTACGTCTCATGTTGTTCGCTCAGATTTTGGCTATACCGATGCTCCGTATATGCTAAGAACGTTAAGTGACATTGGGTTTCAAGGCAAAAATGGCGAAAATAACATTTGAAAAATTGGCCAAAATAATATTTGGAGAAATAATACCTAAATTGGAACATAATGATGGAGTGGCAATATTTGCTAAAGAAAGAGCAAAATTTGAAGGTTGGCTTAAGGTAGAATTATGTGGGGGCTTATCAAAATATGCTCTAACTATTACTCCAGAAAAAGATAGAATTGACATTACTTTTGATGATTGGGCAATAGAACTTAAAACCGTCAATACTAATTACCGATATGAAAATACTAAAAACAAAACACGACCAATTACTAAGAATATTCAAGGAGTAATTGAGGATATCGAAAAATTGAAAGGAACCGACTATGTCAAGAAAGCTATCTTATTTGTAGTTTTCCCCGTAACTCACAATCACAAATATTGGAAAATTCACTTACAAAAAATATCTAACTTGCTAAAAGATATGGAATATAAAGAGTTTAGATTCAAAAACAATGTTCCTGGGGTGGTATATTTTGGAGCAATACAATAACGCTCTTTTGCATAGCGCTGTGGTGCTTCGCACCATGTGTTCCTATTGGAGCCATTTAACAAACAGATGAACGACTTGCGCGCCGAAGGTTTGCTATGCAAACTTTTTAAGACAAATAGAGATTATCCCGCCAGAGAAAATAAAATGTTCTATCACTGATAAACCCGGAAAAGACACTCCAGATAATTAACGTTCTAACTCACTGGGTAAACGATGATGAAAGAAGACTTGATGCGAGTTTTTATACCTAAGATGCAACTGCAGTAAGAGTTTTATTAGATAAGATTGATTAAAAGGCATAGCTATTTTTAGTTGTGTATTTCATCAGCCCCCAAGACGTAAACAGAGAGTTATTTTTGACTGCTCCAACGGGAGCCAGCAGAGCATATCTGGTTTCGTGTATTCGGTACTCCGCCCAAATTCCTCGCTTTGGTCGGAACTTCACATATCCTCAAACCGTTAGGTAACATTGGTATCACTTGCTTTTAAATTGTGCTAATCCATTTAAAAATCTCTCAATTTCCTCTTTCCTTTTGAAATAGCCGGCCAAAGTACGCGGTGCACCTTTCCAGGGTTGATAGTGTCAACTTATTGTAGGAGTATTTTTTAAAATTCTCTTCCTTCCTAACTTTGTTGAGCATGGTTCTTTCTTTAACCTCACCATCCAAAAAGTATTGTCTTTTTATATCACAGGAATCCAAGACATCTCCTGGGTTAAAGCTTTGATAGTCAGGCGCAGAGTATCTACTGGCCCTTTCATAACTGGGATGTTGCCATAAACTTCCTGAATAACCTGCTTTCCTTTTTCTTTCTCTTTTTGGATGTTCTCAGGAGAAAGAGTGAAAGCAGGTAATTCCTGTTTATGAGTTCTCAAGTAGAAATCCCTGATAGAACACCGGTTGAACTTCAAGGCTCTCAGATAGCTCATGTGATCTGCTCCCTTCTTTCCCCAACCCATAGGACGATGTGATAAGCGAGCAGAGAGAACATGACTCACATGACCTTCAGCACTGACGGCAAGGTGGAGTTCTTTATAGCGCTTGGAGTTTAGGATTCCTTCCCAGTTGTTCTTAAGGTAGAGGAAGAGGTCTTCAAGCTTAGCTCTTTCTTGAGAGTCTCTGCTTTCAGAAAGAGCACGGAGGAGGATTGCTTGCACCTTTTCCCAGGAACCTTCTTCCAGAGCTTTCCAGACTTTCTTTTCAAGGAAAGTATTATGATGAAGAGCAGCTTGCAAGCGTTTCACCAGGTGAAAGCGGTCTAGTACAAAGAGGGATTTGGGAAGGATTTCCAGTCCTTTCTTAATCCAGGAAGCTCCATCTCCACCGAGAAAGATACAGTTCACCTTATCCAGGTCATAGTGTTCTTCTAAGTAGTCAAGGACTTCATAGAAGAGGTTTTCGGTATCCTGATAGAGACCAGCAAAGTAATGGGAATTTTTGAGCTGAACTCTCCCGGAATTGGGGTTTTCCTTTCCCTCATGGACATAGACCAACTTGGCCAAGAGCCTTTTCTTCTTTCTCTTCTTTCTTTCTCCTGTTTGATTGGTACTCTTCTTCCTTTTTCTCTGCCAGGAGACATGGTCCTCATCAGCTTCGATGAAAAGATACTGACAGCACTTTTTCTGGATGGTCTCCTTCCCCTGGTCAAGGAGAGCTTCTTCTCCTACTTCTTCTTTCTTCAGGTTATGAACCAGTCTCTTTACCACCTCCGGACTCACTGTTACTTCCTGATGTTTAGGCAGGATTTCTCTTCCAGCTTTCTGGTAGGAGCAATCAGTGGCTTTCTCTAAAATCAGAGCTTCCAGCAAGGGGTCAATTCTTCTTCTCTTTTTGAACCCAGCCTGCTCATCCAGCAGGTGCAGGTATTCCCCAGTAGATTTATTCCGGTAGTAGGTCCTTTGATAGCTAACATCCCCAAACAGGGTGAGGATGGTTCTGGAATTGTTCTTGCGTACCACTTCCCAGGTTAACCTTCTCTCTCTTTCTTTCCAGATTTCCTGATCTCTGGCTTCAAGCACTGCTTTTAAGATATCCTTTCCCATACCATTCATGACTTCCCAGAGCTTCTCCTCAAATTCCTGGAAGTTCATTCCCTCTTCCAGAGAATGGAGTGATATTTCCATTACCCTCTGGAATCCTTTCAAAATTTGCTGTACTATATTCATAAGACCTCACCTCCATGAGTGTTTGTTTACACAAACAAGATTTATACCATACTCTGGATGGTGAGGTCTTTCTTTTTTCTAAAAACCCTACAATAAATTTACACTAACTAGGGATATTTTTTAAAACTCTCTCCATTTCGTGATTTACTTTCTTTTCCCGCACTCATCCAGATTGCAGTCTTTCATATCACAGGAATCCAGGATATATCCTGGGTCAGGGCTTTGAGGGTCATACGCAGAGCACTCACCGGTTCTCGCATCACCGGGATGTTGTTCGAGATTTCCCGAAAGACTGCTCTTCCTTTCTCCTTTTCTTGCTTTATGGTTTCAGGAGAAAGGGTGAAGGGGGGAGCTTCTTTCCTGGTTTCCGCTTCTTCTCCGGAATCTCTTCTTCCTTCTTTTCATCTTTCCTCAAATTATGGACCAGCCTCTTCACCACCTCAGGACTGACAATACATTCCTGATTTTGGGGAAGGATTTCCCTCCCCGCTTTCTGGTAGGAGAGCTCTGTGGTCTTCTTAAGAACCAGGGCTTCCAGGAGAGGATCGATCCTTCTCTTCTTCCTGAAAGCAATCTGGTCATCCAGAAGGTGCAGGTATTCTCTGGTGCCTTTGTGCTTGTAGTAGGTTCTCCTGTAGGTGACATCCCCAAAAAGGGTGAGGATGGTGTTCATGGTCTACCATAGCTTCTCCTCAAACTCCTGGAAATCCATACTCTTCTCCAGGAAATGGAGGGATAATTCCAGAATCCTCTGGAACCCCTTGAAGATTTGCTGTACCATATTCACAGAACCTCACCTCCAGAGTATCCCTTTGGTTGTTTCCAACAAGACTTATACCACGTACTCTGGATGGTGAGGTTTGTTCTTTCGGGTTGGAACACCTACAATAAATTTACACTAACCCAGGGTTCGTATTCTTTACAATTTGGCGGGAGAATTTGCATAATATCCTCTGTTTTTGCGTGAAGATATTCAGCCAACCTATCAATATATACTTGAAATCGCAATCCTTGCTGTGGGTCACTATCTCCTGGAATAATACTAAAAATAGTAAGTCGACTTTCTTTAACAATTCCGATAAACGCTATCGTGCTTCTGGTAGTTCCTTTTTGGTCGAAAAGGGGCATTAACCCACTAACAAGTAGTTTATAGAATTCGCCAACGCCGTTAGATTCCGCAATTTCTTCCAATTCCTCATAAGTTAGAGGAGGTTTTCTCTTTGAAATAGATTTAGTCTGAGTTCTATACTCAATTTGGCTTGGTTCAATCAAGAACACTCTTGCTAAAAATTCCTTGCCTTTATCATTACGAAAGTAGTGGAAGGTTGCAGCATTTATCCCAACTCCATAAGTGTTTGAAAGGTATTCAATAATCCTTTCCGTGCTACTGTCTATTTCGGATGCAACTATAATCATCTTATGATGCTCATTTAAGATTTCCGGCAATTCTTCACCAAATCTTTCTTTAAACGCCTTTTCTAACGGTCCTCTATCGCCAAGATACCTATTTGCTATTTCGCTAATTTTCTCGTTTGACAAGTCTTTAACCCATGAAGCGTAATCCAGTACTTGAGCGATTACTTCTCGTGGAGTCTTGTCGCGCTTTAACTCAACGATAACAACATCTCCGTTGTAATCCAAACATAAAAGATCAACAACTCCGCCAAAATCTGTTTCTACTTGTCGCCCAATTACTAACAAGTCAGTTGAAATTACAGAAATATCTTTTTCAAGCCAATCTTCAATACGTTCTTCCATTTCCAATTTGGATTTTTTAATCTCTCTCAAGGTATTCCCATCTTGTATTTCCCAAACTTTAACATCTTGGGGCATATTATTCCCTCCATAATCTTATTGCTGTTTGACCAATTTCACCCAACCCATCCATATCCGCATTGCGGATATAACCCCCCGTTTGGAATGATGCCAGCACTATATACCTCTGGGTGAAATCATGATTCCTCTTCATTATACTATCTAAGTTAGTTTTCACGTTTGCAGGGGTGACTTTAGCGTTTAAGCTTGCATCGTGTAGAGACATCTAACACGATGTTTTTGCTTCTAAGGCGACACGTTTTGCGTAAGGCGAAATAAAAATGTAATGAGTTCCGCGAAATACTTTGCTTGTGGGTCAAACATGGATTTTGGGTGGGCGGAAGAAGAGTTCATTTTTTGGGGCGAGAACACGCAATTTTAGAAGGATGGAGTTGAAGTTCAACAAAAGTTGCTTTGAAAAACCTCGCTGAGGGTTATGCAAATATAGAAAAGGATGATGGAAGCGGAGCTGGAGGTAAAATTAAAGCTTGATAATGGCAAGCAAGAAGAAGTGATAACTTATGTTGTGGATCCGAAGCAAGTTAGAGAGGGATACAAAGAATGCGTGCAATAATGTAAACTGTTAATCGTGAGAAAGTAATTTGACGGACATATCATTTTAAAACTCGAAGGATATCCGTCGTCTCATAAAATTTGTAAAGGAGGCGCTGTTCGGTGCAGGAGAAAGAAAAGGCAGTTCTTGACTTCATGAAAAACCATGGGAAACCGGTAAGACCTGGAGATATTTCCAAAGCCACAGGCATTGATAGCAAGGAAGTGAGCGCCATAATCAAAAAATTGAAGGAGGAAGGAAAAATTTATTCGCCAAAAAGGTGCTACTATGCACCACAGGAATAAGCTTTAATCCCCTTTGATTTATCCTGATTTCAGGTGTTAATGACTGAGGATTAAAAAGGGAGGCTGTTATTTGAATTTAGGAGGCTTTTTCTGTGCGTAACAATCGATGAAAAGGTAACTGTTAGAGCCCGGAAAGAGGACTTTCCAGACCTCTCCAGAATAAAATCTCTCTTTAAGGATGCCGTTTGTTTTTTAGAGGAAAGCAACGGAGCAGTGCAGATGGTGTTTTATGTACCAGATGAGGAACTCAACAAACTGGTTGATACCCTGCAGGAATCCATGGACCTCCGTTACAAACAGGTGTTGCTTGAAGTATCGTCTCCCGATTTTGTGGTTTCTTCGTTTCTCAAAAAAGCAGAAAAGAAATTTAAAACGGAAGAAGAGACACCCGTTGAAAAACTCATTGACGAGACCAAGCGCTATATCAAGCTGGATTACAGCAAAATAATTCTCACTTCAATTGCTGGGATAATAGCTCTCACCGGTCTTTTTATGAACAATGTTACCGTTATTATTGGAGCGATGCTCCTTTCTCCTTTGCTGGGGCCAATATATGCATTTGCGGTGAACACTGCAGTTGGAAAAATTAAGTATGCATTTAGAAGTCTGGCAAATCTGCTGGTTTTAGTGTTGATAGCCATTCTTTTTTCCTGTTTGATAACCCTGGTAATTTCTGCTTTCGCGAACCTTGCTTTGACTCCCGAGATTCTTACCAGAATGGATTCAAGTTATATCAATATTTTTACAGCTATACTTCTTGGTTTTGCCTCGATGTTTGCTTTTTCTAAGGGGATACCAGAAAGCACTGCTGGTGTTGCTATCGCTGCGGCGTTGTTACCTCCTGCGGTGGTAGTGGGAATAATGCTGGTTAAGAATTTTTGGGAAACTCTAAGTCCTCTCATCCTGATGTTTGAAAACATAGTTGGACTCATGGTGGGAGGCCTTGTAGCAACCCTGGTTTTAAACATAGGGCCACGCAGGTATTACGAGAAGGTAGTAGCGAAGAAATTTATAGCCAGGACTTTGTGGTTTCTGGTTTCCCTGATAGTGATATTGTTTTTCCTCTCCACATTCAGTAAATAGAGTAGTTACGGGTGCTGATTTCTTTTTAAAGCAGAATGCGTTATACTGCTTCTTTGATGTGCAAGGGGGAAGTCTATGATTAAAAAGCGAAAGTCTTGGCGGGAAAAGCTCACCGACAAGAAAGACCTTCCCAAAATAGTGCGGGTTAGCAGTAAAGTAGCCGTCCGCTGGGGCGTGCGGCCTGGCGATACCATGGTAATACCCTCACCACTGGAAGTTGATGAGGTGATGCGAAAAGTCCCTCCGGGGAAAGTAATAACCATCAACCAGATCAGGCAGTTCCTTGCTAAAAAGCATGGGGTGACTATTGCCTGCCCGATAACCACCGGGATTTTCGCCTGGATTGCTGCTCATGCTTCTGAAGAGGCGAAAAACGAAGGGGAAGAAAATACCACTCCTTACTGGAGGACCCTCAAAGCGAACGGTGAGATAAATCCTAAGTATCCTGGAGGGGTGGAACACCAGAAAAGGCTTCTTGAGAGCGAAGGGCACCAGGTGATAAAGAAAGGTCAAAAATATCTGGTAGCCGATTATAAAGAGAGCCTGTTTGAAATCTAAAGCTAAGTAGGCGAATTGCTTTTCAATCCGGCCCCGAAAGCTGCAAGAGAGCGAAGGGGTTTGAGCTGGCACACTATACGACGCAGAGAGCCCGGTTTGTTTGCCTGGAACTCTGGTGCACACTGGCGAAGAAAAAAGGTGGGATAAATTTGATAAAAATTATTCTGGCTATCACAGGTATAGCGCTCATTTCCTTATTTGTTCTTTCTTTGGTGGGCAGTTTTTTCTTTAAAAGGGGAGTAGTTAGCGAAGTGCAAGGATTATTCGGGCAGAAAAGAACTGAAAAAACAGAAATAGTAACCGAAAAAGACCTGGAGGGGCTGCCTGAACCTGTTCAAAGGTGGTTGAGACAAACAAATATAGTGGGCAGGAAAAAGATATTTGCAGTGAGGTTGAAGCAAAGAGGGTTAATAAGGACCACGGAAGAGCAACCCTGGATGTCTGCTCGGGCGGAGCAGTATTTCACGGTAGATAACCCGGGATTCCTGTGGAAAGTGAGAGTCAAAGTCAATCCCTTTTTATTCCTGGTGGGTAGAGACAAATATTTCAAGGGGAAAGGCAACATGCTTATCAAGTTACTTGCTTTTATAAACGTTGTTAATGCGCAGGGCAGAGAGATAGACCAGGGTACAATGTTGCGCTACCTTGGTGAAATAGTATGGTTTCCAAGTGCAGCCTTGAATGATTATGTTGAGTGGCAGGCAATTGATGATCGCTCAGCCAGGGCAATCATGACTTACGGTGGAATAACAGCTCAAGCAGTATTCAGTTTTAATGAAAACGGTGATGTCGTCGGGTTTTCTTGCAAAAGATATATGACCAGGAACGGGCGTTATAGCTTGGAAGACTACTCAGCGAAGCTGGAAGCCCATAAAGAGTTTGAAGGCATCAGGGTTCCCACAAAAGGTGAAGTAAGCTGGAAGCTGGAAAGTGGAGACTTTACCTATTACAAACTCGAAATAACGGATCTTGAGTATAACCAGCCTGTCGCTTTTTAATCTTTTAAAGACTTTCAGGAAGTGGTATAGGCTCCTAAACCTTGCAAAACTCAAACAGTTTGCTTGGCTTTTTTCTCTTCATACATATTTTTATCGGCGGCTGTTAGTGCTTCTTCAGGGTTGCGAACTTCTCTTAAATTGCTTGTGCCGTAAGAGAAGGAAACCTTCAAAGGGTAGAGAAAAGCATCTTCACCGACTCTTCTGCGTAAGCGCTCTATAATTGCCTGGGTGTCTTTCAAGGTTGTATCCGGAAAAATAACGATGAATTCATCTCCTCCGTAACGGAAGGCAAGGTCTTTGGTGCGTATTTCCTGGCGGAGGAGGGAAGCCAGTCTCTTTAAAACATCGTCTCCCATCTGATGACCATAATGGTCGTTTACTCTTTTTAGGCCGTCAAGGTCCAGCAGGACCAGGCAAGCGTTCTGTTTTATACGTGCGTATTCCTGGAGTTTTGTCCGGAGATAGTGGCGGTTGTAAAGTCCAGTTAAAGAGTCCAGATGGGCTTGTTTCATTAAAAGGGGGAGAAATCTTGAAAACACCCTGAAAATGAAGACGATACCCAGGGCACCGGGCGGGTAAATGGTGAGGTGTGCAGCCAGTGGCGGAAAGTCACGCACCACACTCCAGATGCCTATCCAAAAAGAAAGGGCAATCAATCCCATTCCGTGAGAAAGAAGTGGAATTCCGATAGGTAACGAACGCCAGAAGGTTAGCACGGTCACCACCAGGCAGGTTCCCAGGGTGGTCAGTTTCAGGATGCTTTCTCTGATGTAAGGCAAATCCAGAGGAAAGGCGACAACCGCCAGTAGCGCGGCTACGACAAAAAGGATAGCATACAAACATAAAATTCTCGTGCGCCAGGACATTTTTCTTTTAAGACCATCCTTTTGGTAAAAATCGACTTTTAAAAAGAGACCAGTACATGCCAAATAAAAAGCCAGGGCAAGTAATCAACTTCCTCCCATATCCTGCGAACCACTTCTTCGTCTCCCTGGATTTTTTCAGGAAGCATCTTGCGGAATTCTTCCCAGGGGAGAGTACTTCCTGCTTTGCGATTTTCCACTGCCATCCCTCCCTTTAATACTGACCATATTCTCTGGTGAAATCAGTCATTGCTTTGATATTCTCTATTTTGGCATCGTTCTGAATAATGGCTGAGGCGTCCATTATGTAGCCACCATCTCGTGCTACATTATCGATGATTTTCTTTATGCAGTCTCTAACTTCTTCGGGACTGCCAAAAGCAAGCAAATCATTAGGAACTCCACCACTGATACAGAAGCGGTCACCCAGAACCTGATGCACCTTAAAAATGTCTCCTCGGTCAACATGATAAATTATGCTTCCCGGTGGAAGCTCCTTAAAAGTTTCCAGATGATAGTCCCAGTTACCTTCAGCGTAGAAAAGTACCTGATGTCCTCGCTTCCATATTTCCTCAAGGATAGGCTTGAGGGTGGGCCAGAAAATGTTGGAAAAGTGCTCAGGGTTGATAAAAGGAACGCAACTGCGGTGCATCCAGATAGTTATGGGCAAGTTCTTTTCCGGGTCTGCTCCAGAAAGGGCCACCTCTAAAAGATGAGGCATCAGCGCTTCACAGGCCTTAAGAACTTTTTGAGGGCGTTCGTGAAGGTCGGTGACCAGCCCATAGTATCCTCGAAGTTTGTCAGCCAGAATATCCAGCGGCGCTTTGAGGATGCCGCTTATAGCTGGTACCACACCCAGCTCTTCGCGAAATTCTCGGGCCAGGTCAGAAAGGGCCTGGAAGTATTGCATCATAGCCATGCCGCCTCGCAGAAAAGCCAGATTGTGGTATTCGTCAATGGGTTCTCCCGGTGCTTTGACAAAGCGAGAAACTCTGGGAAACCACACATTGAGGAGATACCCTGTTGGGTCTTCTATCAGGGCATCGTACTCTTCGGGTTTCATAAAAGCTTCTTCTTCCGGAGGTTCTCGATATTGAAAGCCAGTTTCCGGGGGTATATCTATCCCGGGGATGCCGTAGTAGGTGATGCCCATTGCCTGGGTAAGACCTGTCCAAACATAAATCATGTTGGGCACCATAGCATCCCAGTCAAAGTCCCGAGCACATATTCGGCAAGCTTCAAAAGCCACTCTGTAATCGTGCGTTGCCTCTTGGATGCTGAAGCCAGCATATTTAGCTGTGAACTCGGCAACAAAAGGACGTATTGGTACCATGTCCGGCTTCTCGTTGCGCATGGCTTTCACATAGCGTTTGAGCCTGGTTTCATAAAGCTCCCGTGTGTTCATAAAGCCCTCCCACTCCCAGAATGTATTGTCGTATCACTTCTTATAAATTACTAAATAGAACCGGATATTACAATAGTGATAAGAGAAAAGAGTGTTTAACGCTTCCAGATACTGGTTGACCACTGCCAGATAAAGCGTAGTCCAGAGAGAGTGGAAAAGCTGCCCAGGCCTCTGCCAACTTCACCAAAGAGTTCCTGAAGAAGTATCCTGGAGCTAACCTCTCCTTCTTCTTTAACTTTCGGTAAAACCTTGCGTATTGCAAAAAATCCCAGTATGAAAGCGAAAAGGAAGAAAAAGTCCCAGCCTTCTATACTGAAAGGCTGAACCCCAAAATCTTTAAAAGGTGTTTTGAAAACCACACGAACCGAAAGCTCATAACTGGTGAAAAAATCTGCAAAGCTACCACCAATAACGGGAGCAACTCCAGCAGTGAAGGAGCTCAAGAGACTCATCATAGCGAGATAAGAAGTTCCCCTCTCCTGGGGGGCTAACTTCATGCCTATATTGTTTTGAGCCAGAGTTATGCCCGAAGAGGCCACCCCGCTTAAGCAGTGGATGATGAAAAGAATTGGCAGCGTTAACAGATGTTTCTGGGGGAGAGTGGTGAAGGTCCAGCCCAGGATGCAGAAAAGAAACAGGAAACCACAAACTTTAAGCACTGATTTGTTGTTCCAGCGGTCGGCAATGCGTCCCCATAATTCAAAAAAGAGCACGCTCGCTATCTGGTTGACAATGGAGAGTGCCATTACCATAGTTAGCTCCATGCCCAGCCTCTGCAGAAGATAAACGGTGAAAAAGGGTGCTGCCAGATTGACGGAAAAATTCCACAGGCTGGCAAAAAAGAGAAGAATCCTGAAGTTATCGTCCTTGAAGGGTTGCCTGAGGGAATCTATAAACGACAGAGTGATCCTTTCTGACTTAAGCAGAGGTTCGCTGGTTTTAGCAAGGAAAACGGTCCCCCATAAACCTGCTATAGTACCTGTTAGAAAAAGCAGCGGATACCCTGCAAAAGTTGAAAGCGGTGAAGTGAGAGCGGAGAAGTGTTTGCCCCAGAAGTCTATGTACCAACTCGCCAGAAAACTTAAGGCGATACCAACAGTAAAGGTTAGTTTAAGCCTTCTTCCAAAGAAAGCACCCATTGCTTTTTGAGGAATGAGGTCTCGCATCCAGGAGTTCCAACTACAGGCTGAAATGCCCGCCAACAGGTTGTGAAGAGCAAAGGCAAAAATGATTACTGAAAGAACGTTTTGCCTCAGAAAAGGAGAGAAAACAATAAAAAGAAGCATTGATCTACTAAGTAGTGAAAACACAACGCAAATAAGTCGGCGGTTGCGCAACCATTCCACAAGGTATATGGAGGGGATTTGTATCAAGTTAGCCAATGCAGGCAGTGCGGCCAATATACCGATAAAAGTATTACTGGCCTCAAAACGCAGAGCAAAAGCGGTGAGGAAAATGCCTCCCGTCAAAGTTGCCATAGCCTGGGATGCGATGCCGTCTTTAATAATATATTTAAAGCTGCGTTCCAGATCTTCTTGAGTGAGGTTCTCTTTGGGCTTAAAAGACGCAAAAGTCCTGATAAGATAATCTTTAACCACAAGGAAAGAAGCAGTGAATTTGCTCCACAGAAACTGAATCTTCAACAAGTTCACGGCCCCTTTCTCACTTGAGGAACCAGGTTAGCAAGCTTTCACCGGATTTTATTTTATAATGGAAAAGCGCCGAAGGATATATTCATACCTCTTTACATCGCTATTTGTTGACAAGCAAGCAATTATAGAGTAGCTTTTTGGTTAGCGTAGTTTAACAAAATTAAAAAGGAGGGTTAACGTATGAAGAAAGCTTTGTTCGCAACACTCCTGGCCCTGTTCCTGGCATTTTCAGTGGCTTTTGTTGGCGCTCAGGAGACCATACGTATTGGCGCTAACCTTGAGATGACCGGTGCTGTCGCAGCCTATGGCCAGATGATATGGGAAGGGATTAACCTGGTCAAGGAAATCGTTGGCGATGAAGTTCTGGGCAAAAAGGTGGAACTCGTTTTGGTGGACAACAAAAGTGATAAAGTAGAAGCCGCAAACGCAGCAACCCGTTTAATCGACAAGGAAAAAGTAGTGGCTATGATTGGACCAGCTATAAGTGGTAGCATGCTTGCTGTAGGTCCTATTTGCGAAGAAAAGCAGGTACCGGTTATTTCGGCAACTGCGACTAATCCTCTGGTGACTCAGGGGAAGAAATTCGTCTTCAGGGCCTGCTTTTTAGACCCCTACCAGGCTGCGGCTGCAGCACAGTTTGCCATTGAAGACCTCAACGCAACCACTGCAGCAATTCTTTCTGATGTAGCTCAGGACTACTGTGTTGCCCTGGGGAATTTCTTTAAAGAAGAATTCACCAAGCGAGGCGGAACCATCGTTTCTGAGCAGTACTGTAAAACCGGTGACCAGGACTTCTCTGCCCAGCTGACCACCATAATGAATGCGAATCCGGACATTTTGTACGTTCCTAACTATTACACTGAGATAGCTCTTATCTGCCGCCAGGCCAGAGATCTGGGTTTTGAGGGCATCATTCTTTCTGCTGATGGCGCGGATGCTCCAGAGCTTTTCAGTATTGGTGGTGACGCTGTGGAAGGGATTTATCATACCGCCATATGGGATGCCACCAAAGGTTTGAACGAGGTAGGGCAGAAGTACATCGATCTTTATCGCGAGAAATATGGAAAAGACCCCAATATGTTTGGAGCCCTGGGAGCAGATGCTTATCTGATTCTGCTTGATGCCATTAAGAGAGCGGGTAAGGCAGACCCGGTTGCTATTCGGGACGCAATAGAGGATACCGAGAATCTCGATGTGGTAACTGGAAAAGTGACCATAGAGAACGGTGACGCTGTGAAACCAGTGGTAGTGCGCAAGGTGGAAGGTGGACAGTTTAAGTTTGTCAAGACGGTAGTTCCGTACTAAAGCTCAGATTCCCGCACAAATACCAGGGGGTTGGGCAGAAGCTGGCCAACCCCCCTGCAAGCGATGAGGAAGATTGAAAATGACGGGTACAGTATTTTTGCAACAATTGATGAATGGGGTGTCTCTGGGAAGTCTTTATGCGCTTTTGGCTATAGGCTATACCCTGGTATATGGCATCTTGGGACTCATTAACTTTGCCCATAGCGATGTGTTCATGCTGGGAACCTATTTTGCTTTCTTCATGATGGTAATATTTATGCTCCCCTGGTGGTTGTCTATTATCATTGGGGTTGCGCTATGTGCACTGGTGGGGGTAAGCATAGAGAGAGTCGCCTATCGCCCGCTGCGCAACGCTCCACGCATATCAGCCTTGATAACCGCAGTGGGAGTTTCCTTTTTTATTGAGAATCTGGGGCTGGTTACAGTAGGTGCTCGACCCAAGGGCTTTCCAAGACCACCCTTGATGAAAAATATCTATATGCTTGCTGGAGCAAGGATTCAGGGAGTGACCTTCTGGGTGCCCCTTATCAGCGTCGCTATCTTGATACTTCTTTTTTACATTGTTTATAAGACTAAAATGGGCATGGCTATGCGAGCTGTGGCTAAAGACCTGGAAACAACAAGGCTCATGGGAGTAAATGTGGATAAAGTCATAATGTATACCTTTGCTTTAGGTTCAGCTCTGGCTGGGGCCGGAGGAATAATGTGGGCCTTTAAGTATCCTCAAATAAACCCTTTGATGGGTGTTTTCCCAGGGTGGAAAGCCTTCACAGCGGCAGTTGTAGGTGGCATAGGTAATGTGGTGGGTGCTATGATGGGAGGATTCATCATCGGAATATCTGAGATAATGATCGTGGCTTTCTTTCCCCATTTGAGCGGATATCGTGATGCTTTTGTGTTTACCATTTTAATCATCTTCTTACTCGTAAAACCTGGTGGCATAATGGGTGAAGCACAAAGGGAGAAAGTCTAAAGATGGAAAGAGATACCAGAATAAATCTTTTTTTGACGTTCTGTCTCTTTGGGCTGTTACTTTTGGGAATATGGCTTGCAGAAAACAACCTCAACAGTTATCTAATAAGAGTCTTCAACACTGCTTGCATTTACATAGTGGCTGCTTCAGCCTATAACCTTATAAATGGCATAACCGGTCAATTTTCGCTTGGCCCCAATGCGTTTATGGCTATAGGAGGATATACGGTAGCCCTCTTGATGTTACCAGTAGCCCAAAAACAGCAGGTTTATTTTTTGAAACCTCTTATCTGGCCTTTTAGCGCTTTTAGCTTTCCCCCTTATCTTTTTGTGGCGGCGCTTTTTATAGGTGGTTTACTTGCAGCTTTGTTTGCGCTTTTAATCGGTGTTCCTACCCTGAGGCTCAGAGGGGATTACCTGGCGATTGCAACTTTTGGGTTTGGGGAAATCGTGGTTGTCCTTGCTAATAACCTGATTCCTCTTACCAATGGAGCGCTGGGTATCAAAGGCATTCCTGAATATACTAATCTCTGGTGGACGGCAGGATGGGCTTTCTGGACGGTTTTTGTGATCAAAAGTTTGGTTAATTCCAGTTATGGAAGGGCCCTGAAGGCAATACGCGAAGACGAAATAGCTGCTGAGGCCATGGGGGTCAACCTCTTTCGCAGTAAGTTGATGGCTTTTGCCATCAGTGGATTTTTTGCGGGTGTTGCTGGTGGTCTCTTTGTAACGCTGATCAGTACTGTTTCGCCTACACTGTTTACCTTCACCATGACTTTCAACTTGCTTATAATAATTGTGTTGGGGGGACTGGGAAGTATCACTGGTTCTACAATAACCGCAGTAATTTTTGCTTTTATGCAGGAGTTACTGAGGGAAGTGGAAGCACCCCACACTATTGGTCCCTGGACATTCCCGGGTATACCGGGAATGCGCATGGTGGTTTTTGCTGCCTTGCTGGTAGTGCTGATGATTTTTTATCGAAGAGGGCTTTTTGGAAGCCGGGAGCTTTCCTGGCAAATGGTGATCGATTGGTTAAAAGGGAGACGAAGAGCATGAAGGAAGGTATGCCACTGCTTTCTTTGCAGGATTTGACCATAACTTTTGGAGGATTAACAGCTGTTGACAGTTTCTATCTCGATATATACCCTGGAGAGCTGGTCGGTCTAATCGGGCCGAATGGAGCGGGGAAAACTACTGTCTTCAATATGATATGCGGGCAGTATAGACCGACCAGAGGAAAAGTGTTGTTTGAGGGAAAAGATATAACTGGTATGAGTCCGGATCGAATAACAGCACTGGGCATTGCCAGGACTTTTCAGAATATCAGACTTTTTGGTAACTTGAGCGTTCTCGAAAATGTGCTGGTTTCTTTTCATGTGCGTATAAAAAGTTCCTTTATTGCGCCGATGCTCTCTTTGCCTGGTTACTGGCGGGAGGAAAAACAGATCAGGGCAGAAGCTATGAAACTTCTGGAAGCAGTCAATCTTCACAGATTAGCTCACGAGCAAGCCAGTGCGCTCCCATATGGACAGCAGAGGAGATTGGAAATTGCTCGGGCACTGGCTACTCGACCCAGGTTGCTCCTGCTTGACGAGCCTGCGGCAGGCATGAATCCTCAAGAAACGATAGGGTTGATGCGCTTTATCAAGCAAATTCTCAAGGACTTTAATCTTACCATCCTTCTCATTGAACACGATATGAAGGTGGTTATGGGGATTTGTGAGCGCATTGCTGTTCTGGACTTTGGAATTAAAATAGCGGAGGGAAGCCCTGAGGAAATCAAGAAAAACCCACGGGTGATCGAAGCCTACCTGGGAGCGGAAGCTTGAGATGAATAACAACAAAACGGTGCTCAAGATAGAAAATCTCCATGTTTTTTACGGTGGAATTCATGCTTTGAAGGGTATTAACATGGAAGTTGGAAAAGGTAAAATAGTGACCCTGATTGGGTCCAATGGTGCAGGGAAAAGCACCACTCTGCGGGCGATAACTGGCCTGGTGCGAGCTCGGGAGGGGAAAATTATATTCAATGGTCGGGAAATTACTCGTGAGGCAACACACCAGATAGTGGAAAGTGGTATTGCTATGGTTCCCGAAGGCCGGAGAATATTTCCCAACTTGACCGTCATCGAGAATCTTTTGCTGGGAAGCTTCACACGTAAAGACAAGAACGAAATCAAAAAGGATTTAGACTGGGTCTTTCAAATTTTCCCTCGCCTAAAGGAAAGAATTCATCAAAAAGGCGGCACCCTGAGCGGCGGGGAGCAGCAAATGCTCGCTGTTGCCCGTGCCTTAATGTCTCGTCCACGTTTGCTTATGATGGATGAGCCATCCCTGGGGCTTGCTCCTTTGCTGGTAAAAGAAATTTTTAGAATCATTCAGGAAATAAATAATCAGGGAACAACCATTTTGCTCATTGAGCAAAATGCAAGAGCAGCGCTTGAGGTAGCGGATTATGCCTATGTGCTCGAGACAGGATCTATAGTGCTTGAGGGAGAAGGTAGCACTTTGCTCAATAACGAGAAGATTAAAAAGGCCTATCTTGGTGAAGATTAGCAAAGGAGGAAGAGGTTATGGAAAAGAGAGAATACGCTGGTCTTGAAGGTAGCATGATCGAGAATATCCCCTTTGCAGAGAAAATTGCCAGATGGCCCTGGATTCAAGACAAACGGGTAAAGAAGAGATTTCTCAAAGAAGAAGAATTAAAACTTCTGGATAAAAACCTGACTTGTCTTCTTTGTGGACAGGTTCACGAAGGGGACTGTCCACAGAAGAGTTAGTGAGATACGCGGGCTAATAGCAAAAGCTGCTGGAACAGGAAGAAGTGTTTTTGCGAGAGGCAACCACGTTTCTTTTGTCTTTAAAGTAGGTAGCTATCGTTTTTTCTATTTCGGCAAAGGGCACCTCTCTCTCCCACTTACCAAGTACTCTGGCTGCAGGGCCAACCAAAAAACAGGTGGGGGTTTCCCAGACTCCCCACTTTGCTTTCAGGTCTGCAGGGACCAGGAACATCTCCGAGTTTACAGCCTTCGTGAGCTGGACAAGCTTTCTCCAATCACAATCAATGCACACGGGAAGTATTCGAACTTTATTTTCAAGTTGCAGTGACTGTACATTGTTTTTCAATTCCAGGAGGCGATAGAGGCATTCTAAGCACTCAGAGCTTATGAAAAGAAGCAAGGTAAACTCTTTCTCAAAATCAACGTCTATTTTTTCGCCTTTTAGAGAATAAGCCTCAAAAGGAATGGCTTTCCGAACTGAGGCTCCAGCCACGCTGGTTGAAATCAGGACCGTAATCAGAACTAATGTAATAATATTTGCAATTCTTTTATTATTCATTTTTTTAATCATACCATAAATTACCTATCAAAAGATAGGTACTGGAGTGAACAGAGGTGAAATTTCCAGTGCAAAAGATGAAGTTAAGCGATATAGTTTTCTGGAACTCCTTTCTAAAAGAAAAATGTCCCAGTTGTTTGATACTTTCTTTCCCGAAAACACAATCCATGCTCCATCTGGAGAAACAGCAGGGTGTGCCTTGAAGAAAGGGTCGAAAGTAAGCCTTTCTAAACTTTTCTCTATCAGGTTGAAAGAAAAGAGGTCGAAATCGCCATTACGTTCACCCACAAAAATTATCTCTTTACTATCAGCTGAAAAGACCGGGTCTGTAGCATTGCCTGGAAAGTCAAGTTCTTCTGTGGTATCTGAAAACACATCGCGGATTTGAATATGCCATTGTCCATCCTTGAGATAGGAAAGAGCTATTTTATCACCCCGGGAAGAAGCAGTGACTTTTCCCACTTTTCCTGGAATCTCCACTTCTTCAGAGAAGATTTTCTGCAATGCTCCATCCTGTTCCATAATAAAAATTTCATTTTCTCCGTTGCGGTCACTCAGGAAAATCAGACGTCCACTTTCACCAAGTGGATAGGGTGAGAAATCGTTGTAGCCTCCACAACTCAAAGGGAGAAAGTCTCCTTTTTCGAGATCCAATCTCCAGATCTCGCGGTAGCCGGCTCTCCGATGTACCAGGAAAAGAAAGCGGCCATCATGAGAAATGCTCAAGTCTTCCAGAGGTTTTAGAGAACCCGTTTTAATTGTTCTCTCTTTACCGCTTTTCAGATCTCGAGCTACCACGGAAAAGCAACCGTCTTCGCTCCTGATAAAAAGTATTTTGAAACTTTTGTGAAAGTTGAGAGCGTCCGTTATTCGTTGCTTAAGGGTTTTTAGCATTTCTTCTTTTTCGCTTAACGGACGAACCACGGAGAGGAGTTTATGGGAGTTGTCGGGAACCAGGACCTGAAAGAATAGTAAGGATTCCTTTTGATAACCCTGAAAGACTATGTTAAAGCCTTGCGGGAAAATTGTTTTTCCGGGAGAAAAAGGAAAATCTTTTTTGAACTCCACCTGGTCGAAAAATTTTTCCAGAAACTCAAAAAGAGGATAGAAATAACCTTCGTCAGTGGAGTCTACAAACAAAGCCCGCTCCAGCGCAAGAATTTCTGGGCCAGCACAGGCCAGCGCAAAAAATAAAACCAGCAAAAATCCACTTATTTTGAAAACCAAAAACCTTTCTTTTCTCTCGACAAGCCAGCTCATTCTGTTTATTCTATTTGAAAGTAAAGAGATTTACTCGACATTCCGAAAGTTCAATAAGCATAATATAAAATATTTTGCCAAAAGGGAGTTTGTGAATTGTCAAAAGGTAACCCTGAGCGAAATAGCAGGGTAAAAATCATTACCATCTCTCGGGAAGTGGAGAGCTGGGGTGATGAAATCGGGAATTACCTGGCCAGTGTTCTTTCCTTTCGTGTTGTGGATTCCAAAAACTTCCACGAACACCTTAAAAAATATTATCCCAATCTTCCTCCAGAACCACCTCCAGGAGAAAAAGAACGCAACATATGGCTGCGTAAAGCACGCTTTTGTTTTGAAAAAATAGCTCAGGAGAGCCCTTTGATAATTTTGGGTAGAGGGGGGCAAAAAATTTTTGAAAATCACCCCGATAGCTTCCACATACTGGTAGTAGCCAGTTTGCAGACCAGACTGCAAAGAGTTGTTCAAAAGTATTCTCAGGAAGAAACCATCGCTCTGCGCATTCTTCTTCAGCAGGATAAAAAGAGGGAACGTTTTTTACTCGAAAAGTTTGATGTGGAGTGGAAAAACCCTGCTCTGTACCACTTCACAATTAATACTTCTTTTTACTCAGTGGAAAAGGCTACTGAGCTCATACTGGAAGCCATTGAAAGCTTTCAAAGAGAAACCAGGTCCCAGCTTGGGTCACCGCCTCGCAAGCCAAGCATTTTTGCACATCCCTCCGAGGAGGAGTTTGCCAAACTGCTTGATTTCTACGGTATCAAGTGGCTGTACGAGCCCAAAACTTTTCCTCTGGAATGGGATGAGGAGGGGAATGTCGTCGAAGCCTTTACTCCCGATTTTTATCTTCCAGAGTTTAATACTTTTATCGAGTTAACCACACAGCGCCAGAAACTGGTGTGGAGGAAAAATAAAAAAGTCAGGAAATTTAGGGAACTCTATCCGGATCTCAAAATCAAAATCATCTATTCTCGGAATTTAGAGCATATTAGAAAGAAACTGGAGCTTGAAGATGAGTGAAGAAGAATTCCAGCTTGGAGAAGTGGTTTTTTCCAGTTCAGAAATAGAGAAAAAAATCACTGACTTGGCTCAAAGGCTTAATCAGGAGTATGCAGCTTCTCGACCGGTGCTGGTTTGTGTGCTTAAAGGAGCTGTTTTTTTTGCGGTAGACCTTTCTCGTAAGCTGAGCTTTGACTTCGACCTCGAGTTTATCGCACTTTCCAGGTTCCGGTCTGGAGCAGGAAAGGCGGTTATTGAAAAGGATGTAGAAACGGAATTGCGAAATAGAGAAGTGCTAATTGTTGAGGACATTGTGGATACCGGCTTGACTCTCCATTTTCTGATAAACACTTTCCGAAAGAGAACCTTGAAAGAAGTGCGAGTTTGTACCCTTCTGGATTGCCCTGCACGAAGGATAATAGATGTTGCTGTGGATTACGCATGCTTTGAAATACCGGATATATACGTTGTGGGGTATGGTCTGGATTTCAAGGGACGGTTCAGAAACCTGAACGAAATTAGAGTTCTCAAAGATCCCTATGGGAGAAGCACCCAGATTCTCAAGCAAATGGGAAAGGAGTGAAAGGATGTTAGCATTTCGAAAGGTTGTGGAGAAGATGGAAGGGTATGTTCCGGGAGAACAACCCCAGGAGAAAGGTTTTATAAAACTCAATACCAATGAAAACCCCTATCCACCTCCCCGAGAAGTGCTCAAAGCTCTTCAGGAGAAAGTTACCCCAGAACGCCTGGCTCTTTACCCTCCACCACTCAGTGACCAGTTACGCTTTAAGCTGTCTGAAGTGTATGGTGTCCCTCCCGATCAGATCATAGTCGGGAATGGGTCAGACGAACTCTTAAATATCATTTTCAGAGCCTTTCTGGGTTACCGATCCCGGGTTGCTTATCTCTACCCAACTTACACTCTTTACCGTACGTTGGCGACCATTCAAGAAGCGGACTATCTGGAAATACCTTTCCAGGGAGAGGATTTTCAACAGTTGCCTTCTCGCTTTCTGGCTGAAGAAGCTGACCTCAAAGTGGTTTGTAATCCTAATTCACCTACCGGGACTTTTATACCTATGGAGGAAATAGAGAAGCTTTTGCAGAGTTCCAGGTGTCCAGTGGTGCTGGATGAAGCCTATGTTGACTTTGCTGAAGAGAGCGCTCTGCCACTCTTACCCAAATATCCTCACTTGATTATTGTGCGAACACTGTCCAAGTCCTTTTCGCTGGCTGGTTTGAGAATCGGCTTCCTTTTTGCGCATTCAGAAGTTGTAAAGGGTCTTCTTAAGCTAAAGGATTCTTATAATGTGAACATTCTCTCTCAAATTGCTGGGGTTGCCGCTCTGGAGGGTTTGAACCAGGTTAAAGAGAATATTAGCAAGATTAAACGAACCCGGGAATGGTTCAGTCAGGCCCTGAAGAGCCTTGGTTTTCAGGTGCTTCCCTCTCAGGCCAACTTCGTGTTTGTGAGGAGCCGTTCTTATGAAAGCCTGGAAAAGGTCTACCAGGAGCTCAAAAGCCGTAAAATCCTGGTGCGCTTTTTCCCAGAATGGAAAGAATGGCTGCGCATTACCATAGGAAAAGACCAGGAGATGCAGATTTTGCTGGAAAACCTTAAGGAGATACTGGGTAAGGAGTGGAATCAGGGTGCTTAGACTTTTCATATGGGATCTCGATAATACCATTATTGCCAGTTCGGAGCTACTGTGGGGAGCTTTTTCATGGGTTGCCTACAAATATCTTGGTAAAAAGCTATCTCCCCGGGAAATTGTAGCCATGTATGGCCCCCCGGAAGGTGACATTGTGGAAAGGATGGTGGGCAAAGAATTAAAAGCTCAGGCACTTAAAGACTTTTATGACTTCTACCTGGCACACCATGATTCCAGGGTCAGAGTTTTCGAACCAGTGGTGGAGACTATACGATACTTAAAGCGGAAACATACGCTCCAGGCGCTGTTTACGTCCAAGGGTAGAAAGAGCGCTCAGATTACCCTTGAAAAAACGGGAATGTCCTCTCTTTTCCACGTTGTTGTTTGTGGTGATGAAGTGCTTCGTCCCAAGCCTTACCCTGATGGAGTGAGCAAAATACTGATTCGCCTTCGGGTTAACCCTCGGGAAACCATTTACTTTGGCGATTCCCCACTTGACTATAAAGCGGCGCGTATGGCAGGAGTTTTTTTCGGGATGACGCTTTGGGACGCGCTTTTTGAAACTTCCAGCTTAAAGCTAAAACCACGCCTCTGCTTTGAGCAACCAGTGGACTTGCAAAAGTGGGCTCGAAAAATGTATCCTTAAATGAGAGAGGACAATCGAGAAAGATAGAATTTGGAAAGGCATTCTCATGGAAAAACAATTTTTTCAATTCATTTACAAACGCAATGGTGAGATCGAAAGGTTTACCCCTCAGAAGATAAAGCTTGCTATAAGCAAGGCATTTCGTTCCCTAAATAAAGAACCAGAAGAAACGGTCATCGAAAAACTCCTTGAGGAAGTTCTGGTTCTCTTGAAAGAGCGCTTTGGGGATGCTGTCCCTGGAGTTGAGGATGTTCAGGACGCAGTAGAGGAAGTTTTAATGAAGAGAGGTTTTGCTGACGTAGCCAGGGCTTATATCCTATACCGTGAAAAACGCAGGCACCTGCGAGAGGCAAAGTTAAAACTGTTTGGAGTCCAGGATGACCTGAAGCTTTCCCTCAACGCTATTCAAGTACTTCGGGAGCGTTACCTTCTCAAAGACCAGGAAGGAAATCCTGTGGAAACACCGCGCCAGATGATGGAACGGGTGGCTAATGCCATAGCGCAGATAGACGCCAGTTACGGTGAGGACCCGGAAGTGAGTTACCAGGAATTTCTCAAAACGTTGATGGCTCTGGATTTTCTCCCCAATTCACCAACCTTGATGAATGCTGGTTGTCCGGGTGGACAGCTTGCAGCATGTTTTGTTTTGCCGGTTGAAGATTCTCTGGACGCCATCTTTGAGGCGCTCAAAAACATGGCCTTAATCCACAAATCGGGAGGGGGAACTGGATTCAGCTTTTCACGTCTACGTCCTCGGGGAGACCGAGTAAGTTCCACTGGTGGTCGTGCCTCGGGTCCTGTTTCTTTCATGCGCATTTTTGATACCGCAACCGACGTGGTGAAGCAGGGTGGAAAGCGCAGAGGGGCCAACATGGGCATTCTCAGGTTTAACCACCCTGATATTCTGGAGTTCATCCAGGCTAAAAAGAAAGGGGGCGAATTTGAAAACTTCAACTTCTCCGTGGCAATAACTGACCAGGAGATGGAAGCGGTCAGGAAAAACGAGAAAATTCCCCTGATAAATCCCAGAGATGGAAGAGTATGGCGCGAAGTATCTGCTACCGAAATCTTTAATGTCATATGTGAAAGTGCCTGGAGCTCTGGAGAACCGGGCTGTATTTTTATAGACGAGATAAATCGCAAACACCCTTTGAAAGCATTGGGAGCTATCGAGGCTACTAACCCCTGTGGTGAAGTTCCCCTTCTTCCTTTTGAGTCTTGCAACCTGGGTTCTATCAACCTTGCTCATATGGTGACGGAGGGGAAAATAGACTACGCGAAGCTTGGAGAGACCGTTCGCGTTGCGGTACATTTTCTCGACAACGTGATAGATGCCAACTATCATCCCCTGCCTGAAACTGAGCGGATGGCTAAAGCTAACCGCAAGATAGGTCTGGGGGTTATGGGATTTGCCGACCTCCTGGTGAAAATAGGTGTACCCTATTATTCCCAGCAGGCCCTTAAAATTGCTGAAGAGATAATGCAGTATATTATGCTCCAGGCAAGAAAAACGTCTCTGGAGTTGGCCTCTCGAAGAGGAACATTTCCCAATCTTGAGAAGAGCACCTGGTACACCCAGAACTTACCTCTGCGCAATGCAACGCTGACCTCCATTGCTCCAACTGGCTCAATCAGCATAATCGCTGGCTGCTCAAGTGGCATTGAGCCTTATTTTGCCTTAAGTTTTCGCCGTTACGTGCTTGAAAATACCGAGTTAATCGAGGTGAATCCGCTCCTTGAAGAATATCTGAAAGGACTCAAACTTTCTCAAAAGGATTGGGAAAGAATACTTGCTCAGGGCACGCTTCAGGGCATCGAGCAAATCCCTCAAAAGGTTAAAGACCTTTTCCGTACTGCCCTGGAAATACCACCTGAATTCCAGGTGAAAGTCCAGGCTGCGTTTCAAAAGTATGTTGATAACGCGGTGTCTAAAACCATAAACCTACCTCAGAACGCTTCGCTTGAAGAGGTTAAAAAGGTCTTCTTCCTGGCTCACGAGACTCATTGCAAGGGCATAACTGTTTTTAGACAGGGAAGTCGTAGTCGTCAGGCAATTTATCCGGGTTTGCTTTCTGAGAAAGAATGTGAAACCTGCTGACGGGTTTCGCTTGACCAGGTCACGGTTCATTTTCCCCCACTTTTATGGTATCATTGCCTTTATCCATGGGTAAGGAGGTTCAAGAATGCGCTGGCCTGGAATCCTGGAGTATTTTGGTGAATATTTGCCAATAACCGACAAAACACCCCAAATTACCCTTCAAGAAGGAAACACCCCTTTAATTCGTTCCTATCATCTTGCCAAAAGGTGTGGAGTGGGTTCCCTGTATTTCAAGTTTGAGGGCATGAACCCTACAGGTTCCTTTAAAGACCGTGGGATGGTGGTGGCTGTTGCCAAAGCGAAAGAAGCAGGGCAGAACATTGTTATGTGTGCTTCCACTGGGAATACCTCAGCTTCTGCTGCAGCGTATGCGAAGAGGGCGGGCATGCAATGTGTGGTGCTGGTTCCAGAAGGGAAAATAGCTCTCGGCAAGCTTTCTCAGGCCCTTATGCATGGTGCAAGGGTTTTGGCACTTGAGGGCAATTTTGATCAGGCTTTATCGATAGTGAGAGAGATAACATCCAGATATCCCGTAGCTCTGGTAAACTCCATTAATCCCCATCGCATAGAGGGTCAGAAAACTGCCTCTTTTGAGATAGAAGAGTGGCTTGGAGATATACCGGATTACCTGGCTTTACCGGTTGGCAATGCTGGTAACATCACTGCTTACTGGAAAGGGTTTAAAGAATTGATAAGTCGAGGCAAAACTCGTAAATTGCCCAAAATGCTTGGGTTTCAAGCTCAAGGGGCCTGTCCCCTGGTCCTTGGTAAGCCGGTTGAGAATCCTCAAACTGTGGCCACAGCAATAAGAATTGGTAATCCAGCAAGTTGGAAAGGAGCAATTGCGGCTCGTGATGAATCGGGAGGACTCATTGAGGCAGTGAGTGATGAGGAAATCTTGAGTGCTCAACGTCTGCTTGCCGAAGAAGAAGGCATTTTTGTGGAGCCAGCTTCAGCTGCATCTTTGGCTGGTGTTCTTAAAAAGCAGAGAGAGGGCTTCTTCAGGGGTCATGAGACTGTAGTTTGTGTTTTAACCGGCCATGGCCTCAAAGACCCGGACATTGCTATAAAACAGTGCAATGACCGAATAGAGAGAGTCAAACCTTCCCTGGAAGAAATTGTAGCCTTGCTTAATCTGGAAGGTGAGAAATAATGCTGGAAGTCGTTGCTCCTGCAACTACTGCCAATCTGGCTTGTGGCTTTGACGTGTTGGGATTGGCGCTTAACCTTTTTTTCAAGGCCAGCATCCGGAAAAGCGATGTACCGGGAATCAGGATTACAGTTTGCGGAGAAGGCGCGGATTCTCTACCCCAAAACGAAGAGAATCTATTTGTGAAAAGTATGCAGTATCTGTGGTCAGAAATAGGGTTCCATCCCAATTGGGGGCTGGAAATAGTCACCCAGAATGAAATTCCCATTTCTCGTGGCCTGGGGAGTAGTGCTGCTTGCATAACAGCAGCCCTTCTTGCAGCCAATGAACTGGCAGGAAATCCGCTTGGCCAGCGCCAGCTTCTGAATTTAGCCTGGAAAATCGAAGGACATCCTGATAATGTTCTTCCCGCATTTCTGGGAGGGTTTACTATAGCATCAACTTTTGACGATGAACTGCAGTTTAAAAGGTGCTCTTTTTTAGACCTTGAGATTGTCGCTTGCATTCCCGACTATCAACTTTCTACCAGAGAAATGCGCCGAGTTCTTCCAGAAAAATACTCTCGTCAGGACGTGGTCTTCAACTCAAGTCGGCTTGCTTTTCTGGTAGCAAGTGTTTATGAAAAAGACCCGGAGGGGTTTTTAAAGTCACTTCAGGATTTCATCCACGAACCTTATCGGGGTAAATACATCAAAGGTTTTGAAGAAGTCAAAGCCTACGTTACTAAAAATGGACTTGGCAATGTTGCCATAAGCGGTTCCGGACCCACCCTCGTGCTTTTTTTACGTCGATCTCTTACTGAAAAGGAGAGAAAGAGTATAATAAAAATATTTCAGGATAATGGAGTTGGAGAAATAAAGCTGGTTGCCATGAGCTGGACAGACCATGGAGCGCAGGTGAAACATAGATGAGCTTGATTGTCCAAAAGTATGGTGGTTCCTCAGTGGCCACCCTTCAAAAGATGCAGTTTGTGGCTGAAAAAATAAAAAAATACTTTGAGCAGGGTCACCAATTGGTGGTTGTTGTATCAGCAATGGGCAAAACCACCGATGAACTTCTGCACAAAGCGTTTACCCTGCATCCATCCCCACCAGAAAGGGAACTGGACATGCTGCTTTCGACGGGGGAACAGGTCTCCATAGCCCTACTCGCCATAGCTCTTGATGCGCTGGGTATTCCTTCTCTTTCCTTGACTGGTGGACAGGCAGGGATTATTACTACCGATCTCCACACCAAGGCCAAAATCATTCATATTGATGTCCACCGGATTCTGGAGGGTTTAGAGCAAAATAAGGTGGTCATTGTCGCCGGATTTCAGGGTAAAAACCTTCAGGATGATATCACCACCCTGGGGAGGGGAGGTAGTGACACTACCGCCTGTGCCCTGGCTTATGCTTTGAAAGCGGATTTCTGTGAAATTTTTACCGATGTCAATGGCGTTTTTACAGCCGATCCCAGGATAGTGCCTCAAGCAAAAAAAATAGATCGTATTTCCTACGACGAGATGTCAGAAATGGCCAATCTTGGAGCCAAAGTTATGCAGTTGCGAGCAGTGGATTTTGCCCATGCTTATCGGGTTAAAGTCCACGTGCGTTGCACCTTTGATGATCAGGAAGGAACCTGGATTGAAGAGGTGGGGAATATGGAAAATGCCCAGGTGAGAGCGGTAACGCACAGTGGTGACGTGATAAAAGTAGTTTTGCAGGGTGTTCCCAATAGACCCGGTATTGCTGCCCAGATCTTTGAAGCACTTGCCAATCTTTCGGTGTCCATAGACATGATTATCCAGAGTGAGGGTAGAGAAACCGTAAAAGACGTGGCTTTTGTGGTGCTGAAAGAAGACGAGAGTAAGGTCAAAAAAGCCATCGAAGAATTGCGTGGCAAAATAAACTTCCAGAACATCATTCTGGACTACGAAAAAAGCAGGATATCAATCGTGGGTGCCGGCATTGCTTCAAACCCCCAGATTGCATATCGTATGTTCAAAATTCTGGCTGAGAACAATGTCAATATAGACATGATAAGTACCTCTAATTTGAGAATATCCTGTCTTATACCTCGAGAAAAAATGGAAGAATCGGTACGGGCCCTGCACAGGGAATTCATAGAAGAAGAAAAGATAGAGGTGGAGACTAATGAGTAAACTCAAAGTAGCCATAGCTGGAGTAACTGGGGCGGTTGGCCAGGAAATGCTCAAAATCCTTGAGGAGCGTGCTTTTCCAGTGCGTGAACTCATTCCCCTTGCCTCAGAGCGCTCCCGGGGAAAAGAGGTCACTTTTCATGGTGAAAAACTGGCCGTACAGGTGCTTTCCGAATTTGATTTTAAAGGGGTTGACCTGGCTCTCTTCAGCGCAGGTGCAAAGACCAGCAGGACTTTTGCGCCGCTTGCTGCTTCTCAAGGATGCATAGTTATTGATAATTCTTCGGCATTTCGCCAGGACCCAGAAGTGCCCCTCGTTGTTCCTGAGGTGAACCCTCACAAGATAAGCGATTACAAAAATAAAAACATCATTGCCAATCCCAATTGTACCACCATAATTTCGATAGTGCCCCTTAAGCCTCTGCACGATTTTGGGAAGATAAAGAGAGTAGTTGCAGCAAGTTATCAGGCTACTTCTGGCGCGGGAGCTATGGCTATGCAGGAGCTGGAAGAGCAGGTAAAGAGTTATGTTGAGGGAAAACCGCTGGAGGTAAGGGCTTTTCCGCATCAAATAGCTTTCAACCTCATTCCCCACATAGACGTTTTTATGGACAACTTTTACACTAAAGAAGAAATGAAAATGGTCTGGGAAACTCAAAAAATTATGGATGATAACTCCATCAAGGTCACGGCAACCTGCGTTAGAGTCCCGGTATTTAGGGCGCACTCAGTAGCTTTAACTGTAGAAACTGAAAAAAAGATAACCCGTGAAAAAGCAATAGAACTGTTTAATCAGGCTCCGGGAGTAGTAGTTGAAGATGATCCTACTCAAAACAAATATCCCATGCCCTGGTTTGTAGCCGGTAAAGACGAGTGTTTTGTGGGAAGGATTCGAGAAGACATATCTCATCCTTCGGCACTTACTTTCTGGGTAGTTGGTGATCAACTACGCAAAGGAGCAGCACTCAACGCTATACAAATAGCCGAACTACTTATCCAGAAAAACATCTTGTGAACAATTGCAAAAAGAAATTTGATGACTAAAATATAACTTGTCTCTGGGCGAGAGTGGCGGAAATGGCAGACGCGCTGGACTTAGGATCCAGTGGGCTAAACCCGTGCGGGTTCAACTCCCGCCTCTCGCACCAGCGTTCTCCAACCCTTGAACTTCTCTCCATCGAAAGCTCCAGGGTTATACAGGCACCGTCAAAAGTGAGCACAATAATCGGGTCCTATTCGGATCTATGCAGGTAAGGAGAGGTAAAGATGCAATTCCACATTTTTTCCACCAAGAGAGAACCACGCATTGGGTCCCTGATAATGCTGGTAATCTCTGCGTGGAGTGTCAGAAAACCCCGGAGACTCCTTTTTCTGGCAAAAATTTTTGGCATATTTCTCCGTGCTCTACTGATACGGGGCGTGAAAGCCAGGCGCTTGAACGGGAACATACCGCTTGTTCTGGGTATCAGTCCAACCCTGCGGTGCAATTACAACTGCCAGGGTTGTTATGCGCTAAAAAGCCCCATCCAGGACGAGCTTCCTTCAGCAGAGCTCAATGGTCTGCTGAAGGAAGCGGAAAGCTTTGGGGTGGCATCAGTGGTGGTGACTGGAGGAGAACCCTTCTTGAGAGAAGACCTGCTTCTGACGATGGAAAAACATCGGAAATTGCTTTTTGTGGTGGTAACGAATGGTGTTTTTCTCACTCCCGCTTTTGCAAGAAGAATAGCTCGGAGCAGGAACATAATCATCCTGGTAAGCGTTGAAGGCTTTGAAGAGGAGACTGATGCCAGAAGAGGAAAAGGAGCATACAGGAAGGTCTTGCAAAGCATGAAGTATTTAAAAGCCGAGGACTTGCTTTACGGTTTTGCGGCTACAGCGAATACGGCCAATTTAGAAGCCCTTTCTTCAGATCAGTTCACCGAAGAGATGCTCAATTTAGGGTGCAAAGTAGGGTTTTTTACGGAATACATACCTTCTGGAGAGAAGCCAGTTGGCAGCTGGATACTCAACAATCAGGAGAGGGAAAAGTTAAGAATGAAAGTCCTCGAGTTGAGGAGGAAGAAGGCACTGGTGATTATTCAGTTTCCCCATGATGAATACGGAAAGCACAATATGTGTTCGGCTTCTGGCAAAGCATTTTTGCACATCAATGCTCACGGTGAAGTAGAGCCCTGCCCATTTGCTCCCTACTCCTGTGAAAATATAAGGGAGGGAGGTTTGCGCTCAGCCTTTGAGTCCCCTTTCCTCAGGGCAATTCGCAACCAGCCTCACCTAATGCAAAGAAATACCTATGCCTGTGCCCTTTTTGAGCATCGAGACGAAGTGGGTAAGTTGCATGATGCAATCCTGAACAACAGGAAATGAAAACAGACATTTCTGGTTTTAATAGACGTTTTCTGCCGTAATGATTGGCTCTTGTTGACGAAATGGGTCAGGCAAACTATAATACCACAGGCAATCTCTTAGAGATTGAGCGGCTTTGCTCGTAGCACAATTCCGTGTTTAAGGCAAAACATAGAGGAAGGTGACAAAATGTTAGAAGTCAAAAAACAGGAAAAAGAGAAGCACCTAATAGAGTTAGAAGTGACAGTGGCTACTGAAAAGGTAAGTGAGGAATTGAACGCTGTATATGCTGAACTGAACCGGAAAATAAATGTTCCTGGCTTTAGAAAGGGGAGAGCACCCCGCTCTATTCTGAGAAGCAGGGTAGGCAAAGAAGCAGTACTGGATTACCTTGCTCAGAAGCTTGTTCCCTGGGCTTTGCAAGAGGCGCTGAAGAAAGAACCGGTGGAATTCATCGGAGAGCCTGAAGTAGAAATAGTAGAGATAGAAGAGGACCAGCCTGCTGTTTTTCGATTTACTCTTATCGAAAGACCTCAAGTTACCCTTCCGGATCCCGAAAATATTGAAGTGAAGAAGTATAAAATAGAGATAAGGGAACAGGATATCGAAAGGGAATTGCAACGTCTCAGGGAGTCCCGAGGCAAATGGGTAGAAAAAGACGAACCTGTTCAGGCAGGCGACCTGGTAACTTTTAAGGTTGGTGAACAATCTTATTCGGTGCTGGCAGGAGAAAACGAAGGCTTGGCACAGGAAGTGTTGGGAACAAAAAAGGGTGAGCAAAAAACAGTTACTCTTGAAAAAGAAGACGGAGATACGATTGAAGTAGATCTGGAAATTACGGGTATTCTCCAGAAAAAAATTCCGGAGATAGACGATACTTTCTTGAAAGAAATAGGAGAATTTGAAAGTGTGGAAGCCCTTAAAGCGAAAATACGGGAATCTCTGGAAAAGTTAGCTCAAGACCTTATCGAAGAGAGAATGAAGAGAGAAATAATTGTAGAGTTAGTTAAAAACTCTGAGCTCTTTCTTCCTGAACCACTCATTCAGTTTGAGACTCGCCAACAGATAGAAGCTTTCCGCAAAAGACTGGAACGGGATAATCTTACTCTGGAAAAGTATCTGGAACTTACCAATAGCGATTTTGCTTCTTTTGAAGAGAGTATGCGGAAAGTAGCTCAGTGGGAACTGCGAAAAATGTTTGTTATCCAGCAATATATTGAGCAAAACGAAATCAAGGCTGAAGAAGAAGAAATCCAAGAAAAAATCAACGATCTTGCCAGAACTGCTGGTAAAGAACCCCAAGAGGTTAGAAACATCTTGGAACGAAATGATAGAATAAAAAATATCGAAAATAATATAAAATTTGAAAAAATGTTTGAACACCTTAAACAAAGGATAAAGATAAGGGAAATCGAAGAACCGATAAATCTTGATCAGTGGAAAGCTCTGGCAGATCCTGAAGAGGAGATGGTAGTGTGAAGAAAGAACCTCGCTTAAACTATCTGGTGCCTATTGTGGTTGAACAAACCCCCCGCGGAGAGAGAGCCTATGACATTTACTCAAGGCTCTTGCAGGACAGAATTATTTTCCTGGGCACCGAAATAAATGACACAGTGGCTAACCTGGTAATTGCTCAATTGCTTTTTCTGGAAGCCATGAACCGTGAGAAAGATATAAATCTTTATATTAATAGCCCCGGAGGCCTGGTGTCGGCCACGCTGGCTATTTACGACACCATACAGTATATCAAGCCCGATGTGGCCACCATATGCATTGGGCAGGCAGCAAGTGGAGCGGCGGTTATTTTAGCTGCTGGAGCCAAAGGGAAAAGAATGGCTCTACCCAATTCCCGGATAATGATTCACCAGCCTTTGGGAGGGGCTCAAGGTCAGGTGACGGATATTGAAATCCACGCCCGGGAAATGGTAAAAATAAGAGACCGCCTGAACGAGCTTTTGGCTTTTCACACTGGACAACCGGTTGAAAAAATCCGCAGGGATACCGAGCGAGACTTTTTCATGTCTTCTGAAGAGGCAAAAGAATATGGCATCATAGACCGGGTGCTTTACCCTGATAAAATACTGGGAGGAAAAAAGGAGAAAAATGACCAGATTTGATGAAGATAGAGGAAAACTTCGTTGTTCTTTCTGTGGCAAAACCCAGAGTGAAGTTAAAAAGCTCATTGCAGGTCCAGGAGTATATATTTGTAATGAATGCATCGAGCTTTGCAATGAAATAATTAAGGAAGATTCTCATAAAACCAGAAAAGAGTGGACTCCGGACCGCATTCCAACACCCAAGGAAATCAAAGAGTATCTCGATCGCTACGTTGTTGGGCAGGAAAGGGCGAAAATAACGCTCTCTGTAGCTGTATATAATCATTACAAAAGGATTTTTTATCGTACGGAGGAAGAGAAGGTAGAAATAGAAAAAAGTAACGTCTTGCTGATTGGACCCACAGGATGTGGTAAAACCCTGCTTGCCAAAACCTTGGCGAAATTTCTAAATGTTCCATTTGCGATAGCAGATGCCACCACCCTGACCGAGGCAGGGTACGTAGGCGAAGATGTGGAAAATATTTTACTGCGCCTCATTCAAAACGCCAACTTTGACATAAAACGTGCCGAGAAGGGCATAGTATACATCGACGAAATCGACAAAATCGCCCGCAAAAGCGATAGCCCTTCTATCACCAGGGATGTTTCTGGTGAGGGTGTACAGCAGGCGCTGCTTAAAATCCTGGAAGGCACTATAGCTAACGTACCGCCACAGGGAGGAAGAAAACACCCCCATCAAGAGTTCATTCAAATCAATACTGAAAACATTCTTTTTATTTGTGGTGGTGCCTTTGTGGGACTGGAAAAAATCGTTGAAGCAAGATTGAAGGACTGTCGCATAGGATTTGGCAACAAAGAATTGCTTTCTCCTGACGTGGAGAAAACAAATATTTTACATCGGGTTCAACCTGAAGACCTGATCAAGTTTGGCATGATACCAGAGTTTGTAGGGAGAATACCCGTAGTCTGTGCGCTGGATCCTCTCCAAGAAGAAGACCTGGTCAGGATACTTACTGAGCCCAGAAACAGTTTGATAAAGCAGTTCCAGAAGCTCTTTGAATTAGAGGGCGTAACCCTAACCTTTACTGAAGGTGCGCTAAAGCTAATCGCTAAGAAGGCTTTGAAAGAAGGCACTGGAGCAAGAGGTCTGAGAGCCATTATAGAAAGGATAATGACCGACTTGATGTTTGAATTACCCTCTCGCAAAGATGTAAAGTCGGTAGTAATAGACGATCAGTTTATACTTGACGCTGAAAGAAAAAGAGAACTCTTTCTCTCCCTCCTGGAAGATAAGACTGCTGAAGAAAAAGAATCTGCTTGAGAAGAGGAGAGTGACATGAGCATCGAAAAGAGCAAAGCCATTCCCCGAGCCTTCGATCCTTCGGAAATAGAAGGAAAGCTTTACAGTTTTTGGGAAAAAAGCGGCTTTTTTACCCCCGATTTAGAAAGCTCCAAGCCGCCTTTTTCCATAGTTATACCTCCCCCTAATGTGACCGGCTTCCTTCATATGGGGCATGCATTGAACCTTACCCTTCAGGACATCCTGGCGCGCTTCAAAAGAATGCGAGGATTTAATGTGCTTTGGGTTCCGGGCACTGACCATGCGGGTATCGCTACCCAGAACGTGGTGGAGCGGGAACTTGCCAAAGAAGGGTTGAGCCGGCACGACCTGGGAAGAGAAAAATTTCTGGAAAGAGTATGGCAGTGGAAGGAAGTTTATCATAAAAGAATCAGGAACCAATTAAAACGTATGGGAGCTTCCTGCGATTGGACCAGAGAAAGGTTCACTATGGATGAAGGACTCTCCAGGGCAGTTAAGGAAGTTTTTGTCCGTCTTTTTGAGGAAGGGTTTATTTACCAGGGCGAATATATTGTCAACTGGTGCCCGCGCTGCGAAACTGCGCTTGCCGATATAGAGGTCGATTTTAAGGAGCAGAAGGGGAAACTCTATTACATACGGTATTATTTTAAAGACGATCCTGAAAAGTTTCTCACCATTGCCACCACTCGCCCGGAAACCATGCTGGGTGATGTGGCCGTAGCCGTCAACCCTGAGGATGAGCGCTATAAGGCTTTGATAGGGAAAGTGGTTATTCTTCCTCTGGTGGGTCGAGAGCTCCCGATAATTGCCGATGCTTACGTGGATCCCAAATTCGGCACTGGTGTGCTCAAGGTGACACCGGCGCATGACTTCAACGATTTCGAACTGGGCAAAAGGCATAACTTGCCCTTGGTCAAGGTGATTGACCAGAAAGCCAGAATGACTGGAGAAGCTGGCGAATTTGCTGGACTATCTCGCGAAGAATGTCGTGAAAAAATAGTGGCCAGACTTTCCCAGTTGGGATACCTTGAAAGAGTGGAAGACCATACCCACGCAGTAGGCAGATGTTATCGCTGTACCACAGTAGTGGAGCCGCTAATTTCAAAGCAGTGGTTTGTCAAAATGAAAGAACTGGCTACACCAGCCATTAAAGCGGTCGCTGAAAAGCAAATAGAGTTTATACCTGAAAACTGGGAAAAAGTCTATTTCGAGTGGATGTATAACATAAAGGACTGGTGTATTTCCAGGCAAATCTGGTGGGGACACCAGATTCCGATTTTCACCTGTGAAGAGTGCAATTTTGTGTTTGCACATCGAAATCAGCCTGAACGCTGTCCAAAATGTGGAGGGAAAGTACACCAGGAAGAAGATGTGCTCGATACCTGGTTTAGCTCTGCGCTCTGGCCTTTTTCGACTCTGGGTTGGCCCCAAAAAACTAAAGAACTGGAGATTTTCTATCCTACCTCGGTACTGGTAACTGGTTTCGACATCATATTCTTCTGGGTAGCCCGAATGATTATGATGGGTCTCAAGTTCACCGGTGAAGTGCCCTTCCGCAAAGTTTACATAACGCCTTTAGTGAGAGATGCCCAGGGAAGGAAAATGAGTAAATCCGCAGGCAATGCTATAGATCCCCTGGAAATTACCCAAAAATATGGTGTTGATTCTTTGCGCTTTGCTCTCGCCTGGTTGACCATTCAGGGAAGAGATATCAATCTTTCTATGGAAAGAATTGAGGCATCAAGGAACTTCATGAATAAGCTCTGGAACGCTTCCCGATTCGTTTTGATGAACACTGAAGAGTTAAGGCCCTCAGATGTTGAAGAACCAGTTCCTGTTTCCCTCCTTGACCTCAAAGACCGCTGGATTCTTTCCCGCCTCCAGCAGACTATAGAACAGGCAACCAGTGAGCTCGAGAGATTTAACTTTGGAGAATACACAAACCTGATATATGAATTTGTCTGGGGAGAATTCTGCGACTGGTACATAGAGTGGTGCAAAAAAGATCTCTATGAAGGAAAACCCCAGGAAAGGAGAAAAGCCCAGCAATTGCTGGTTCAAATTCTCTCCCAAATACTTAAATTACTTCACCCCATTGCACCCTACATAACTGAGGAGATATGGCAAAATCTTCCCCTCAGCGAAGCTGAGAGTATCATGATAGCTCCCTGGCCCGAAAGCTCGCCCGAGAAGATTGACTTCGAGGTAGACGAGTTGATTGGTATCTTTCAAGCAATTATTCGTGAAATACGCTTTCTTAAGTCTGAGTTACGCATACCGCTTACGCACCAAAGCGAAGTGATTATCAACCTTACCGATGCCAGCTCTCCCGTAGAGGAACTTAACACCTATAAGAACTACATTGAAACGCTGGCCAGGTGCACTGTTAAAGAAATAGGTGTTGGCTTGGAAAGACCAGAAGGCTTTGCAATATCCAGTACTAAGGGAGCAGAAATTTACCTTAATGTTGAAGGGGCCATTGATATTGGTCAGGAATTGCAGCGTCTTGAGAAAAAAATTCAAGAAGTTGATGAAGAGCTGGAAAGAGTTTCCAGAAGAATCAACAATCCAGATTTCCTGAATCGGGCTCCGGAAGAAACCGTGCAAAGAGAAAAGCGGAGATTTTCTGAGCTGAATGCAGAGAAAGCCAAGCTTGTTCGCCTGAAAGAGGCTATAGCAAAATGATGATTTCTCCTTTCAGGAAAAAAGACCCTGTTGAAACTATTGTTATTCTGGCAGGTGGCCTGGTAATAGTGGTCTTTGCTTTTTTCGCAGCGCGTGGAGACCTTGAAGCCTATACTTCCATGATAACAGGAAGCTGGGTAAAAGAAAGGGCAGACACTGGTCCTGCCAGCCGATTAGTTTCTGGAAGCACTGGACAGAAAGCTCTGAATGTTCAGAAAAGTCCCGAAGTGTTGCCTCCGCCTGAGACACCTCCACCATCCCCATTGCAAACAGTTCAAAAGGAGTCGGACTCAATAACGGTTTCTCAGATAGAAAATCAAAGCACGCCCAAACCTACCTCAGCACCTCCCGTTCAGAAAAGCCCCGCTTCAGAAACCCGGTCGGACCAGGCGAGCTCGGTGTCGCAGAAAGAAGGTTATTACGTTCAGGCTGGAGCCTTTTCCCAAATTGCCAATGCAGAAAGGATGCGCTCTTTGCTAAAGGAACTTGGTTTTACAGCTTCTATAGAAAAAGACAACAATGTTTACAAAGTGAGAATATACGGCTTTACCACTTTCGAAGAGGCCAAACAAACAGTGAGCAAACTTGCCAGTCAGGGCATAGAAGCATTTGCCGGTAAATAAGGAGAGGTTGGTCATGACTTTAAGAGAAATCAAGGAAATTCTTGATGCTGAAGTCCTTGCAGGGGAAGAGTTTCTGGATCAGGAACCTGTATCAGCGTGTGGTAGTGATTTGCTTAGTGATGTGTTGGCTTTTACAAAAGAGAGATCGGTGTTGCTTACTGGTTTAACCAATGCCCAGGTAATTCGCACTGCAGAAATGAGTGATCTGGTGGGGATAATATTCGTACGCGGCAAAAAGCCTGATTCTGCAACTATAGAGCTTGCCAACATCAAGAAAATACCTCTTTTGGCTACCAAACTACCTATGTATGAAGCCTGTGGAAGACTTTATATGAAAGGCCTTAAAGGCTGTAGTGAACTAAACTCTACTGCCTGCAGTACGCCCGATGAAACAGACAAACAATGAACCGCTTATTTCCTTGCAGCGCAACATAAACGGTGGAGATTTTCAGAGTGCAGGGGATATTTCCAGTGAAATAAAAAAAATCCTTCAGCAAACCGGTTTTCCGCCTAACTTTACAAGAAGAGTGGTTATTGCTGCCTATGAAGCAGAAATGAATGTTGTAATCCATGCCTATCGAGGTGTTTTCTCTGTAGATATATATCCCGACCGAGTACATATTGTGGTGGACGACGAAGGACCTGGTATACCAGACTTGGAGTTAGCCTTTCAGGAAGGTTATTCGACAGCTCCACCCCACATAAGGGAAATGGGTTTTGGAGCAGGATACGGACTATCCAATATGAAGAAATGCTCAGACCAGCTCAACATCGAAACCCAGGTTGGAAAAGGAACTAAGGTGATTATGGACTTTCTTCTTAAAAACAAGGCTTAGGTGGGTTTATGGAACTTGCTACCTTTTTTCATTCAGTACGCCTGGATGAAGAAAAATGTAAAGGTTGTACTCATTGTATCAGGCGCTGTCCCACTGAAGCAATAAGAGTGAGGGGAGGAAAGGCGCGCATTGATGAAGAACGTTGCATAGATTGTGGCGAGTGTATCAGGACTTGTCCCAACCATGCAAAATATGCTCAAAGCGACCCATTGGAAAGCATTCGAAGGTTTAAATACTCGGTAGCACTTCCGGCTCCCTCTTTTTATGCCCAGTTCAGAGTGGATACCCCTTTGGAGAAAATACTTGGTGGACTACTAACACTGGGTTTTTCAAGTGTGTTTGAAGTTGCCAGAGGAGCTGAAATACTTGCTGAAGCCACGGCTGAATACTTGTCCAGAAAAGAGGTTCCAAAACCAGTCATTTCCTCGGCCTGTCCCGCTGTGGTAAGACTTATCGAAGTGAAGTTTCCTTCGCTCATTGAAAACCTTTTGCCGATGGACTCGCCTCTGGGAGTAGCAGCAAAAATTGCCCGCCTGGAAGCACTCAAGCAGGGCTTTAAGTCTGAAGAAGTAGGTGTTTTTTTTATTACTCCCTGTCCTGCCAAGGTTACCGAGGTAAGGCAGAGTAAAGAGGACCTTTCAAGAATTGATGGCGCCATATCCATTTCGGAAGTTTATTCTCAACTCGTCAATAGGCTTGACCAGGCAAAGCCTGCTGCTTCTTTTCAGATGGCAAGCTGGAAGGGTATAGGATGGGCGCGCTCAGGTGGCGAACAGGAATCCCTGGGGGAGGGGGAGTTTATGGCGGTGGATGGAATTCATAACGTTATCTCAGTTCTGGAAAAGATAGAAATGGGAGAGCTCTCGAAAGTGGTTTATTGCGAAGCCCAGGCCTGTGTTGGAGGGTGCATTGGCGGGGTTTTAGCGGTTCGCAATCCCTTTATCGCCAAAGTTAGCGTAAACCACTTGATTAAAAAATACAGTAATTACAAGCCCATAGAAAAAGATTTACTTTTGGAGTGGCAACAAAAAGGGATACTGCTGAGAAGTACCCCATATCAGGCCAAGGAAGTATTAAAACTTGACAAAGATTTTAGAAAAGCCATGCAAAAGTATCAAACAATAGAGAAGCTAACTGAAAAATTGCCAGGGCTTGATTGTGGAGCGTGTGGTTCACCGACCTGCAGAGCTCTTGCTGAAGATATAGTGCTTGGCAAAGCCCTGGAAACCGATTGTCCTTTTCTGTTAAGAGAGCAACTGCTTGAGAAAGCCAGGGAAATTCAGGAATTAGCAAGTAGAGTTCCTCAAACCATGGCTGGGAAGAAGGAGGATTGACATGAAGATAATCGAGATTATTGAACCTCTCCAGGCTCAAGTTATTGCAAAAGGTGATCTGGAACAACAGGAAGTCTCTGGAGGTTATGCAGGAGACCTGTTAAGTGATGTTATAGCAAATGCGAAAGAAAGCTCTGTTTGGGTGACTATTCAATCCCACCCTAACGTTGTCGCAGTAGCAAAGTTGGTTGGTATCCCCTGTATCGTAGTAACCAACTTCCAGGATGTTGATGAACAAACTTCGCAGCGCGCTGAAAAAGAAGGTATTACCATTCTCAAAACCCCTCTTACCACCTATCAAGCGGTTGCTGTTCTTTCTCGGCTTGGTTTACCAGGCTTAAGACGCAATGCCTGAAACCTTGTTGCGTGCTGACCTTCACATTCACTCTGTGCTTTCACCGTGTGCACAGAGAGAAATGTTGCCCCACTGCATAGTTCTTGAAGCCCTGCAAAAGAAACTGGACGTTATTGCGGTAACAGACCATAATGCGTGCGAAAACGTTGGACTCACCATGGAATTAGGGCAACGCTTTGGTTTATGGGTGGTACCAGGGATTGAAGTGGAAAGCAAAGAAGAAATACACTTTTTGTGTTTTTTCCCTACTTTAGATTTGCTCGCTCTCTTCAACCGAGAAGTCGACGCTAATCTTTCACGGATTCCTATCAATGAAGAAATATGGGGCGAGGAGTGGGTTATTGATGAAGAAGGTGGGATTAAAGCGAAGAAAAAATACCTGTTGACGTATCCAACGCAATTGTCGGCAGAAGAACTCATTACTTTGGCTCGCAAATACCAGGGATTTGTCGTTCCCTCTCACATTGACCGAGCTTCTTACAGCGTGCTTGCCAACCTGGGTTTTATACCACGGGAGTGGGGTATTGAAACGATAGAAATCTCTTCCTGGCAGAAAGCAGAAACCCTTCGAGGAAATGTTAGTCTCGGAGAGTACGTTCTGGTCTCATTTTCTGACGCCCATTCTCTTTCCGAAATTGGTCGTACCTTCACACTACTTGAAATTCAAAAAAGAGATTGGACGTCATTGCTCCAGGCCTTGACCACCAGGAAATTCTTTCCACATCAGAGCTAATTTTTTTCTGGCTTTCTTGAGTACTCAAACTTTTGTTCTGTTTCTCTTTTCACCCTCATGTTCTATCCTTTTTGTGGAGTGTTATGTCTTTTTGTGGGGGAAAGTGGGGAATAATGTTCCTTGGTCAGTTCGAGTATTCCGTAGACGCCAAAGGGAGAATAACCATTCCCAGCACCTTTCGTAAGGATTTGAGCGACAAAGCATATCTAACTAAAGGAGTGGAAAGATGCATCCTTGTTTACCCCGAAGAATCCTGGCAGAACTTGTGTCAAAAAGTGGCAAACCTTTCTTTCACCAAAAAAGATGCTCGAGAATTTACCCGCTTTTTTTTCGCTAACGCTTCTCAAGAATCAATTGACTCTCAGGGTAGAATCCTGCTTCCCCGACACCTCAGAGAATATGCTTCAATCGACAAAAAAGCAGTTATTGCTGGTGCCGGAAAGGTAATCGAGATTTGGTCGGAACAGAACTGGAGAGAACACATGAAAGAAGTTGAGGAAAAATTTGGAGATATTGCGGAAAAGATAATATTTGAAACCAACCTGTGAGAAATTCCATGGAAGAAATTTTTCACAAACCGGTAATGGTTCAGGAAGTTTGTAGTTTCCTACCGCTCTCTGAAGAGGAGGGAATATTTGTTGACGCAACATTGGGGGGAGGCGGACATACCCTGGAAATTCTAAAGCGTTCCTCTCCGGCAGTTCGTGTCATTGGTATAGACCAGGACCCAGAAGCCATAGAATTCGCTCGCAAACGGTTGGCTCCTTTTACAGAAAGAGTAACTCTGGTTAAAGGTAATTTTTCCCAAGTGGACCAGATCCTGAAAAGTCTTGGGATCACTGACATTTCGGGCATTCTCTTTGATCTGGGTGTATCTCTTCATCAACTTAAAACACCCGAGCGAGGCTTTAGTTTTCAGCTAAACGGCCCTTTGGATATGCGAATGAATACTTCTTCTCCGGGGGAAACCGCTTATCAGCTGTTAAACGAAGCCCCCGAGAAAGAATTACAACATATCATTTCTGTCTTTGGGGAAGAACGCTTTGCCAGGCGCATTGCCCGAGCTATAGTCCGAAGGCGCCAGAAAAGACCTATACAAACAACTGTAGAATTAGCGGAGCTGATTAGTAAGACATATCCTCCTGGCAGACATCGTATTCATCCAGCAACCCGCACGTTTATGGCTTTGCGAATTTTTATTAACCGGGAAATAGAAAACCTTGAACAGGCTCTTCAAAAGAGCGTGCCCTTCCTCAAAAAGGGAGGCACAATCGTAGTGATTGCCTATCATTCAATTGAAGACAGGGTGGTCAAAAACTTTTTTAAAAGCTCAACAGAACTGGCGGTGCTTACCAAAAAACCTCTTTTGCCAGGTCCTGAGGAACGCAGAGGAAATCCCTGCTCTCGGAGCGCACGTCTCCGAGCAGCACAAAAAATATAGAGGGGGAAACGGAGATGGAAGGCTCAAAGGTCAACCTCTACATTTTAACGTCTGTTGTCCTAATCTGTGTTCTGTCGATTGGTTATCTTTATCTTCAGGCTAAATTGCTTGAGAAATCCCTTATGCTTGAGGCGTGTCAGCAAAAGATTACTACTTTGAAGGCACAAACTGAGCAACTGGAGAAAGAAGTCAAATTTTTAGCTTCTCTGGAGCGCATACAGAAAATTGCTCAAGAAAAACTGGGAATGCAACCCCCCACAAAAAGGGTTTTTCTGGCGAGTCTACCCGGAATACCTCAATCTGCGACTGCGCGTGTAGTTGAGAAACAACATCCTTTTGAGATAACAGACTGATTCTTTCTGCAGTGAACAAAAGGAGCTTTTTCTACCGGTCTTTATTTTTGAGCGTATTTATTACTGGGCTCTTTTTGCTGGTTGGCTTCCGCCTTTTTTCTCTTCAAGTAATCAATAATCATTTTTATTTGGAAAAGGTGGCTCAGCGTCTAAGGATAGAGGAAATACCCGCTCCGCGCGGTGAGATTGTAGACCGTGAGGGAAACGTTCTTGCTCGAGATGTTGAAACCGTATCCCTTTATGCCTATCCAAAGATAATAAAAGACCCGGAGCAAACAGCCAGGGCACTCTCTCAGATACTAAAAATTCCCTATACAGAAGTTTACCAGAAACTGAATTCCGAATTGAGTTCAGTACTCATCGTCAAAAAGGCTCCAGCTACAGTTTGTGAACAACTGGACAGGATTAAATTGCAGGGTATTGGCCTGGTAAGAGAATATGCTCGTTTTTATCCTCAGGCTCCTAACGGAAGCAATCTTCTGGGGTTTGTAGGCACTGACCATCGGGGTCTGGAGGGACTGGAGTTTGCTTTCAACAAACTGTTGTCCGGAAAAGCTGGATACCGCATTAGTGAGAAAGATGCACTGGGGCAGGAAATTCCGACCACTATCAGGGAAATTCCACCTGTGCCCGGGAAAAATCTGACAATCACCATAGACAGCACCATTCAGTTTTTTGCAGAGAGAAGGTTACAAGAAGCAATTGCTCGAACCAATGCCAAAAGGGGAGTGGTTATCGTCAACAATCCCCAAACGGGAGAAATATTAGCTATGTGTTCTTACCCTGGTTATGATAATAACCACTTTGCAGACTATCCCCGTGAAAACTGGAAGAATTTAGCTACTGCCTTACTTTTCGAGCCGGGGTCCATTGTAAAGCCCCTCATAATGGCTTTGGCACTTGAAGAAGGAGTGGTAGATTCTGAAGAAGAGTTTTATTGTAATGGTTCCATAAAGGTCGGAGGACACCGGATTAGGGACATTAAATCTCACGGTAAAGAAAAGCTGGAAGATATCATTATCAACTCTTGTAACACGGGCATCATAACCATAGCGATGCGCTTGAATCCAGAAAAAATCTACGCTTATTTAAAAGAACTGGGACTGGGACAGAAAACAGCCCTAAATCTTCCCGGGGAAGAGACCGGTATTTTGCGTCCCCCAAAGCAGTGGTCTGGTCTTTCTCCAGCAGCTATATCCATAGGCCAAGAAATCATGACTACCCCTCTTCAGATGCTGGTGGCTCTTTCAGTAATTGCCAATCAGGGTGTATTCGTGCCCCCTCGAATCATCAAAGACAGCGATTCTCTTTCCAGTCTGTCGGAGAATGGCACCTTAGCGAATAAACGCGTAATTTCCAAACAAGCAGCGCAGAAAGTGTTGAGCATGATGGAAAAGGTGGTACAAAAAGGAACTGGTATTAAGGCTTCGCTGCCGGGTCTCCGCATTGCAGGAAAAACCGGCACCGGGCAAAAGGTTAACCCTGATGGTCGCTATGCCAACAATAAATTTGTTTCTTCTTTTGTGGGCTTTTTTCCTCTTCCCCGGCCAAGTTTTGGTATTATTGTAGTGCTCGATGAACCTCAAGGTGAATATTATGGAGGAGATACGGCGGCTCCTGTTTTCAAAAACATCGCTCAGGACATAGCCGTATACAGTAACATCATGCCAGAAGACGCGGAGGTAAAGACGATGTGAAAGTGAAAGATTTCGTGGGGCTTTTCCCTGTTTACAAGGCAAAAAACATAGTTGATCCTGAAGAGGAAATTCTGGGTATTGCCATAAACTCTAAAAAGGTAAGACCCCGTTTTGCTTTTTTTGCTATTCCGGGTAACAACGTGGATGGACATCAGTACCTTCAGGAGGCGCTGGAACGGGGAGCAGGGATTTTGATAGTGGAGAGAAGCTCTTCCTTGCCAAAGCAGGAAGGGGTATCTTGGGTGCTCGTTGAAAGAGCTCGGGATGCGCTGAACGCAATAGCCGGTCCTTTCTTTGGTAACCCTGCTCAAAAGATGCGAATCTTTGGGGTAACTGGAACCAATGGGAAGACAACCACTTGTTTCTTCCTAAGAAATATCCTGGAAGCATCGGGAACTCCCTCGGGTCTTCTCACCACCTGCTTGAACGCTATGGGGCCTCTGGAACTTGAGCCTGCAAACACCACTGAAGAATCGATAAACATCCAGGATCACCTTCGTACCATGGTAGAGATGGGCATTCGGAATGCTGTAATTGAGGTTTCTTCACACGGTCTGGCCCTGGGAAGACTGCAAGGTGTGTCATTTGATTATGCAGTGATAACCAACCTTATTCCGGAGCATCTTGAGTTTCACCGTAATTTTAAGGATTACTTTCAGAGTAAAAGGAAGCTGTTTCAAATGCTTGAAGAAAATTTTGATAAGCCCTATCCCCGCATGGCACTTTTTAACGCGGATGATCAGAATTGCCGAAAAATGTTCCAATCATTGGGAGTGGCTCGTCTTGGCTTTGGTTTGAAAGAAAAAGCGGACATCAGCGCTGAGTGCATCGAATATTCGCTTTATCAGACCAGCTTTGTTATGCACACTCCATGGGGAAGGATGAAAGTCGTCATCAACTTTCCTGGAGAACACAACGTGTACAACGCACTGGCTGCTTCGGGGATAGCTCTTGCAGCCGGTGTACCTCTTGAAAAGGTTGGGGAAGGCCTCGAAAATACCAGAAAGATACCTGGAAGGTGGGAAAGAGTAGAAAATAAAAAGGGTGTAGAGATAATAGTTGATTTCGCACATAACTGGCATGGCTTACAGAAGGCTTTATCTTTAATTCGTGAGCATGCAAAGGGTAAACTGATAACGGTTTTTGGATGTGGGGGAGAGCGAGACCGTGCTAAAAGACCGCTGATGGGTAAAGTTGTTGCCCAATACAGTGATGTTTGTGTCATAAGCACCGACAATCCTCGCAATGAAGACCCGATGCAAACCATTCAGGATGCTCTGGAGGGTGTGAAAGAGATAGCTGGACAAAAAGCAGTAAAGTACTACGTTGTGCCAGATCGCAGAGAAGCTATACGCAAAGCCTTGAAGGAAGCACAAAGAGGAGATGTTGTTTTCCTTGCTGGAAAGGGACCCGAACGCTTTCAAATAGTTGCCAATCGTAGCTTTCCCCATAATGATTACCAGGTTGCCAAGGAGCTTTTGAGAGAAGATGAAGATTAGTGTTGAAGAAGTTGCAACAGCTTTTCAGGTAGAACCCGCCCAAAGAGGTGTTAATGGATTTTTCGAAGGAATCGCCATTGACAGTAGAGAATGTAGAGCGAATCAGTTGTTCTTTGCGCTTCCCGGTCAGAAAAGCGATGGCCACTACTTTGTAAAGGAAGCGCTGGATAAAGGTGCCAGCGGGCTGGTGGTGCAAAAGGATCTCTCTTCAACGGTTCAGAAAGAGGTCTACGTTTTCAAGGTAAAGGATACCGTCCAGGCATTGAAAAAGCTTGCTGAACGAATAATCATCAAATATCCCAAGACCAAAATAGCCCTAACTGGTACCGTTGGTAAGACCAGTTGTAAAAACTTTTTGTATCAGATTTTGGGTAAAAATTTAAATGTAGATATAACCCCCAAAAGCTACAACACCCTGATAGGCGTCTCCTGGTCGGCGTGCAACTTTCGAGAAACGAGTGACCTTTGGATTTTCGAAGCTGGCATCAGCCAAAAAGGCGAGATGGCAGAGCTTTCCCAAGTTATTAAGCCTGAGATTGTGATTTTTACAGCCTTGGGGAGGGGGCATCTTGAGGGCTTGCGCAATGAAGAGGAAGTAGCATATGAAAAAGCACAGCTCATGGGTGAGTACACCAAACTTGCTTACCTTAACATCGATAATACCTGGTGGCCAATTATTAAGCAAGAGGCCTTGAAACACAAAATACCAGTGATAACTTTCGGTCAGAACCCTGAAAGCAGGCTCCGAATTGCACATATTGAGCTAAAGCTGGATAGCATGAAAAGCTGCTTTCAGCTTCTGTGGGGAAACAAAAAGATCGCTAACTACCAAACACCTTTGCTTTTTCCTGAATTGATCTCTCTGCTTGCTCCAGTCATTGACATTGCTACCAGGTTGGGAGTACCTCAAGATACCATATACGAGGGCATCGCCCAACTAACCCTGCCAGCAGGAAGGGGTAACTGGTTCCGCTATAACCAAGGCATCGTTTTCAACGATGCCTATAATGCTAACCCGTTATCTTACCGAAAGATGCTCAATCTTCTTACCAGATTTTCCAGCTTGCAGATGGAAACCTGGCTCGTTGCTGGAGACATGCTTGAGCTGGGAAGTTACTCTCTGGAAGAACACCTGAAACTGCTCAAGAGCATTGCCGAATCACCTATTAACAAGGCCATCCTGCTTGGAACGCAAATGCATCAAGCTTATTGGGAACTAACCAAACAATTCTTCTCCAAAAAAGAAAAGTTTCAGCTTGCTCATTCTCACCAGGAGATTCGAGAAATTCTGGTTGAAAACCTGTCTTTTAGAAAAGATAAGTGGGTGGTAGCTTTTAAGGCTTCACGACAAATCGAAATAGAAAAGGCCATTCCTAAAGAGTGGAGGCAAAACGAATGTATCCGGCTCTAAAAGAAGTTGTGCTTTTATTCCTGGTCAGTTTTGCGTTGAGTTTTGCCATTTTCCCCTTTTACATTCGCTGGCAAAATAAAAGAAAGGTAGGCCAGAAAATCAAAAAGGAAGGGCCAGAATTGCATCTCCACAAAGAAAACACGCCCAGTGGAGGTGGTGTGGTCATTGTTTTGATAACCACCCTGGTTGTTTTGCTGTTTTCTGGAACAGCTGGTCATTCATTCCTTATTCCTGTTTTTTTGGGAACTCTGGGCTTCTTTGGAATAGGTCTCATTGATGATTTTCTGAAAACCTTTTATAACCATCCCTGGGGAATAAAAGCCAGGAACAAACTGTTTTTCCAGCTCCTTTTCAGTACCCTGATAATGGTTCTGGGTAAAAGCGTCTTCCCTGCCCAGGTGGGCATTCCTTTTTCTGAAAAACAGTTTACTTTAGCACCCTGGTCCTTTCTTCTTTACGGAATTTTCCTTTTAACTGCTACCACTAATGCTTTTAATATAACCGATGGTTTGGACGGCTTGGCTGGAGGGTGTGGAATGTTAACCATGCTTTTCTGGGGTAGCTTTTTCCTTCTCAAAGACTTGCCCCAGTATGCAGGGTTTTGCTTTGCGATAAGTGGCTCGTTGATGGCGTTTCTATACTTTAACGTTTGGCCGGCAAAAATATTTATGGGAGATTCGGGGTCTCTTTTTGTGGGTGCTCTCATTGCTGTAGCGGCTTTATTATCGGGACAATCTCTACTGCTCGTTTTTTCAGGCATTATTTACATCGTCGATACGTTGTCAGTGATAATCCAAGTTCTTTACTTCAAGCTTTTCAAAAAACGGGTTTTTCTCATGAGTCCAGTTCACCATCATTTTGAGCTCAAAGGGTTGAAAGAAAGTGCGATAACTGCTCGTTTCTGGATTGTTCAGGCCCTGGGTTGCTTGTTAGCTTTTTATGGAATGGGGAGATAAAGATGAGCGATTATCTGGTGATAGGTTTGGGAAAAGCAGGTGTTTCGGTTGCCAGATTGCTTCTCTCAAGAGGAGAAAGGGTCTGGGCAACGGATGATTATAAAACTATTCACGAGCTACCAGCTTTTCTGGCTCGAAATCCTAACTTCTCTTTTCTGATTAAATCAGAATGGCAAAAAGTAAAAGATATTCCCCTTGCAAAATGCATTGTAAGTCCGGGCATTGGGCAACATCCTCTTATCGATGAATTGTCTGGAACCAGGATACCAGTGATTAGCGATTTAGAACTGGTTATGGAAGAGTTGAAAATTCCCACCATTGCCATAACCGGTTCCAACGGAAAGAGCACAACCACTGCTCTGGTAAGCCATATCTTCAAAGAAAATGGAATTTCGGTCTTTACGGGAGGGAATTTTGGAACGCCAGCTGCTGAAGTCCTGCTTGGCGAGGCTGCTTTCGAGTGGGCAATTCTGGAAGTAAGCAGTTTCCAATTGGAAAGGGTTATCAACGCTCGCTTTCACATTGCAGCCCTGCTCAACATATTCCCCAACCATCTTGACCGACATGGAGACATGGAAAACTATTTTTCTGTCAAGCGAAAAATATTTGTGAACCAGCGAAAAGAAGATATAGCAGTTATTAATTTGACCCATCCTCAATGGGTAACAAAGAATATCCCTGATCTGAAGTCCCAGCTGGTAACCTTTTCGGTGACTGGAGCTCTGCAAGAGGGTTTCTTTATAGACCAGAATCAACTGTGCGAAAAGAAAAGTGGAATCAAAAAAATCCTTTTTCATATTTCGGGCTGGAGTCTTCCTGGTAAACACAACCTTGAAAATCTGACCTGTGCGACAGCGATTTGTCGTCGAGCTGGAATAAGCCCTGATGCAATAGCTAATTCTCTGCATAGCTTTCGGGGATTGCCTCACCGTTTGGAAAAGGTATGTGAAATCGAAGGAATAACCTTTTTTAACGACTCCAAATCAACAACGCCTTCAGCAACCAAGGTAGCACTCGAAGCCTTGAACAAACCGATAATTTTGATAATGGGAGGCAGGGCTAAGGTAAAAGATTTTTCTGAACTTACAGCACTCTCTGAACCGGATAAAGTCAAAGCTATAATCCTCTTTGGAGAATCAGCACCACTCCTTTACCAGTCCCTGTCAGGTTTTTATGACCTTTCACTTTGCAGCGACCTCGAAGAGGCGGTGCAGCAGGCTTTTCTCAAAGCCTCGAAGGGGGATTCCATTTTGCTCTCCCCGGGTTGTACCAGCTGGGATCAGTACAAAAACTTTGAAGAGAGGGGAGAACATTTCAAAAACATTGTCCATGAACTTGTCAAAGGTTGACACTCAAAAAATGTCATCAACCAGTTTAAGCAGGGTAGGAGAGCACTGGCTTGCGCGCTGGAAGTCAGAGCCACTGCTTTTCTGGAGTATAGTGATTTTACTATCGTTAGGTATCATTATGGTTTTCAGCGCCAGTATGACTACCAGTATATATGCTTACCACGATGCGTTGTTTTTCCTAAAAAGGCATCTTTTTGGTGTTTTGCTTTCTTTACCCTTTTTTCTTCTTGGTTCCCTGTTTCCTCTTCAGAAGCTTAGACAACTGAGCTCGAGAATTCTTCTACTTAACCTTTTACTACTTTTGATGGTTTTTGTTCCAGTCATTGGACGTGAAGGGGGAGGATCGGCGCGCTGGCTTTCATTTGGCTCACTTAACTTTCAGCCATCGGAGTTTGCCAAGTTTAGCGTTCTGCTTTACCTGGCTTCTGCTTTAAGCACGCATCAAGAGAGAATCAAAGACTTTTGGTGGGGAGTTTTGCCCTCTTTTCTTATGATAGGCACCATATGCCTGCTTATTCTCCTTGAGCCGGACCTGGGTACTGCTTCCTTCATCATTGCGATAACACTAATAACGCTGTTTATTGGTGGAAGCAGACTTCTGCATCTCTTCGTTTGTGCTGGAGCCCTACTTCCCAGTGGCATATTTTTAATACTTTTCAGTGGTAAAGATTACTGGATGAGGCGCATAGAAGCCTTTTTCAACCCCTGGAACGATCCTCAAGGAAAGGGCTTTCAAATCATTCAATCTCTGATAGCGCTTGGTTCCGGTGGTATCTTTGGTAAAGGTCTTGGGGAAAGCAGGCAAAAATTTTTCTTCTTACCAGACCGACATACCGACTTTATTTTTGCTATTATTGGAGAGGAATTGGGTTTTGTAGGTGCCGTTTTGGTGCTCGTCCTCTTTTTGATAATCTTGTGGAAAGGCTGGAAAATAGCAACCAGCTCCAGAGATAATTTCCAAGCTGTTTTGGGGATGGGCATTACAGCCAGTATTGCACTACAAGCTTTTATCAATATAGGAGGAGTAACGGGGACTATCCCTGTTACCGGGATAACGCTACCCCTGGTAAGCTATGGAAACTCCTCTCTCATTATTACTATGTTTCAGATGGGTATGCTCTTTAACATAGCCTATGAGAATAAATTACGAAATGACAGGCTTTAACATCCTTATTGCTGCAGGGGGGACGGGTGGACACATATTTCCCTCCCTTGCAATAGTGGAGGAACTTCGGGAGTTAAATCCGGGAGGAAAAGTGTTTTTCGTTGGGAGTACAAGAAAGCTGGAAAAAGAACTTTTTGCGTCACAAAAGCTTCCCTTTTTCGCCATCAAAGCCAGAGGTTGGAACCGAACTCTGGATATTGACCTGTTGAAGGCCTTGGTTACCAATGCAGTGGGCATATGGCAGGCTTTTTATGTGATTTTGAAAACTCGTCCTAATGCTCTCCTCTGCATGGGAAGTTATCCCTCCTTGCTTACCGCTTTCTGGGCGAAAATTCTGGGTATTCCCATCTTTGTGCACGAACAGAATGCACTTCCGGGCATGGCCAACCGGATTGTAGGCAGGTGGGCTAAACGAATTTTCGTGTCAGTTCCTGAAAGTAAGCCTCACTTTCCACAGGAAAAAGTAGTTGTTACTGGAAATCCCCTGCGAAAAGACTTGCTGTGCTGGAAGAATCGTAAAACTGAAGCACGTGAAAAGTTAGCCCTGAAGCCCGACAACCCTACTATTTTAGTAATGGGAGGTAGTCTGGGAGCGGAAATAATAAACACTACTTTGTGGAAAATACTCGACGAGTTGGTTCGTGAATCATTTCAAATCCTCCATATTACCGGCAACCGAGACTTTGCCACTGCTTGTAAAATTACCTCTTCAGAGCGTTACCGGCCGATTCCATTTTCAAATTCGCCCGGCATTCTTTACGCTGCTTCTGATCTGGTCATATGCAGATCTGGTGCCAGCACAATTTTCGAATTGCTCTGGTTTGGCATCCCGAGTATCCTGGTTCCTCTGAAAGAGGCAGCCGAAAATCATCAATACTACAATGCGCTGTGGTTGCAAAAAAAGCAAAAAGTTGAAATAATTCAGGAAGAAGAACTTACTCCCAATTCTTTGAAAGAGGCTATTAAAAAGCTATATCAGTCAAGCAAAGAGAATACGAAGCAACGCCGGGAAGACCTGGACGTAAAAACGATCAACCCGAGTCTGGAAAAAGCTGCAAGAATCATTGCTGAGATAATTGTTGAAGATTTAAAAGGAGGAAAAAGTTTTGAATGAACTGGTAAGTGCGTTTACGAAATTGCCTAAAAACCTTTATTTCATAGGCATTGGTGGTACGGGAATGAGTGCTCTGGCCTTCATAGCTCATGAGATGGGATACCAGGTCAGTGGTTCGGATATAGTGGAAAATGAAGCTATTAATCGCCTGAGAAAGAAAGGAATACAGGTTTTTATAGGGCATTCTAAAGAGAGAATAAACCAGCAGGAAGCGATAGTGGTTTCTTCAGCAATTCCTAATGATAACGAGGAACTAAAAGAAGCACGGAGGCTAAATCTTCCAGTTATCCATCGTGGAAATTTGCTTGCTCAGCTATGCAGCAAGAAGAAAAGCATTGCTATTGCTGGAACTCATGGTAAAACCACCACAACTTCCATGATTTCTATGGTGCTGGAATGGTCAAATTTGGATCCCACGGTAGTTATAGGAGGCGAACTCGAAGATATAGGAGGCAATGCCAAAAGTGGCAACGGTGACTTTTTCGTGACCGAAACTGACGAAAGTGATGGGTCTTTCCTTTATTTGAAACCTTTCTGTGGGGTGGTAACTAACATAGAAGACGACCACATAGATTATTACGGAAGCTTTGAAAAAACACGCCAAGCCTTCGTTGGTTTTTTGAAAAGGGTAGAACGCAGTGGTTTTGCAGTAGTATGCGGAGACCGCCCTGAAATTCGGGAAATACTTGCGCAAGAGATATTCGATACCAAAATTTTTAGGTATGGCCTGACAAGTAACGACGTTGAGTTCCAGGCTCAAATTCTGGAAAAAACTTCTTGCGGGTTTCGCTTTCAGGTGAAAAGTCCTTCTGGAGTGATAGGAAAATTCGTTCTGAACATTCCCGGGTTGCATAACGTCAGCAATTCTTTGGCCTGCATTGCGACTACCCTACAACTCGGTATAGACACCAGATTCATCAAAGAAGCGCTTGCTTCTTTCAAAGGCGTAAAAAGGCGTTTTCAGAAAGTTGGAGAAATAGATGGCGCCACGATTCTGGATGATTACGCGCATCACCCTACTGAAATGGAGGTAGTCATCAAAACTGCCATGGAGCAGGCTCAAGGTAGGGTGATAGTGGTTTTCCAGCCTCACCGTTTCACAAGAACCAGAAGGCTCTATAAGAGAATGGCTCAAGTCCTTCAGAATACACACCAGGTTGTTTTGTTGCCGATTTACCCTGCTGGAGAGGCTCCTATAGAGGGGGTTTCTTCCGAGCTTATTTTGCGAGAACTGCTTGAGGCAGGATATTCCGAAGTCCGACTGGTTGAAGACTTTCAGGAAGTTACCGAGTACTGCTTGAAAATCATAAAACCCGGCGACATCCTTATTACCATGGGAGCAGGAGACGTATGGAAGATAGCTATTGCCATGTGCAGAGAAAGTGGCAAAATGTTGCTCGAGAGCTAAGAAGAAATCAGGTGGAAATAATTGAAAATCCCTTGCTTGCACACTACACCACCTGGAAAGTTGGAGGTAAGGCGCTTGCTATTATTAAACCTGCCAATCTGTCCCAGTTAGTTCGTTGCCTACGGTTGTTAAACGAAGAGGAGCTTTCCTGGAGAGTGATTGGTAATGGTTCAAACATCTTACCGAGAGACCAGGGATTTAATGGTGTAATAATCAAACTTGATGGTGAGTTCACTGGCATTAAAAGAAGTGCATCATCTTTTGTAGAGTGTGGAGGGGGAGTGCTCCTTAAGCAATTGATAAATTTTTCCATTAGAGAAAGCCTGACGGGTAGCGAGTTTCTAGTTGGCATTCCAGGTACTGTAGGAGGGGCAATTATCAACAATGCAGGGTGTTTTGGGCGGGAGGTAGCAGAGCTTCTGGATAGCTTAGTGATAGTTAATAGAGACGGTGAAGTGCTGAAAGTCAACAGAGAAGAAGTTGATTTTGGTTACCGCTACTGTTCTTTGCAGGGTAAAGCCATAATAGCTGGAGTTGTCCTAAATTTAAGTCCGGGAGAACGGGAGGCAATTAAAGATAGGATTCGTACTTACTTTCTGAAACGGAAGGAAACTCAACCTATTGAGTTTCCCTCCGCAGGAAGTGTTTTTAAAAATCCCCGCAATGGTTACGCAGCTTTGCTGATAGAAAAACACGGCCTCAAGGGTCTCAGACTCGGTTGGGCCCAGATATCCAGAAAACACGCTAATTTTGTGGTCAATCTGGGAGGGGCAACCGCCTCTCAGATACGGTATCTTATAGAATGGGTGCAGAAAGAAATATACTTGCGCGAAAATTTATTCTTGGAAAGAGAAGTGGAGCTATGGGATTAACAATAAAAGATAGGTTTTCCATTTTCAGGGATATCTTTTTTTTTACCTCCTTATAGGACTGGTTGCCTTTTTCGGTTTCAGCATGTTTTTTAGGAGCGCTGTTTTCAGAGTTAAGCATCTTGAGATAGTCGGCGTAGAGAATCCAGCAACTATAATAGATGTTCTTGACATGCCAAGCGGGATAAACATCTTTCGTGTAAAGGGTTGGGAAATCCAGAGAAAGCTTGAGTTGCTTCCCATGGTGAAAGAAGCTCGCGTGGAAAAAGTACTGCCTGACACACTGAAAATAGTTGTGCAGCTAAGAGAACCTTTTGCTCTGGTTGTAGTTGGAAATCAATCTTTTTGTGTAGATGAGCAGGGGCAAGAAATTCCTTGCTCCGAAGGTGAGCAATCACTAAAACCCTTGGTTCGTCTTCCCAGACTCGAAAGTATTTTACTTCGAGAATCCTTGGCGCTGGTGAGGGTCTGGCGGGAAAAGTTTCAGTCCCCCCTTGCAGAAGTCGAGGCTATAAATGAGAAATTGTTTATTTTAAAACTTCAAAATGGTATATTTATTAAATGCGAGAGTGCCAGCAATTTAGAGCAAAAAGCTCTGGTTCTTGAAGCTGTTCTCAAAGATGCCGTGATTCAAGCCATCCAGGTTGGAGGTTTTGATATACGCACTGGTGAAGAAATTTTTGTTATTCCTTCTGGTGGAGAGAAATGAAAATCTGGAACCTTAAAGACAGGAGCAACCAGATAATCGGAGCTATAGACGTGGGAACGACTAAAATCTGTGCTCTCATTGGCAAGAAAAAACAGGAAGGCATAGAGATACTGGGCATAGGATTAAGTAGCGCTAAAGGCATTAGCAAGGGGAATATTATCGACATTAAGAAAGCCTCTCGGGCAATCAATGAAGCGATTTTCTTGGCAAAGGAAATCGCACAGGAGGAGCCGCAGATTTTCCTGGTCAGCTCTGCTGGCAGTTATTGGAGTTCGGCCAATGTAGAAAACGAAATTCTGCTGGGTAGAACTGGCAAAGAGGTAACTCTAAAAGAAGTAGAGAAGGTTATCCAGGGGGTAAAAGCTCAAGTTGACCTTACAGGGAAAAAGGTCATCCATCTGCTTCCTCAGGCTTATCAGCTTGATGAGCAAAAGGGAATTACCAATCCCCAGGGAATGATTGGCACCAGGCTTAAAGCATATGTTCATTTGATAAGCATTATGGATACCCAGTATCATAACCTTCTGAAGAGCTTCCAGGAAGCGGGTGTGGAAGTTTCTGAACTGGTGTTTCAACCTCTGGCTTCTGCTGTTTCTGTCCTCACGCCGCTTGAGCGAGAAATGGGTGTCGTGCTTGCAGACATTGGAGGCGGCACCACTGATGTAGTAATCTTCCACAGGGACGTGGTCAGATATTCTGCAGTGATACCGCTGGGAGGAGAACATATTACTTCGGACCTGGCGATTGGCCTGAGGACTACTAAAGAAGAAGCTGAAACTATCAAGGTGCAACATGGTTGCGCTTTCAGCCACCACTTGAGTGAAGAGGACACTATTGAAGTAAGAGATCTGGGAAGTTCCTCTCTTCAATCTATAAGCAGAAAACTCATGTGTCAGATAATAGAGGCCAGAGCCAGGGAGATTGGAACTTTCTTGGCAAGAGAGATTCGTAAATCGGGCCTTTACCGTTCTCTGAAAGGAGGATTGGTCATTACAGGGGGTGCGGCAGCTCTGGAAGGCTTTAGCGACCTCCTTAGTGCGGTTACTGGTTTGCCTACTCGGATCGGTGTGCCGGAAAACACAAATCTTGATGGTATGGTGCAAACTCTTTCCCATCCCATGTTTGCTGCTGCTTGTGGTCTTCTACAGCTGGGAACGTTTTTAGGTTCTTCTCAGGATAGTACGAGGTTTTTCTTCCACCGTCAGGCAAATCAAGGTAAAAACTTTCTTCAGCAGTTAAAAGATTATTTTATGCTGGAATAGAGTGGAGGACAGTCTTATGGCCAGTACAAAAAATAGAAGAATGAAAGAGAGTAGTGACGTGAAGATAAAAGTCATTGGTATTGGTGGTGGTGGTGGCAACGCAATTAACCGCATGATTGAAGCGGGTCTTGAAGGCGTCCATTTTGTGGCTATGAACACCGATGCTCAGGTTTTGAGCCGTTCTCTTGCTGAAACCAAGTTACAAATAGGAAAAAAGCTGACTCGAGGTCTTGGAGCTGGAGCCAATCCGGAAATTGGCAGAAAAGCTGCCGAAGAAGATAGAGAGCAAATATACGAACTTCTTGAAAAAGCAGATATGGTGTTTATCACTGCAGGAATGGGAGGAGGTACTGGTACCGGCGCTTCACCAGTGGTGGCCTCTATAGCTAAGGAGCTGGGCATTCTTACTGTGGCAGTGGTTACTAAACCTTTCGCTTTCGAAGGAGGGAAAAGAAACCGTCAGGCTAAGGAAGGAATAGAAAACCTGAGAAAGGTAGTTGATGCGCTCATTGTCATTCCCAATGATAAACTTCTGGAGATAGCGGACCACTCGACTTCAGTGGTTGAAGCGTTTCAGATGGTCGATGAAGTGCTCCTGCAGGGAGTAAAGAGTATTTCCGACTTAATCAATACACCGGGTTTGATCAATCTCGACTTTGCTGATGTAAAAGAGATTATGAGTAATGCAGGAACTTCCCTGATGGGTATTGGCAGAGGAACTGGTGAAGGCAGGGCTAAGGAAGCGGCTCAGAATGCCGTTCGTAGTCCTTTGCTCGAGTCTTCTTTTGAGGGAGCAAGGGGCATTCTTTTCAATATTACTGGAGGAGCCAATCTGGGTTTATTTGAAGTAAAGCAGGCAGCCGATATCATTACCAAGGCAGCCTCCAATGATGCACACATAATCTTTGGGGCAGTAATCGACGAAAGAATAAGAGATGAAGTGAGAGTTACGGTTATTGCTACTGGCTTTGACCAGCAAAAAGAGAAAAGCGACAAGAAAGAAAAAGACGACGCTGCCACCTTTTCACCAGATGACCTTGATATACCAGCCTTCTGGCGAAAGCAAAGTTAGAGTAGCACATGCCTCGGGCCAAAGGAGATAAGAAGGAAAGGCTCACTTCCTACACCGAAAAAGAACTGGGTATCAGGCTTGGTTCCAAGGGTGGAGCTTTTTCCTTCGTTCTCTGTTTTCCGGGAGGCTATTCTCTGGGCATGGCCAATCTGGGTTTTCAGACCCTGCTCTATACCGCTTATCGGGTGCCTGAGTGGAGAGTGGAGCGAGCATTTCCGGAAACTTTACCCCGTTCTCTGGAAAAAGGAATACCCTTGACCAACTTTAACCTGGTGGGGTTTTCGGTCCCTTTCGAAACAGACCTGCTTAAGGCGATAGAGATGCTTCAAGCTTCAGGTATTCCTCTCTTTTCTCGAGAGAGAACCGATCGTGACCCATGGGTTGTTTTTGGTGGAGTAGCAGCTTCTCTGAATCCGGAAATTTTTGCTCCCTTTGCGGATTTCCTAATTGTGGGAGAAGCCGAAGAAACTTTCCCCAAGGTTCTTGAAAGTTTGGGGAATTCTTTCTCAAGCTCCGAAGACAGAAAAGAAACCAAGTTGCGGCTGGCTCAGTTGCCTGGAGTGTACGTGCCTGAATTTGTCGAACCGGTGTACAAAGGAGATTTCATAGTGGATTTCAGCCTAAAAAATGGAGTTTCTTCCTTGCCCGTAGTGGCCCAGAGAACTGATGTTGACGCTTTCGGGGCACACAGCTTTATCTATGCTCCTTGCGGTTACTTCAAAAACACGTTTCTGGTGGAAATAAGCAGAGGATGTAAATATGCCTGCAAATTTTGTGCCGTAAGCAAGGTTTATGCTCCGGTACGATACAGAAACTTAGACCGAATTAAGCAGAGTTTCGAATATGGACTTCAATTCACCCACAAAATAGGTTTGGTCGGTTCGGACATCCTTGGACATCCTCAGATTGAAGAAATCCTAAGTTTTCTTCTTCAAAAGAAGGCCAGGGTAACCACTTCATCTCTCAGTGCCTTGATGCTTTACAAGAAAAAGGAATTACTTACTTTGCTTGCCTCCCTTCAGCATGAAACCATTACCCTCGCTCCGGAGTGCGGAGACGAGGAAGGTAGGCGCTTTCTGGGCAAAAACCTAAAGGACCAAGAGTGGCTGGATCTGATAAGAGAACTTCTGGAGAAAAAATTTAAAGTAAAATTGTATTTTCTTTTAGGACATCCAGTACTTTCTCCCCAGAAACACCTTGACTTTTTACGTACCATCATTGGCGTCACCGGAAGGAAAGAGTTGCTTTCGGTTTCCTATAGTTTCCTGGTGCCCAAACCCCATACCCCCTTTGAAGATTTGGAAATTCCAGACCTTGAGAAGTGGTTAGAAGAAAGCGAAGCTTTCCAAAAAGGCTTGCAACATTTGAAAATAAACTTTGCTGGAGAGAGTCCGAGGCTTTCTCTGGTGCAGCTTATTTTGTCAAGAGGAGACCGAAAGCTCGCTGAAAAGTTACCCCAGTTGCTCAATTACAGTCATCCCTTTTCTCTGGGTCACTGGCGTGATTTGCTCAAGGAACTGCAGAGAGATATAAGAGAATGGGCTCGCAACCCCTGGAAAGAGGGATTCAAGCCCTGGCAAACAGTCACTTTTTCTTTTCCGCAGTCCACATCTGGGATATTAATCCCTGGGTTTTGTGTCAACCCCACCGGAGATTGAGGTGAACCAGCTTGAACCCATCATCTGTAAAAGAAAACCTGGAAAAGATCTTTAGCAAAATTTCCAAAATCTGTCATAAGGTGGGTCGGGACGAAAGCGAGATAAAGATTGTTGCTGTTACTAAAGGCCAAAGCCCGGAGAGGATACTGGAAGCGGTTGAATGTGGTATAGTACGGATAGGAGAAAACCGGATTCAAGAAGCACTCGAGAAAATACCTCTTTTGCCTCACCAGAGACTCGAGTTCCATTTTGTGGGGCAGCTTCAAACCAACAAGGTGAAACAGATGCTATTACACTTTCATTATCTCCATTCTCTTGATAGAATAAAGCTGGTAGAAGCAATACATGCTCAAGCGGTTAAACTGAACATTGAGAGTCGCCTCCCAGTGCTGATTCAGGTAAACCTTACCGGTAAGGAGACGCAAGGTGGGGTTGATGAGCAAGGGCTTGTTCCTCTTATAGAAAGAGCGGTCAGATATCCAGAACTGGATGTTCGGGGCTTGATGACTATAGGGCCTTATCCAGTGGATGAGCGAGAAACACGTCGGGTCTTTCGCAAGCTCTGGGAATTGAAGGAGGAAATTAACACGCTGAAAATACCTGGCGTTTACCTGCGCGAACTTTCTATGGGCATGAGCGAGGATTTCGAAATTGCCATAGAAGAAGGTGCAACTATGATACGTTTAGGAAGGGCAATCTTTGGAGAAAGGAGTACCCTTAAGTGAAGCAGTTTACTCAGAAAATCTTGTTTATAGGTTGCGGAAATATGGGTAGCGCTTTGGTAGAGGGTTTGTGCCAAGACGGCTGGCACAAAAAAATGGAGTTCCACCTTTTTGACAGGATACCTTCCAGAGCAGAGGTGCTATCCCAGCGTTTCAACCTGAAAACCGCCAAACCCCCGTTTGATGGCAAACAGTACCATTTCATATTTCTGGCAGTCAAGCCCAAAGACTTGCCTTCAGTGACCCCACTCCTTGAGAACCTGGCTGGAAGCACCATTGTTTCTCTTCTGGCAGGAACCAGTATAAACAAAGTTAGCGAGGCGTTACCTGGAGCACAAGGATACGTACGCATAATGCCCAACCTTTGCGTTGAAGTTGGAGAAGCGGTGATCCCGGTAGTGTTTTCGGATACTGTTCCTCAAGAACACCGAGAAGACTTACTGTTCCTTCTGGCATCGCTGGGATGGGTTTTTGAAGTTCAGGAAGCCGAAATTGATTCTCTTACTGCTTTAAGTGGGAGTGGTCCTGCTTTTGTAGCACTCTTCATAGAAGCAATGATGGACGGAGGAGTGAAGCTGGGAATACCCTGGGAGAAAAGCCTCAAAGTTGCTATTCAGACAGTATTGGGTTCAGCACTACTTTTGAAGAAAAAAGCCCTCCATCCTGGAGAATTCCGGAGTCGAGTTGCTTCTCCAGCAGGTACCACTATCTTTGGGCTGCATGCCCTCGAAGAGGGCAAGCTAAAGAGTACGGTTATGAAAGCCCTTGAGGTATCATTTAATCGAGCTAAAAGTTTAACCTCTGAGGAGTGAGTCAGATGTCTTTACAACCTGAAGACCTTTTGCAGATAGAATTTGGAACCGCCTTTCGAGGTTATAACAGAGAGGAAGTAGATGAGTTTCTGGAAGAGATAGCCAGCTATTTTCAGGAACTGCTCAATCAACAAGCTAAATTGACTCAAGAAAATGAGTTTCTGAAACAAAAACTTCATCAACAGGAAACAGAAATCCAGAGACTAAAAGCCAAACAGGAAGAATTGAAAAAACAAATTGAAGCCGAGAAAGATTTGCTCCAGAAGGAAGCTCAGATGATTGTTGCTGAAGCTCGCCTGAAAGCCCAGAATCTTCTCGGCGAAGCGGAAAGAAAGAAATACAGATTGGAACTTGAGTATCGGAAGTTACTGGAGCAGTATCGGCAGTTCCAATTGCGCTTTAAGGCCCTTTTGCAAACTTTCCTGGAGAGCTTGAACCAGTATGAGAAAGAACTACCAGAAATTTCTTTACTTCTTGACTCCAATGCATCGCAGGACTCAATTGGGGAAGTTGTCCGTTTTTCTCTCGAGGATTTTCAGGAAAAAAAGTGAAATGGGCCGGAAGTGGCTGATTATCATCGTAATTGTCACTCTGGGCATTGCCACTGACCAGGTGTCGAAATGGTGTATACAGAATTTCATTAACCTTCCCTATCCCTTGATAAGGGGTTTTTTTGAGCTGCGCTTAAGGCACAACCCGGGTAGTGCCTTTGGAATAAAGATTTTGAGTACACCCCAGCTTCTCGTCATTACGGTTGCTGTAACTGTCGTATTTCTTCTCTTTTTTGCGCTGGATAAGGCAGGAAACCCCAAAAATCAGCGCCTCTTTACCTGGGGTGCGAGCTTCTACATATCGGGAGCCTGGGGCAATCTTATCGATAGGTTACGTCTGGGATATGTTGTTGATTTCTTCTATACGCCTTTTTGGGCTACTTTCAACCTGGCCGACGTTCTGATCGTTTTGGGAATGGGGCTTATCCTGTTAGGTTTTCTTTACAGAGGAAAGGATGAAGAAGCAGAAGATTCTGGTTTATGATGAAGCGGGGGCCCGCTTGGATGCCTGGTTGGCAAGAAACTTTCCCGAAGCATCTCGTTCTCTACTTGCCAGACTCATCAAAGACGGCAAGGTTAGAGTAAATCGCACCACTATCACGAAAACCAGTAAGAAAGTGAATCCTGGAGACGTCATAGAAATTACCTGGGAAGGAAAACAGTTTTTAGAACTTGAGCCATTCCCTCTTCCCCTGGAAGTAGTTTATCAGGATGAGGATATCTTGGTCATCAACAAACCAGCGGGCATAGCCACTCACCCGGTGAGCCTTCTGGAAAAAAATACCCTGGTCAATGCACTGCTTTATCACGGGGTAGGGTTGGCTCGGTATGGAGCTCCCTTGCGTCCAGGTGTTGTGCACCGTCTTGATAAGGAAACTTCTGGAGTTATGGTTTTTGCCAAATCAGACGTGGCCTACCTCAAACTGATAGAGGAATTCAGAAAACGGAAAGTCAACAAAGTTTATCTCGCCATTGTTGAAGGGAAATGGGAAGAAAACTCAGCTGAACTGACTTTACCCATTTCCAGAAACAGAAAGAATCCCTGTTTGATGGAAGTCAATTTTAAGCAGGGCAAAGAGGCTCACACGCTTATTAAACCCTACCTGAGCGGGGAAAACTATTCACTGCTTATAGTTAGTCCCCGAACTGGCCGTACTCATCAAATACGTGTCCACCTGAGTTTCATCGGTCATCCAATTGTAGGGGACAAGCGGTACGGTACCGCCTGGGGTGCCCAGCAAATGCCAAGGCAAGCCCTTCATGCTTTTTCCCTGAGTTTGGAACACCCTACTCGAAGTGAGAAACTCGCTTTTTACGCAGATCTTCCCGAGGATATGAAGGAGTTCTTGCTTAAACACTTTAAAAAGCTTCCAACCCCAGAGGAAATTCTGGCTGTACAAAAAGCGTTTTTTCGTTCCTAAACAAAACCTTGCCCAAATCGCTTCCGGGAGCAAATCGTAAATACTTTACTTCAGTCATGATTATTGGAACGCTACTCTCGGCTCTTCCTTTGGAATAAAAAGCTGCCAATTTGGCCGCACGTTCCACATCTTCTCTCAATTTCTGTGAGGTGTTTATAATTTTCAAGACTACATGAGAACCGGGTATGTCTCGAGCATGGAACCACAAGTCTTTCCTGGAAGCCACTTTGCTAATTAAAAGGTGGTTAGCTCTGGCGTTCTTTCCTATCAAAATGTAATTGCCTTGGGGTGTACGGTAGCCTGTTATACCTGGAGGAAAACGTCGTGGGGAAAAGGTTCCGCCCTCACTTTGCTCATAATATGCTATTTTTGTGCTATCTTCAGCGAGGCTTTCAAGTTTGCCCAGTATTTCTGATTCCCTTTTCTCAAGTATAGCAAGTTTCTTTTTTGCCATGGTAGCCCTTTTCAAAAGTTTCCTGTAAAGCTGGAAGTAATTCTGCATGTTCTGGGTAACACTCAAAGCAGAATCCAAGGCGATGTGAATTTCTTCTTGAGAGGGAGAAAAAATATTGCGAACGATTAGTCCCGCATCGTCTCTCTTAACAATTTCAAGATTTGGCCACAATTTGAGGAGCTCTCCCTTAAGGCGCGTTGTTTCTATTTCTTCTTCATCGGGCAAAGAAGAAACAATTTTTTCTTTCTCCCACCTTATAGTTTCTAACTCTTTCTGGAGTTCCTTAAGTCGACTTTCTTTCAACGCATGCTGTTTTTGCCAGTTGTGCAAAGCACGAAGATAAGCTTCCACCGCCTCGGAGAAGGTGGAAAATGCCAGTGTTTGGGCATCGGAATACCCATCTTCTTTCCAGAAGATGCCCAGAGGTCTTTGGTGTGCTTTTTCAAAGAAAAGATAAACTTTGTAGTTTTCCTTGAACAGGGGTTGCAGGATTTCTTCCCATGCTTTCCGTATCTCTTGATGTGAAGTGGGTCTGTCCCCTATTTTACGCCACAGGTATTTGCCAAGAAAAGAACCCACGCCTTCAAAATTCCTGATAAACCAGCCTGGTCCATCAACAACTATTGCTTCACTTCCTGGAACAAAAACCTTGCTTTCCCAAAAAAGCAAGGGGTCCAGTTTACCTTCTGGATAAGGAGGTAGGGAATAAACAAGATCTGGAAGTATATGCCTGAGACTGCTTTCCTTTTGCCCGATGAACCGTGCAGCACTTAAAATACGCTGTGAGTCAGCTTCGACAAGAACCAAATTGGCATTTCTGCCGGTTAGTTCAAAAATCAAGTAAAACTGTTTTTCGCCACTTTCCCATAGACTGGGATTTCTGATAAACAATCTCACCACCCGGTCCCAACCAATCTGTTCTATCTCCGTGATATGACCACCTACAAGGTTTTTCTTGGTAGTTTGTATCCAGTGGTTAACCAGATTGAGTTTCTTATCAGGACACTGACTCGAGAAAAATAAGACATTCACATTGGGGTGAAAATAAGTAACCAAGTAACCACTGGATGTGTTTTGAGTGTAAAGCCTTAAAGCAAAGCCCTTCTGAGGAAGCAACAAAACATCCTGTATGCGAGCTCCAGTTATCGTGGTCTTTAATTCCTTAATCAAAAATCTCAGGGGCAATCCTTCCAGAGTTTGCATTTTTCTATCCGTTGACAGTTTTAAGCTTTTTCAAGTAATATAGCGACAAGTATCCAGTTTTGTAAAGGAGTCATCATATGAGAAGCATGACCGGTTTTGGTTTTGCCGAAGGTGAGGGCACACTTGGCACTTACCGAGTGCATATCAAAAGTGTCAACCACCGCTTTCTGGATATAAACATCAGAATGCCGAGAGAACTCTATGTTTGGGAGGAACTGCTCAACCAGTCTATAAAATCCCGCATTTCCAGGGGAAAGGTTGAGTTGCGCATTGACTTTGAGCCTCGGCTGGAAAACTTTACCATTGAAGTGAATCCCCGGCTTGCTCGTTCTTACCTCGATGCCCTTGAAACTCTTTGCAAGGAACTGGGGCTCAACTTTAGCCCTCATATAGAGCTTATCCTCAGTTTGGGAGAAATAATCAAACTGAACAAGGAGAATCAGTGCTGGGAAGAGGAGTGGGATCTTTTTAGGGCAATTTTTGAAAAAGCTATTCAAGCTTTTTTGGAGTCAAGAGAGAGCGAAGGCCTAAAGATGAAAGAGGATATAGAGAAACACCTGGAAAAGATTAGCAAAGCTGCAGAACAACTAAAAAAACACAACGACCAGGTTACTGAGTTTTTTCGCCAGAAACTATCCAAGCGAATTGCTGAACTATTACCGCAGTTGCCTGTAAACGAAACTCTTCTGGCCCAGGAAGTGGTATATTACGTTGAACGAAGCGATATCAACGAGGAAATAACGCGCATAAAGGCCCACGTAGAAAGAATACGTTCTCTTCTTAATGCCGAAGGTCCGGTTGGTAGGGAACTGGAGTTTGTGTTGCAAGAAATACATCGTGAGGTGAACACCATTGGAGCTAAATCGGCTCACTTGAGGATATCGGAAATGGTTATTGACCTCAAAACAGCTCTTGAGAAACTACGGGAACAGGTTCAAAACATAGAATAAAATGGCGGGTATTCTTTTTGTCATCTCGGGACCCTCAGGGGTGGGGAAAAGCACGGTTAGAAAAGAAGTAATGAAAAGATGTTCGGGGCTTCGATACTCCATTTCCTGTACTACCAGGCCTCCGCGTGAAGGCGAAATCAATGGGGTAGACTATTTGTTTGTGGATCTTTCGACTTTTGAAGCGATGAAACGCCAAGGGGAGTTCCTGGAATGGGCCAGAGTGCACGGTAATTACTACGGAACCCCTCGCAAACCCATTGAGGAATGGCTGAAAAAAGGGGAAGACGTAATTTTGGAGATAGATGTCCAAGGAGCGAAACAGGTCAAAAAAAATTTTAAGGGAGGAGTTTTTATCTTTATAGCACCTCCCTCACTTAAGGCCTTGGAGGAAAGGTTGAAAAAGCGGAATACGGATCGCGAGGATGAAATACTCCTTCGCATGACTAATGCACGTATTGAAATGCAGTGCATTTCTGATTATGATTATCTAGTGGTTAACGACCAGCTTGAAGAAGCGGTAAACAAATTATTGTCAATTATCATTGCTGAACGGTGCAGGATAAGGAAACCTCATTTTTGGGGAGGCGAAAAGTAGCCATGATTCCCATAGATAAACTGCTTGAAAAAACTGGAGATAGATATACCTTGACCACCGTTGTTGCCAAAAGGGCAAAACAAATAAGCGAAGGAGCCACCCCCTTGGTAGAGCTGGACAAACCTCATAAGCCTATCTTTGTAGCTATTCAGGAAGTAGTTGAGGACAAAATTGAGTTTTACGAACCCCAAGAAGATGATTTATCACCCGAGCAACCTCTGGAAGAATAAAAACATCCTGGTTGGGATTTGTGGAGGTATCGCTGCATTCAAAATAGCGCATCTGGTAAGTTACCTGGTAAAATCTGGAGCCAACGTTCAGGTAGTGATGACGGACAATGCCCAGTATTTTGTTGGCAAAAGCACCTTTGAAGCTCTTACAGGCAGAAAAGTCTATGACCACCTTTTTAATGCCGAAGGAAAAATTCTGCATATAGAATTAGCTCGAAAAAACGATCTGATCCTTGTTGCACCAGCTACAGCTAACATAATAGCTAAGATAGCTTGTGGCATTGGAGACGACTTGCTATCAACTCTGTGTTTGGTAGAACCACAGAAATTGCTCATTGTACCTGCTATGAACCATAGAATGTGGAGAAACCCAGCCGTACAGGAAAACCTGAATGTGCTTAAGAAGCGGAACATTGGTGTTCTTTTACCGGAGAGTGGAAAGCTGGCCTGTGGGGAAGAAGGAGAAGGTAGACTACCTGAAGTAGAGAATATAATCGAAAAAATGTTCTATTTTGTATACAACGACAAATTTCTTTTGGGGAAGAAGGTACTGGTCACTGCGGGAGCAACACGTGAATGGGTGGACCCTGTGCGCTATGTTTCTAATCCATCAAGCGGCATCATGGGTTATTCCTTAGCTGCTCAGGCCAAAGCACTGGGTGCGGAGGTTACCTTGATTAGCGGCAAGACTCACCTTCGTGTTCCCGCTTCTGTGGAGAGGGAGGAAATAGACACCGCTTTGCAACTGGCGGAAAAGACTCAAAAGCTTTTTCCGAGCTATGACTTCCTGTTTATGAGTGCAGCGGTTTCGGATTTCAGGCCCGAGACGCAGAAACCTTCGAAGATTAAGAAGCATCAGCAGGAAACGCTTGAACTCCGATTAGTACCTACCCCTGATATCCTTTCGATGGTGAGTAAAACTAAAAGACCTGAGCAAGTGGTGGTGGGTTTTTGCGCTGAAACCGATAATCCTCTTGAAGAGGGTAGGAGGAAGCTGCAGGAAAAAAATCTTGATCTGATAGTTGCCAATTTGGTCGATAAAGACAAATCTGGTTTTGAGGTTTTAACCAACAAGGCCTGGATAATAGACCGCAAGGGTAAAGAAGTGGAACTTCCGCTTCTTGATAAAAGAGACCTGGCAGAAAAGATTTTTTTGCATTTAAAAGACTTCCTGCAACAGTAATGCTTTTGGCACAGGTTGCTTTGCCAGTACCCCTTTTCCAAACTTTTTCTTACCTCGTTCCAGAAAGGTTTATCAACGAAATAATTCCTGGAAGCATTGTTCAGGTAGAATTTCATTCTCGAAAGCTAACTGGAGTGGTAGTTGAGCTTGCCGAATACCACGACGTGGAGAACTTTAAGGAAATCTTGCAGCCTTTACCTTTGCAGCCATTGACGACTGCTTACCTTGATCTGGCAAAAAGACTCTCCATAGCTTTCTTTGCGCCGTTTGGCGAAATATTAGCTCTGTATGTTCCCAAAGTAAGCACCCTTAAGAGAAGTGCTCTACCGAGTAAGGAATCTTGTCCTCGGGATTGTTTCCTGCCTCACAAGCAGTTCCTATGTTGTCAACTGGCCTTTGAAGAAGACCGATTACGTTTTTTAAAGCAGTTTCTGCGGGAACGTGTTGCAGAAAAAAAAGAGAAAGTTCACCTCGTTTTTCCCGAGCTTGCGATGCTGGACCGCTATGTAGAGTTTATACAGGAAAACTTTCCAGGTTTGAAGCTCATTCGCTTTGATAGCAGAGTATCCCCTTCCAAAAGACTCAAGCTTCATCAAGAGGCTGTAGCCGGAACTTTTGACATTATCGCAGGGTCATGTCTTTCTCTCTTTCTACCAACCCAGGGCATTCATAATTACCTTATTATCGACCCTGAAGAGCGAGGTCACTTTTCTTCGAAACATCCTTATTACAATTCCCTGACTATTCTGGAGGCCAAAGTCAAAGTCTTTGGAGGCACGCTGATAGCCTTGTGTCGTATTCCAAACCTTTATCTGTATTTTTGTCTCCTGGAAGGAAAATGGGCTTCTCTCAAGCCTGTTTTTGAACTTCGAGGTGCTACTTCCAAAAAGGTAACTACTGTGGTCCAAGAAAAACCCGGTAAGATTTTTTCTCTTTTTGCTCAAAAAGCCATCTCAGAAAATCTTAGAGCAGGTACCAGGAGCTTAATTCTAGTTCAAAAAAGCGGATATGCTACCGCACTGGGTTGTAAAGAGTGCGGGTTTTACTATTCATGCGCGATGTGTAACATAGCCATGCGTTTCCACGCCCATTCCAAGCAGCTGATTTGTCCCCTCTGTGGTCAGAAATTATCCCCGGCTCCGGTTTGTCCACGTTGTGGAGGAACCTGGTTTGAGGGTTGGGGAGCAGGAACAGAAAAAGTTGAAGAAGAGCTCAAAAAACTTTTTCCCGGGGTAGGAATTCAAAGAATTGATTTTGAAACTCTTGAAAAAGGCAAGCTTGAAATTCACCAAGATTCGCTTCTTCTGGTAGGAACCACTTCGATATTGCAGGAAAAATTACTGCGTCAGTCCTCCTTACTAATAATAGAGTCTTTGGAAGATTGGTTTCTTTTGCCCGACTTTGAAGCCCGAGAACGATTTCTTTTGTCCTTTTACAAAGCGTTTCTTTTTCTGGGAGAAGACGTGCCTGCTTACCAAACAAAAATCATTATCCAGACCAGAAAGCAGTTTCAAGATTTTCTGAACCAGTTTCCCAAAAAGTGGCAAACGCTCTTTCAAGAAGAAATTGAGAAACGCAAGAGAGGTGGTTACCCTCCCCTTAGAGCTATGGTTCGCATTGCTGCAGAGGGAAGGAATAAAAGGCAATCTTTTCAGGTTTTAAATCAATTGCGTGAGCTTTTAGTGAGCGCTCAAGAGAAGAAATTTGATATCTTTGGTCCCTATTCTGGAGAAGGCTTTAGAAAAAGAGGCACACTGCAGGCAGAGCTTACTGTATTGGTGCCTCAAGAGGACCTGGAAGATATATATCTGAAGGCCGAACCCCTGCTCAAATCAGCAGGTAGCGTAAAGGTGCGCTGTAAGGTATCCTATTAGGAAGATAGAAAAAGTGGAGGAAAAATAAAATGGTTCGTAAAATAGTTCTCTATGGGAACCCCTTATTAAGAGAGAAGGCGCAGCCCGTCACTTCGATAGATGGTAGAATCGTTTCCATACTTCAAGATATGGAAGAGACCATGCTGGCTTCTTCAGGTATCGGGCTTGCTGGGAACCAGGTGGGAGTTCTGTTGCGCCTGGTGACTCTGGTGCACCCGGAACAACAAAAAGTTTTGCACCTTATAAATCCGGAGATAGTGGAAAAATCCGGTGATGGAGAACTTCAGGAAGAAGGTTGCCTGAGCTTGCCAGGCTTGTATGCCAAAGTGGAGAGACCCGAAAAGACCTTTGTTAAGGCTCTGGATATCAATGGAAAGGAGATTCAGATAGCTGCAGAAGGTCTGTTGGCAAGAATTCTCCAGCATGAAATTGACCATTTAAACGGAACGCTTTTTATAGACCGTCTGGCCCCTGCGAGAAGATTGCTTATCAATGGGAAATTGAAACAGATAGCTCGGAGAGAAAAGGAAGAACCATGAAAATATTTTTTATGGGTACTTCGGAATTTGCGGTAGAAGTCTTTAAAGTCCTTCTTGAAAGTCAGTTTCAGGATCAAATTAAGGGCATAGTAACTCAGCCTGACCGCGCTTGTGGGCGGGGACGCAGGATAATGCCTCCTCCTCTGAAAAGATTTGTTCTTTCTGAAAACAAAGAGATCCCCGTTTTTCAACCAGAAAAAGTTAATCAACGAGAGTTTGTAGAGTTCCTAAAACAGGAAAGTCCAGATCTGATCGTTGTCGCTGCTTATGGGCAGATTCTTAAGCGAGAAGTGCTGGAAATTCCCAAGTGGGGATGCATCAACGTGCATGCTTCTTTACTACCTCGTTACCGAGGAGCAGACCCAATAAGATGGATGCTTCTTCGCGGGGAGAAGGAAGCCGGCGTTTCAATTATGCTTATGGATGAAGGAATGGATACTGGACCAATACTCGGCCAGAAAGCACTTCCCATTGAGGTTGAAGATGATTACGGCAGTCTCACTAAAAAACTGGGACAAATCGGCGGTCAGGAGTTACTTAGGGTAATACCTGCTTGGGTGTCGGGTGGGATAAAGCCCATTCCCCAAAGTGAAGAAGAAGCCAGCTATGCACCAAAAATAAAAAAGGAAATGTTGCGAATCTCCTGGGCCAAACCAGCTCTGGAAATCATTAACCAGGTGAGAGCTTTTGCACCAACTCCCGGGGCTTTCTGTTATTTTCGAGGTAGGAAGGTAAAAATCCTTAAAATCAGGCTTGAAGAAGACACCACTCAAAGCATCCAAGAACCAGGGACTATCGTAGACATCAGAAAAGAGGGGATTGTCGTGAGTGCTCTGGATAAAAATCTACTGGTTGAAAGGCTACATCCGGAGAGCAAGAAACCTCTTTACTCCTGGGAATTTTGCTGTGGCTATCGCTTGAAAACTGGAGAACGCTTTGAATAGGAGGTGAGCAGCATGTTTTATCCCTTCTTTTTTGATTACACCTTTTTACTTCTGATACCGGCTCTGATTCTTGCCTTTTACGCTCAAAGCAAGGTCTCTGGAACCTACGCAGAGCTATCCAGGAGGAGAGCCAGGACGGGTCTTACCGGCAAAGAAGTAGCCCAGCTCTTGATTCAGAATCTGGGGTTGCCAATTCGGATTGAGGAAATACCCGGAACACTCAATGATCACTACGATCCTCGCCATGAAGTTTTGCGGCTCTCACATTCTGTGGCTCGGGGACGCTCTGTAGCCGACTATAGCGTGGCTGCTCACGAGGTGGGCCATGCCTTACAAAAAAGGGAAGCGTATCCAGCTTTTTCTCTACGTTCAACTCTGGTACCAGTAGCCAGCTTTGGTTCTCAATTAGCGTTGCCTCTTTTTTTCATCGGTTTTCTTTTTTACATCCCTGTTTTAATGGATATCGGAATCATATTTTTTAGTGCAGCAGTGCTCTTCCAGTTAATTACCTTGCCAGTTGAGTACGACGCCAGTCGCAGGGCCTATGTACTCCTTGCCCAAGCCGGTATAGTCGGCGAAGATGAGAAACCACTGGTCAAAAAAATGCTTAATGCGGCAGCTCTGACTTATGTAGCAGCCACTGCAATGGCCGCCTTACAACTCCTTAGACTTTTCTTGTTGCGTGAGAGCAGAGATTGAAGCAGGAATTTATAGTTCTCAAAAGAGATATACTGAAAATACTCGATGCATTTTATCAGGGCAAGGTTCAACGCTTGGACCAGGCATACAACCTTTATTTAAAATCTTCCAGGAACCGGGGAACGGATAAAGAAAATTTGATAAGGCTTTGCAGGGGTGTGGTTAAACACTCCCTGCAACTCGACTCTATATGCCGGACTTTTCTTCCCAAATGGGAGAAGCTTCCTTTATCCATCCAGAATTTGCTACGTTTGGCTACTTTCCAACTTCTCTTCAATGTAAGCACTCCTAAAGGCGTTGTGGTAAATGAAGCTGTAGAAATAAGTAAAGGGTTATACGCTGGAAATTTCTCCGCCCTGGTTAACGCTACACTTAGAAACATCGCTGGACAGGTTGATCAGTACCTTAAAATTTTGGAAGGAGGAGTAGAGCTTCCTCCCTGGCTCCACGAGCAATGGATGAACAAACTTGGCAAGGAACTGGAGAACGTAGTGAAGTCTCTTGCTCTGCCACCTGTGTTATTTCTGAGGGCCAACACCCTTAAGGTGGGTGCTGACCAGCTTGCCCATTTGCTTTCGAAAAGAGATATTGAGGCCGAACCTTTACTTTTTCCACCCGAGGCACTGGCAGTAAAAAAGGGTGATTACCATGAGCTCTGCAAAACTCAGGAATATAGAAATGGAATGTTTTACATTCAGGATCTTTCTTCTCAGTTGGTAGCACATTTGCTTCAGCCTCAACCAGGAGAAGTAGTGATCGAGGTGGGTTGTGGTTCCGGAGGTAAAACGACCCACCTTGCCCAACTAATGCAAAATCAAGGAGAAATCATTGCCATTGATAAACAGAAGGAACTTTTGAAACAGTTGTTCAAGAATGTGCAACGTATGGGGATTGAAATTGTAAAACCCCTGTCCAGGGATGCGACATCGCCCATCCCAGAGCTTAAGGAAACTGCTGACCGGGTCCTGGTGGATGCTCCATGTTCTGGATGTGGAACTATCAGGAAAAACCCGGAAGTGCTCTTTCGTAACAATCAGCAAACGCTGCGAAGATTAGCCGAGGTTCAAAAACAGATGCTTTGTAACGCTGCAAACTATCTTAAAAAAGGGGGCACCATGGTATACTGTGTATGTACCCTGACCGATGAAGAAACTTGGGAAGTTGTAGAGTTTTTTGAAAAAAATGTTCCTAACCTGGAAAAAGTAAATCTGGAAATTTACCTGCCAGAAGGAATCAGAAAAAGGCTTCGAAACAGTGAGCGGTGGAAGGTCCTGGTAGAAAACAAGCAAAAAGGCATTGAAATATGGCCTCACTACTTTAGCTCGGATGGACTGTTTATTGTTGCCTGGAGAAAGAGATGAGGGTGAAAAAGAAGGAAAAGAAAGTCGGGAAAACTTTTGTCTGGAAACTCATTCGTCCTTTTGTAGCAGCCATATTTTTTGGTTTTGGTCTTCTTTTGAGCGGCTACCTTGGCCTTTTCGTTTTGCACGCCTATTTCGCAACCAGTGAAATAGAAGTGCCAGATTTTTCCAACCAGGATTTGCTCAGCGTCCTGAACACCGCAAACAAGCTGGGCATTTATGTGGAAGTAATGAGAACCGAAAGTAACCCTCAGCTACCACCTCAGGTGGTTATCCATCAGATACCTCCTCCGGGGAGCAAGCTGAAAAAGGGTAACCGAGTCAAAGTAGTCATCAATCAGGTGAGCGTTGCCTCTTCTCAGGAAGGAGGGCCTGGAGAAACTGCTGAGACCATCGTTGTTCCTGATTTACGCAACTTCCCGGTGGAGGAAGCTGAAGAGCTTATAAAAAGCGAAGGGTTAAAAGTGGGTAAAATTTCGGAAGTTTTCCATGAGTCAGTGCCCAGAGGCTGCGTTATCTCACAGAGTCCGCCTGCGGGAAGCAAGGTAAACAAGGATGTGGCAATTAATCTTCTGGTAAGCAAAGGAGGAGAAGAGGAGGTTGCGCTGATTGAAGTTCCCGACCTGGTAGGCTTAAGAATCCAGGAAGCCAGGAACGTCATCCAGCAAAGAGGACTGCGCCTGGGCGAAATAGAAGAAGTGGAGGTTCCAGAGAAGGCTCCTGAAGTAGTGATAGCACAAAAACCCCTGCCAGGAGAAAAACTTGCCCCAGGAGGAGTTATTAATCTTACGGTCAACAAAAAGATTGAGGGACTGAAAGAAGTAAAACTGCGCTTCCCTCTTCCTGAGGCAAAACAACCCATAGAAGTCAAGGTGGTCATTAACGACCAGCTTGGAGAAAGAGTTGCCTATCGTCGTATCCACCAAGGGGGAGAAACGGTTGAAATCAGCATTCCCAGCAAGGGTGCTGGTAGGGTGATTATATACCTTAACGATTATTATTACTGGGAGAAAGAATTGCGATAAAAGAAGGGGGACGAGGGGATGGCAAAACTTGCGCCTTCCATACTGTCTTGTGATTTTTCCCGCTTGAGGGAGCAATTGCTTGCTGCTCAAGCTGGAGGAGCAGAGGTAATCCACGTAGACGTCATGGATGGCCACTTTGTACCCAATATAACCTTTGGTGTTCCCATCGTCAAAGCGGTGAAAAAAATTTTACCTCAGGCCACTATAGACGTGCATCTGATGATTGAAACCCCACGTCGTTACATATCTGAATTTGCAGAGGCTGGTGCTGATATCATCAGTTTTCACGTGGAAGCCGAAAGGGATTTCGATGCAACGATAAACCTGATTAAAAAACACGGCAAAAAAGCAGCGGTGGCTCTTTGCCCTGGAACACCGGTAGAATTTGTATCCGAGATTATTTCCAAGCTGGAAATGGTCTTGTTGCTTACTGTGAACCCAGGTTTTGGAGGGCAAACATTGTTGCCTGGTATGGATGAAAAGATCCTCAAGTTACGCCGCGAAATAGCCCGCAGGGGTTTGAGGACAGAGATTGAAATTGATGGAGGAGTAAAAGAAGAAAATATCGAATATCTGGCTTCAAGGGGAGCTTCTATTATTGTTGCGGGATCGCTGGTTTTTTCGGATGAAGAAGCAATTGAAGAAAAAGTAAGACGGCTTTCCTTAAAAATAAAGCCATATTAAATCCCATCGGGTTTTGTTGGCTTAAGAACTTTGGCTCCTTGTTTTTAAGAACCCCCGAGAAGAGCGTGGCCCAAACCACGCTCTTTAAGCTTTTTGAACCTTTCCAGCCTTAAGACAAGCAGTGCATACACTTATTTTTCTCCGCTGGCCATTAATCAGAGCTCTTACCTTTTGAATATTGGGACGCCATATCCGACGGCTTACCCGATGGGAATGGCTGATTTGATTTCCAAAAGACGGTTTCTTGCCGCATATTTCACACTTGGCCATGCTGTCACCCTCTTTCTGCTTCTGTGGTTACAACTGGCTACAATATTAACAATTTAGAATAAACAAGGCAAGGGGCAATTCGACTTTTCATTGTTGAAAAAAGTATTAAAATAAAAGTTTGTGAGTGTAGAAAAGAGTTTTTTGCAAAAAGTCCTGCATAGGGAAAAAGAAAAGTTAGACAACTTGTCGGTAATTGGTGGGTTCAATCGTTTCATCAAAAACCATCTGTCTACAATTTTACCCTCTGATTTAGTGGAAGAAGCAGAAAACTACCCTTTATTCTCAAAAAGCGAAAAAATAAGATTTCTACAAGAGATAGAAAATGCCATCTCTGCTCTGCAAAAAAATAATGCAACAGCACCGCAAAGAAGCAGAGCATCTATCTCTCAAAAAAAGCCTTTAAACCTTGAAACACCCGTACGTTATCTCAAAGGGGTTGGTCCAGCTCTTGAGAGAAAGCTGAACAAACTTAATATTAAAACCCTTGAAGATCTCATCTACTTCTTCCCCAGAACCTATCGGGATAGAGGACATCCTACCACTATTGACACGCTTAAAGAAGGAATGCTCCAAACGGTAGAGGGAAAAGTCATAAGTGTCCGCAGAAGAAACATCCGTAGGGGTACTCTTTTGAAAATAACCATTGGCGATGATACAGGTCTTGCAGACCTTTTGTGTTTCAACCAAGATTACCTGAGTAGGATACTGCGTCCTGGAACCAGAATCTTGGTTACGGGACGCTTCAGAAGGTCTTCTGTCAGCGGCCGCATGGAGACCAGCAATTTCGAGTATGAGCCAGCTTCTCGAGTTAAAAAAGAGAATTTCGAAAAAATTGTGCCCGTTTATAGTCTGACCAAAGGGCTTTCCCAAAAAAAGATTCGTTCCCTGGTAGAGTACGCCTTGCAAAACTACTTGCCGAGCCTTGAAGAAACCTTACCCGAGGAGACTGTTCAGAGGCTCAATTTGTTGCCGAAAAGAAAGGCTATTTATCTTCTGCATAACCCTGGCGAGGAAAACATCGAAGAACTACTACAACGCCGGAGTCGGGCTCATCTTACTCTTATTTTTGAAGAATTTATCCTTTTTGCCCTAAGTTTGAAGCTTCGCAAAAGTATGTTGCAAAAGCTGAGAGTGGCACCCTGCCCATCAGGTTCGAGATTGGTAAAAGAATTTACTGCAAAACTGCCTTTTAAACTTACTGGTGCCCAATCGAGAGTCTTTGAAGAGATATCCAGAGATTTGGAAAGTGGATTTATTATGAACCGACTTATCCAGGGAGACGTGGGATCCGGGAAAACACTGGTTGCTATTCTCTCTGCTCTGAAAGTGATTGACTCTGGGCAACAGGTAGCACTCATGGTTCCCACTGAGATACTTGCTGAACAGCATTATCATCGTTACCGGGACATTTTGGAAGAACTCGGCTTGAAGGTTGCTCTAATCAAGGGTGGCAATAGCAAGCAGAAAGCAGAGTTATTATCCCAGATAGCTCAGGGGAAAATAAATCTGATTATCGGCACTCACGCACTTTTAGAAGAGAAAGTACAGTTTGCTAACTTGGGCCTGGTCATCGTTGACGAACAGCACCGCTTTGGAGTCATGCAAAGGGCGAGACTAAAAGAGAAGGCCCACGTTCCCCATACCCTGGTCATGACGGCCACTCCCATTCCCCGTACCCTGGCACTAACCCTTTATGGGGATCTGGATGTTTCGGTTGTTGACGAAAAACCCGTAGGTCGGAAAGGTGTGGAAACTCTCTTTTTCCCGATAAAGGAGCGTTTTAAAGCTTACAATAGAGTGAGAAGCAGAATAGAAGAAGGTGAACAGGCATACGTAGTTTGTCCTGCTATCGAGGAAAGCGAAGAAGAAATCAGCAACGTTCAGGAAATAGCTGAAATGCTGCGAGAAAAATGGTTTAAGGGTTTGCGAATTGCCATCATACACGGAAGGCTCCCTTCAAAAGAGAAAGAGGAGATTATGGCCAGTTTTGAGAAGCGTGCCATAGATGTTCTGGTGTCGACTTCAGTTATTGAGGTGGGCATTGACGTGCCTAACGCCACCTGCATGGTCATTGAAAATGCGGAAAGATTTGGTTTGGCTCAGCTGCATCAGCTGAGGGGGAGAATAGGGAGAGGAAGTGTGCGTGGTTTGTGTATTTTGCTGGCCAATCCCACCACAGAAGAAGCAAGGCAGCGAATGAAAATAATGACTTCTACTGAAGACGGTTTTAGAATAGCCGAAGAAGATCTCCGTCTACGGGGACCAGGCGAGTTTTACGGTGTGCGGCAGCACGGCGTTCCGGAGTTCTATCTGGCAGACCCCTTTGAAGACTGGCCTTTACTTGAAAAAGCACACCAGGAAGCAGAAGCTATACTTACCAAAGATCCCGAACTCAGGAATTACCAGAACTTGCGCCGGGAAATGGAAAGAAAATTTGGAAAGTACCTCGATCTGGGTGAGGTAAGCTAATGGGTTACCTGCACATAGTGGGTGGAAGATTAAAGGGAAGAAAGATTCTGGTTCCTTCTGGAAAAGCGGTAAGGCCGATGCAAGGTTTTTTGAGAAAAGCTCTTTTTGAGATCCTTAAATTTGAGCTGGAAGAAAGTGTGGTTTACGACATATTTTCAGGAAGTGGAGCGCTGGGCATTGAAGCTCTGAGTCGGGGAGCTAAAAAAGCTTATTTTCTGGAGAAGAATCCTCGTGTTTGTCGGGTGATTGAAAAAAATCTGGAAATCTGTTCCCTAAAAGAGCATTCCAGGGTGCTATGTCTGGATTTCCTGAAACTTAGGAAATTCCCCCACCTTGAGGAGAGACCCTCTCTAACCTTTGTTGACCCTCCTTTTGCAAGTAACCATTTAAAAACCATCGAAAAGTTGTATAATTTTAGGGTGGTTTTTGGGCAATCTTTGATTGTAATACGCTACTCCAGAACAAAAGATTCAGAGAGCGGAGAATTGCCTTTCTTTAAAGTCGAAGACAAACGCGAATACGGTAAAAACGTGGTCTTAATTGGACACCTGAAAAGAGAGGAAGAAGTACATGGAGGATAAGGTATGTCCTACGAAGGCAGAAATCGCCATATATCCGGGTAGTTTTGACCCGGTTACCAACGGACACCTGGATATAATAGAGCGAGCGAGCAAGATATTTCCCCAGCTTGTAGTTGCTGTGCTCAGCAACCCTCAGAAAACCCCGCTATTTACACTGGAAGAGCGCAAAGAAATGCTTCAAAAAAGCACCGAACACCTACCCAACGTGCAGATTGAAACCTTTAGTGGTCTTCTGGTACGGTTCGCACGCCAGAAAGGATGTCGCATCATAATCAGAGGACTAAGAGCTATCTCGGATTACGAATACGAAACTCAAATAGCTGTGATAAATCGCAAAATGGCTCCCGAGATAGAAACCCTGTTTTTGCCTACCAGTTCTGAATACTCTTATCTGAACTCGACTGTGGTAAAAGAGATAGCTCGCTTTGGAGGATGCTTAGCGAAGCTGGTTCCCCCTTTCGTTGAAAAAAAATTAAAAGAAAAATTTCAAACATAGAAAGGAGATCGCAACATGAACATTCTGGAAAAATTAAAACAAAAAGCCAAGAACCTTAAAAAGCGGATCGTTCTTCCAGAAGGCGATGACGAACGAGTTATTAAAGCAGCGCACGATGCTGCCAACGAGGGCTTGGCAACTGTAACTCTGTTGGGAGAAGAGGAAAACATACGCAACAAGGCAAAAAGCATGGGTCTGGACCTTGGGAAAGTGGAAATCCTCAACATTCAAGATGATGAAAAAAAGGAGCTATATGCCCAGAAACTTCACGAGCTACGAAAGCAAAAGGGACTTACCTTGGATCAAGCCAGAGAATGGTTGAAAAATCCAATGTATTATGCCTGTATGATGCTTTATGAAGGGCGTGTAGATGGGGTCGTTGCAGGAGCAGTGCTTTCCAGCCCGGATGTAATAAGACCCGCTCTGCAAATCATCAAAACCGCACCAGGAATAAAACTTGCTTCAAGTTGCTTTTTGATGGTGGTTCCTGATTGCCCGTATGGCGCAAACGGAACTTTCCTTTATGCAGATGCTGGCTTTCACCCCAATCCCAGTGCCGAGGAGCTGGCTTATATCGCGATAACCACTGCCAGGACTGCACAGCTTTTACTCGGGGTAACTCCCTGTGTCGCCATGCTCTCTTTCTCAACTAAGGGCAGTGCCAAGCATGAACTGGTAGATAAAGTGATAGAAGCTACCAGAATCGCACGTTCTTTAAACCCAGAGCTACTTTTGGATGGAGAATTGCAGGCGGATGCGGCTTTAGTTCCTGAAGTGGGGCAGAGGAAGGCACCAGATAGCCCCGTTGCCGGTAAGGCTAATGTTTTAATCTTCCCAGACCTCAACGCTGGCAATATTGCTTACAAGCTTACAGAACGTCTGGCTAAAGCTACGGCTATAGGACCAATTTTGCAAGGCCTGGCGAAACCGGTTAATGACCTTTCTCGAGGTTGCAAGGCTGAAGATATTGTGCTGCAGATAGCGGTAACTGTGCTACAAACCCAATTTTGAATAAAAACCACGAAATAGAAAGGATGTAGAAAGATGCTCATACTGGTTGTAAATTGTGGAAGTTCTACCGTCAAGTATCAGCTTTTTGACATGCAAGACCCAGAACAGGGCAGGGTCATTGCTAAGGGTATTGTGGAACGCATAGGGTTGCCTGGTTCCCGTCTTGAGCACTATTATGATGAAAAATCAGTAATTAGGGAACGCGAAGTGAACAATCACAAAGTTGCTCTGGAGTGGATACTGGAGGTGCTCACTGATCCCCAAATAGGCGTTATCCAGAATGTGAAAGAAATTGAAGCAGTAGGGCATAGAGTGGTACATGGAGGAGAAAAATTCCGCGAGTCAGTGCTGATTGACGATAAGGTTATCGAAGCCGTTCGCGAGTACGTTCAGCTTGCTCCGCTTCATAATCCCCCCAACATTCTGGGCATTGAAGCCTGTCGCTCAGTATTGCCTGATGTTCCTCAAGTTGCAGTTTTTGACACTGCCTTCCATGCCACTATGCCACCCCATGCTTATACCTATGCTATTCCTTATGAATATTACGAAAAGTATCGCATCAGGAGATACGGATTTCATGGAACGTCCCACCGCTACGTTGCTGAACGAACTGCAAAAATACTGAGAAGAGACCTGTCTTCTCTAAAACTTATTACCTGCCACATGGGAAGCGGAGTGAGTTTTGCAGCGATAAAAAACGGGGAATCAATTGACACCTCTATGGGTTTTACTCCCCTGGAGGGACTGATAATGGGAACTCGCTGTGGAGATATTGACCCTGCCATAGTTCTTTTCTTGATGGAAAAAGAAGGTCTCTCCATCAAAGAAATGGACGAAATCCTTAACAAAAAAAGTGGAGTTCTGGGTGTGTCTGGAATCAGCAGTGATACCCGGGATATCGAAGATGCTGCACCCAGCAATCCAAGAGCACAACTCACCTTGGACCTCATAGCCTATCGGGCAAAAAAATACATTGGAGCCTATTATGCTGTACTGGGTGGTTTAGACGCTCTGGTTTTCACGGCCGGAATCGGAGAAAACTCCTCATATATCAGGAAATCAATATGTGAAGGACTTGAACATCTGGGTATAACTATTGATGAAGCAAAAAACACCGTTCGGAGAAAAGAGGCGGTTATTAGCCAAGATGGGGCACCCGTAAAAGTGATGGTTGTCCCTACCAATGAGGAACTGATGATTGCCCGGGACACCTGGAGGCTGGTTGCTCAGAAGAGGTGACAGAAGTGAAGGTTTATATTGGGGATGTTAAAAAAAGAGCCGGGGGGAAAAGTCACGAAGAAATAGAGGAAGTAATGGATTCCTTTTATTTTCGTCAGGAAAAGATTCTTTTTGCCGATAAAGTTCATGCTTCGCTGGATATAACCAACTGTGATACCGAAATAATGATCGAGGGCAAAATCAACACTCTTTTAATACTCACCTGCTCCAGATGTCTGGAGCCGTTTGTTTACGACCTATCAGCGAACTTACGCCTTGAATGTCGCAATTTGAACCGCTTGCACCGCTCATCTGAAATCGAAGCAGAAGCAAAAGAAGCTGACGAAATAAAATATTTTGTCGAAGAGGAGAGCTACCTTGATATAACTCAGGAAGTCAGGGAAAGTGTCATCGTCAACTTGCCTATGAAGCCTCTCTGTAAGCCGGATTGCAAAGGTATTTGTCCAGTTTGCGGGAAGAACCGTAACCGTGAAAGCTGTAGTTGTCAGAGGGAGGAAATAGATCCTCGTCTTGCAATATTGAAAAACTGGCGACCTTAACCAAGTATTTCTTTTGCAAGCAGTCGAGAAATGTTTTATACTATCCTACAACCTGGATTGGAAGAGGTGATATCATGGCGAATTTGACCAATAAAACTTCTCGCTGTCGGAGAAACAAAAGAAGAACTCATTGGGTCATAAAAGCACCGAACCTGGTGAGTTGTCCCCACTGTCACATGCCCAAACTACCTCATCGAATTTGCCCTGAGTGCGGGTACTATAACGGTAAGCAGATAGTTGAAAAAGAGGAGTAATCATCGTCACCCATGAAAATAGCGATTGACGCCTGGGGTGGAGATTTTGCACCCCATGAGATCTTAAAAGGAGTAAAAGAAAGCTACACTGAAGACTGTAGCTTAATCCTGGTTGGTCCAAGGGAACAGCTAATCCGCCTTTATTCGGAATACCAGATGGATGAGGCCAGGTTTCCCATAGAAAATGCACCCCAGATTATTGCCATGGACGAGAACCCTACTGAAGCGGTGCGCAAAAAACCATTGTCCAGTATATGTAGAGGAATTCAGTTGCTGGCGGAGAAAAAAGTCGATGCTTTTGTGTCTGCAGGTAGCACAGGAGCTGTAATGGCAGCTGCCTGGCTGGGGTTGGAGAGAATTGCCGGCGTAGAAAGACCAGCCATTGTTACCTCTATACCGAACTCCAGGGCATATACTTTGCTGCTCGATGTAGGGGCTAATGTTGATTGTAAACCCCGACATCTGCTCCACTTTGCAGTTATGGGAGCAGAATATGCCAAAATCACCCTGGGTCTGGACAACCCCAAAGTAGGTCTCCTCAGCATAGGTGAAGAAGAGAATAAGGGAAACGAGCTTTCCAAGGCTGCCTATAAGCTCCTAAAAAGTAGAGAGCATATGCTTAATTTTGATTTTATTGGTAATGTTGAGGGCTACAACATTGTTGATGGCAAGGCAGATGTGGTGGTTTGTGATGGTTTTACGGGGAATGCGTTGCTTAAGTTTGGAGAAGGCATCATAGAACTGATTTTCAAAATCATACGGGAGAACGTCACAGAACCAGCTTTGGTAATGAGAATCAAAGAGACCTGGAAGGCTTTCGATTGGAGTGAATATGGTGGAGCACCATTGCTCGGAGTGGAGGGGGTCTGCCTGATATGTCATGGGAAAACAAGGGCAAAAGGTATTAAAAGCGCAATTCTGAAAGCCAAAGAACTGGTGGAAAATGGCATAGTTCCTGCTATTCGAGAACGACTATCCAGACTCAACACTGAAGAGGCAAGAGGTGCAAAATGAAGACAAGGGTTACTGAAATACTGGGAATCGATGTGCCCATCATTCAGGGAGGAATGGCCTGGGTGGCTACCGCCCCACTGGTTGCTGCGGTATCTGAAGCCGGTGGATTGGGGGTCATTGGTACCGGCAACATGACTGGAGAGGAGCTGCGCTCGGAAATCCGTAGAACCCGGTCGCTTACCAGCAAGCCATTCGGAGTTAACCTGATGCTCCTTTCTCCTCAAATTCAGGAGCAGATAAAGGTGGTTAAGGAAGAAAGAGTTCCTGTGGTCACTACTGGAGCAGGCAATCCTGGTCACCTTATAGAGGATTTTGCAAAGCTCGGAATAATCACCATTCCTGTAGTTGCTTCTGTATCCTTAGCGAAGCGCTTGCAGAAAAACGGTGCCAGAATGGTCATTGCAGAAGGAATGGAGTCAGGGGGACACGTGGGAGAAATTACTACGCTCTGTTTGATTCCCCAGGTGGTAGACGCTCTGGATGTACCAGTTATTGCTGCAGGAGGAATAGCAGATGGAAGGGGTATGGCAGCGTGCTTTGCTCTTGGAGCAGAGGGTGTTCAAATAGGAACCCGTTTTATATGCAGTGAGGAGTGTGAAGTGCATCCTGCCTACAAAGAAGCTATAGTGAAAGCTTCGGACCGTTCTACTGTGGTAACAGGAACATCTACGGGACATCCTGTACGCTGTCTCAGAAACAAGCTTGCTCGTAAGTTTGAACTTCTGGAAAAGCAAGGTGCTTGCAGGGAAGAAATAGAGGCGCTGGGTGCTGGCAAACTGAAAGAAGCTACCTGCGGTAATGTTCAGGATGGGTCAGTAATGATGGGACAGATTGCAGGATTGATTAATGATATCAAACCCGTTAAAGCAATTATTGCTGAGCTTTTGGAGGAGTGCAAACAGACTATTAGCAGATTATACGCTGAGGTAGTGGAGCAATGAAGAAATCTGTGTTTCTGTTTCCTGGTCAGGGTTCTCAGAAAGTAGGTATGATAAGCACTTTTTTAGAAGATTTTCCATCTCAAACCAAAAAGCTATTTGAGACTGCGAACCAAATCTGCAATCGAGACCTTCTGAAACTTGCACTGGAAGGACCTGAGGAAGAGCTAAGCTTGACTTACTACACGCAACCAGTTATACTGACGACCAGCTTTTTAATTTTTTCAATTTTGGAGAAACATGCTTTTGAGCCTGAAGTAGTGGCCGGACACAGTCTGGGGGAATACTCGGCTCTTGCCTGTGCAAAGAGTATCGGTTTTGAAGAAGCAGTTTTCCTGGTACATCAAAGAGGTAAGTTAATGCAAGAAGCTGTGGAAGCCAATACAGGTATCATGGTGGCGATAATTGGCCTTGATTTAGAAGAAGTGGAAGAGATGGTTAGTGAGCTTTTGCAGCAAGGACGAATAGAAATTGCGAACATTAATGGCCCGGATCAGGTCGTGATATCCTTGGAAAAGACCCTTGAAAATGACCTCTTGTCCAGAGCCAGAGAACGAGGGGCTAAAAGAGCGGTAACCTTAAACGTGAGCGCTCCTTTTCACTCTTCGTTTATGGAACCAGCTAAAAATAAATTTGCCGCTTTTCTTGAAAACATAGACTTTAAAAAACCAAAATATACCTACATAAGCAATGTCACCGCTAAGCCTGTGGAAGAACCTCAGGTTATTAAGGAACTACTTATAGAACAGATGACCAGCACGGTTCGCTGGAGAGAGATAATTGATTACCTCTATCACCATGCCTATCGGACTTTTATAGAAGTAGGACCTGGAAAGGTCCTTGGTAACCTCCTTAAAAAACAATATCCAGATGTGAGAGTTGCCTTTACTCATACGAGCAAGAATTTGAAAGAACTACTGGAAAGAGGCGAACTTTCATGAGTGCTTTTGAAAATCAGGTGGCCATAATAACTGGAGGACGGCGAGGAATTGGTAAAGCAATTGCTCTGAAACTTGGTAAAGGTGGAGCCCGTATTGCCTTCAATGATGTTGGTCAGCCAGAAGAGATAACCGAAACTGTGGAAGAATTTCGTTCTGCAGGCATAGAGGCCAGAGGGTATCTCGTGGACGTAACCAATCGAGATGCAGTGCAAAAAATGATAGAGGATATAATAAGTTTTTGGGGAAGGATAGACATCCTGGTAAATAATGCCGGCATCACCAGAGACGGGTTGTTCTTGAGAATGAAGGACGAAGACTGGCAAAAAGTTATCGATGTTTGCCTGCAGGGAACCTACAACTTTACCAAAGAAGTTTTGAAATATATGGTAAAACAAAAATACGGCCGCATTATAAATATCTCTTCTGTAGTGGGAGTCATGGGTAATGCGGGACAGACCAACTACTCCACCGCTAAGGCGGCAATACTTGGTTTTACCAAATCCTTAGCCAGAGAAGTGGCTGCACGAGGTATAACGGTCAACGCTGTGGCACCAGGCTTTATAGACACTGATATGACCCGCAGGTTGCCTGAAGAAGTCAAAAAATTGTGGATAGACCAAATACCTATGAGAAGAGGTGGATATCCTGAAGACGTTGCAGAAGCGGTTGCTTTCCTCGCTTCAAAAGCTTCGGGTTACATCACAGGGCAGACCATCCATGTCAATGGTGGTATGCTGATGTTATAATATAAATTCTCAAAGCTCTCCTTTAGGAGGTGTAAACAATGGACGTTTTCTCCAAAGTAAAAGAAATTATTGTAGACCAGCTTGGTGTTGATGAGGACGAGGTAACTCCCGATGCGTCCTTTATAGATGATCTGGGCGCAGATTCTCTGGACATTGTGGAGCTCATAATGGCTTTTGAAGAAGAATTCGACATTGATATCCCAGACGAAGACGCAGAAAAAATCACCACTGTCGGAGAGGCTGTAGAATACATAGAATCCAAAATCAGCTGATTGAATTCTCTCTGGGCTCATGAGCGGGCAGTTTTGTGAAAATCTGTCACGGCTGGAAGAAAAGTTAGGATACAAGTTCAGGGATCCAAAGTGGTTGGAAACTGCCCTGAAGCACAAGTCGGCCCTGGAAGGTAGAGACGGAGAGTGTAACGATAAGCTCGAATGGTTAGGGGATGCGGTAGTCGGCTTATTCATAGCCGACTACCTCTTTTATAACTATGATAAACCCCGGAGCTGGCTTTCACTGATGAAATCAAAGTGGGCCAGTGAGGAATGCCTGGCGAGAGTAGCGCGTAGGATTGATTTAGGAAGTTTTGTGAAATTGGGAAAAGGAGAGGAAAAAAGCGGAGGTAGAGAAAAGGACTCCATAATTTCCAGTACGTTGGAAGCGGTAGTTGGAGCTGTCTTTGTAGATTCAGGTTCTTATGAAGCTACCAAAAAGGTGCTTGAAAAAATATTCCTAAAAGAAGAAAGTCTGGAATTTTTGTTCTTGCCTCTGAATTACAAGGGTTTGCTTCAGAGGTGGTGTCTCCAGAAGATGGAATGTATTCCTAAATACGAGGTAATTCAGGAAGACAAGGCCTTCCCCAGATATCTGGTAGGGGTAAAAATAAATGGGAAGATAGTCGCTTACGGAGAAGGACCTAACAAGAAAAAGGCTGAACAGGCTGCAGCGAGGCAAGCTTGGGAAGCCCTGGTTGCCGAAAATCATAGACCCCATTAGTCCACTATACATGCAAATTAAAGAGCTCTTCTTGCAGGGATTCAAATCTTTCGCTAATCCAACCCGCATAGAATTCGATCGGGGACTGAATGTTATTGTAGGACCCAATGGTTCTGGCAAAAGCAATCTTATTGACGCTGTGAACTGGCTCCTGGCTAACCCGTCAAGGTTCCTTCGAACCACCAGAAATCACGAAGTTATTTTTCAGGGCTCTTCCACTGTTTCTTCGTTGGGGATGGCTTTTGTGGAAATGCTGGTATGTGACCCCGCTCAAGATGAGTTCTCCATAGGAAGAAGAGTTTTTGCTTCCAGTATCTCCGAGTACCTGGTGAATGGACAGTCCACGAGGTATAGGGATTTTAAAAGTGAACTGGCCAGAAGAGGAATGAATTCTTCCAAAACCAGGATTATGGCACTTGGGCAGGAGCAGCTTCAGATATTTTTCCATTCCTCGCCTGAAGAGAGATTTCACTTTCTAAAAAGCATAAGCGGGGTTGAAGAATGGGAAGAAAAACTGACGAATTTGCGCTTGAAGCTTGAGAGAATTAAAGCAAAATTTCAGCGGTTGCAAGAAAGAGCTAAAGAAGTGGCATTTCAAGTTAAGCAAATTGAACCCTTGGTAGAGGAAGAAAAGTGCTATCTTAAAGAGCTGGAAGAATTGCGGTTTATCAAGGCGGTATACCTGGAAAAAGAAATAGTCTCCAAAAAAGCACTTCTTAAAGATTTAATAAATCGCCAAAAAGCTGTACTTCTTGAAAACCAAATGTTGGAAGAAAAAATAAACTCTGGTTACCAGCAAAACACCATTAAAGAAAAAGAATTAGAAACGCTCTCTCGAAGAATAGAACGTATCAAACAACTCCAAGAGAAGCTTTTTATGAGGAAAGAAGTCTTAGAGAGAGAACTGTATGTTTATCTTACGCGAAAACGAGAGGCTATTGCGACCGCTCTGGCAGCACGAAATAAGTTGCTTGAAGTGGAAGAGGAAATTTCAGCACTGGAGAAGAACTTGCCTTGCTTTGGGTTGGCTGAAAACAAAACGGGTTTGCTTGAGGAAATAAAAATGCTACAGCAAAAACTCGAGAGGCACCTCAAGTCTTTGAGTGCTGCAAGAAGGCACAAGGTTAGACTTCAAGAAAAAATTGCTGCCCTGGTTAGCTGGCAACGAAATCTGGAAAGCGATCTCTCCAGCTCTACAAAAAAGCTACAGACCTTGTTGGAAGAAATTGTCCGAGTAAGAAATGCTATTTTGAAGGAACAACAGGCAATACGGGAAAAGTCTCTACATATTTCAACTCTTGAAGCTCGAAAGGGAGAACTTCTGAAAAAACTATCTCGACTGAAAGTCCTTGAAGAGAAAGTACAGCAAAAACTAAGCGTTTTCCAGGAAAAAAGAGAAATCGCAGACCATATCATTAACCTGGCAAGAGAGCTACGCAGTAAGGGATTTACGGAAGAGAGTATAGAGGCAATATCCTGGTTACTGGACAAACTTCAAGTTTTACCTCCCTCTTTGCTTTATGCCCAGGATTCCGAAAAAACGGGCAAATTTTTCCTGTCACCGCATTTTGTATCTTTCCTACAGAAAGAAAGCAGACTTGAATTATCTTCGGGGACTGCTTGGGATAATCTTCCCCCGCTAAATCTACTTACCGCCAAAGGTGATTTGATCATTCTGGGTGGAGCGATCGTAATTTTTCCAAAAAGAATCGTTTTGCAAGGAAAACGGTCAGGAACCCATATTGTACTGAAAAAGCGCAGAGAAAAATTGCAAGATATAGCAAGGGCTTTAGAGCAGGAATTGCGGAGCACAGAAAACTCGCTTTCAAAAGCAGAACAAGCATTCCATCAACAGAAGTTACACTGTGCCAAGATGGAAGAGAAATTGAAGTTTTTTCTGGACCAGAAAGTGCAAAACCAGAACTTTGTTTTGGAGCGAGAAAAGCACAAAGCAAAGGTTGTCAGAGAATTACAAGCAAGAGAAAAGCGCCTTGCTGAGCTGGCACACTTAGAAAAAAAACTCCAGCGGAGAATAAACCAGCTTAAGGAGATCCTCCACAAAAAACAGCAGAAAGTACAAGAACTGGATCGAGTCCAGGCTGCCCGAAGGAACTATCTATCCAAAATTGAAAGGCTGAGAGAAAAAATAGAGTTTATAAAAAAATATTTTGGTTCTACGGACCTCGAGCAAGTATCAAACCCTGGTTGGCATCTTCAAAATTCCAAGCTTCAGAGAGTACTGATGCTGATTGAAAAACTGAAAGTGCTGGTTGGAGAAAAACAAAGGAAGCAGAACGCTCTTAAAGAAGAATTAAGGGGTATGCGTGAGGCAGTCAGGTCGCTGCAGGAGAGGTTACATAAACAGGAAAGGTTTTATAACAGCCTCCTGATGCGCAAAGAGAGAATACAGCAGGAAATTCAAGAACTGGAAGCCGAAAGGGCAACTTTGGGCAACATCGACTTAAAGAGCCAAGAATTCCTGGAAGCAGCAAAACAACCTCCTGAAGACTTGAAGAACATGATTAAAAAGAAGCAACAGTTAATTTCCAGCCTTTCACCCAAACAGGGTGCTATAAAAGAAATGGAACGCCTTTTAGAGAGAGAACAATGGCTAAACGAGCAGATAGCCGGGTTTGAGAAATTGATCACCCTTGCTCAGTATGAGATACAAAAGTGTTACGCTATGAGTACCTATCGTTTTGAGAGGTTTATGAAGGAATTACAAAAGGCTTTTATGAGAAACTTTGCAGAAATTTTTGAGAGTGGGAAAGCACGTTTGGTTCTCAAAAAAAATAGTGTCGAGACCTACATAAAGTTGCCTGGCAAAAGAGAACGCGATTTCGTGCTTTTATCAAGTGGCGAAAAAGCACTGTGCAGCCTGTGTTTTGTGCTTGCACTACTTGAGGTAGCAGAGCTACCTTTTGCATTGCTGGACGAAGCGGATGCCAATTTAGACCATTTTAATGCTCAGAAAACAGCCAAGCTCCTTCAGAGTTTTGCCCAGCAAAGGCAACTCATAGTGGTAACCCACCAGGAAGAAGTGATGGAGGTAGCTCAGCGGATAATCGGTATCACCATGGAAAACGGTGTGTCAAAAGCCGTTTATCTCAAAAACATTGATTCTGAAGCTTACATAAGCCACGCAGACACTTTGGGGAGGAATGAGTAGTGAGCGCAGCAAAAGGACTTTTTAAGAAGTGGTTGAGCAATCTCGATGCTATGAAGAAACAAATTAAAGAACGCTTAAACGCAGTCTGGAACCGAGAAGCTATTACTGAGGAGGAATGGGAACAGCTTGAGGAAACCCTTATTCAAAGCGACATAGGACCCCGCCTTGCCATGGAGATAATTGAAGAGCTTCAAGCCACCAAATCCGAACACAAGGACTGGCAGAGCTGCTTATTTGAGAAACTCTATTCGATTATCGAAAAAAACGACGCTCGCCTCTTTCCGGAAGCTGACCCACAGTTCAGCAAGATTGTGGTTTTGATGGGCATCAACGGAGCGGGTAAAACAACTCTTGCCGGAAAGCTTGCTCGCTTCTTTAAAGACCAAGGAGAAAAGGTTTCGCTTGTTGCAGCAGATACCTTTAGAGCTGCCGCTCAAGAACAGCTCGAAATTTGGGCAAAGCGTGCAGGAGTAAATATAATAAAGTCGTCTTCTGGAACCAATCCTGGAGCAGCCGTTTTCGATGCCCTGCAGTTGATTAAGAAGAGGGGCGATACGGTAGCCATCGTAGATACTGCAGGACGTTCTCACGTTAATAAAAACTTGCTCAGCGAGCTTGAGAAATTATCTAAAGTTATTTACCGGGAAATACCATCTTCAAACGTAGAGAACCTCCTGGTAATCGATGCACTGGCTGGGCAGAATGCTTTCCTACAGGCTGAAAACATTGCCAAATTCATTCCTATCACCGGTGTTGCGCTCACTAAATGGGATAGTCAAGCCAAAGGCGGAATCGTTTTTCGAATCCACCAAGAACTTGCTTTACCTATAAAGCTGGTTGGAACGGGCGAAACGATAGAAGACTTATTTGTATTTGATCCTGAAGAATTTGTAAGAGCGATTGTTTACTAAATTTATTGATTACAACAAAAGTCCTTCCTTGACATAAAAGGTGTGGGCGATTATTATCTATCTGTTCTTTTTGAGCAAACGTCTAAATTACTCGGAAGGAGAAAGAGAGATATAAACGTATGTTTGAAAGTTTGGTTGATAAGTTTTCCGGCATTTTCAAAAAGCTGAGAAGCAAAGGAAAATTGTCTCCTCAAGAAGTGGAGAGCATACTTAAAGAATTGCGGATGGTACTTCTTGAGTCAGATGTTCATTACAAAGTTGCTAAGGACTTGATTAACAGAGTTAAAGAAAGAGCGGTAGGCAGGGAAGTTCTGGAAAGTGTAACCCCAGGTGAAATGGTTATAAAAATTCTCTGGGATGAAATCCGCAAATGTTTGGGAGGAGAGACTCAAAATCTTAACATATCTGCACTGCCTTCTTTCCTGCTTCTTGTGGGCTTGCAGGGTTCCGGGAAAACCACTACTTGCGCCAAGCTTGCTTTGAGGCTTAAGAGGCAGGGTCACTTCCCCTTGCTGGTTTCTACCGATACCAGGCGTCCAGCAGCTAAGGAACAACTGAAGACACTGGCCCAGAATGCTCAGATTGACTTCTTCGACGAACCGGATGCCACATCGCCACTTGAGGTGGTAAAGAAAGCTCGTGTTTTTGCTCGCCAAAAAAGCAATGACGTTGTAATTGTAGACACGGCGGGAAGGTTGCACGTTGAAGAAATGCTCCTGGCAGAGCTTCGAGAACTTGTTGAGCAGGAAAGTTTTCAGGAAACACTTTTGGTTCTGGACGCAACGACTGGACAAGAAGCCGTTAAAGTGGCCAAGAGTTTCGAAGAGTGGGTGAAACCAACTGGCATAATACTCACCAAGGTAGACACTGATGCCAGAGGGGGAGCGGTACTTTCGATAGTTTCTCAAACTGGATGGCCAGTCAAGCTGGTAGGCACAGGTGAAAAGCTGGAGCAAATAGAAACTTTTCACCCTGACAGAATGGCTAGCAGGATTCTGGGTTTGGGAGATACGCTGACCTTGATAGAAAAAATAGAAAAAGCCATTGAAAAAGAAAGTGAAGAAAAACTTGTTCAGAAACTTAAAAAGGAAGAAATAACGCTTAATGATTTTTTGGACGAAATCAAACGGTTACGCAGCGTCTCCTCCTTTGAAGAGATAGTAGGTATGCTTCCTGGAAACTTGCGTAGCAACCTGAGCATGGTGGACGGGGAAAAGAATTTAAAGAAAGTAGAAGCGATTATATGCTCTATGACTCCCCAGGAAAGACAGAACCCTTCTATAATCAATGCAAGCCGTAAAAAAAGGATAGCTCGAGGCAGTGGTACTTCCATTCAGGAAGTAAATAAATTGCTTAAGCAATTTGAAGAGTTTAAAAAACTATGGAAACAAATGCACAAAGGCAAGTTTTCTCCCCTGCGCAAGAGGGGTATTTTTGGATGGAAAATATAAGAATACCAGTCCAAATGGTGAGAAAGGAGCGTCGATAAAAAGTGGCAGTCAAAATAAGGTTAACCAGGATAGGTAGAAAGCATGCCCCGTATTATCGAATTGTGGTTACTGATGCAAAAGAAGCTCGTGATGGGAAACCGATAGAAGTTTTGGGCAACTATTCACCGATTGCTAATCCACCAGTGTGGGGCCTGAAACCTGAAAGGGTCCAGTACTGGATATCCAAAGGAGCACAAGCCACTCCTAAGGTTCAATCAATCCTTAGAAGCACCCTTAAAGCAGAGGAGGCAGCAAAACAGTGAAAGAATTGGTCGAATATTTGGTGAAAGCTCTGGTTGATAACCCTGAACAGGCCAGGGTAACGGAAGTCGAGGGAGAACAGTCGGTAATCTATGAGGTTAGAGTGGCTCCAGAAGATATGGGAAAGATAATAGGCAAACAAGGCAGGATTGCCAAAGCGATTAGAACCATCGTCCGAGCCGCCTGTGTTAAAAACGGTAAAAAGGCGATTGTGGAAATACTTGAGTAAGTGAAATTTTCATTTGAACATGCCTACCAAAAAGAGAGACAGGGTAGTGGTAGGTAAGATAGTCAGAATACAAGGTCTTAAGGGGTGGCTTAAGATTGCCACCTTTACCTCTTTTCCTGGACGTTTTGCTCCGGGAGCAGTGCTCTGGCTGGAAACTCCGGAAGGGAAAGCCGTAGAAGTAAAAATTGAGGACGTGCGAAGCGAAAAAAGCGGGTTTATGTTCGTCCGCTTTCAAAACTACACCGCAAGAGAACAAGTAGAAAAGTTCCAAGGAGCACTGCTCAGCGTTGACAGAAAACAGGTGCCGCCTCTACCGGAGGGAGAATTTTACCACTTTGAGCTAATTGGTGTTCGCGTTTTTGAAAAAAACGAGTTTAAGGGAGAAGTTACGGATATTATAGAAGGGCCAAACTATGATTATTTGGTAGTTAGCTACCAAGGAAAAGAGAGTTTTGTACCCTTTATCAAAGAGTTCGTGAGAGAGGTTAACCTGCAAGAAAACTATGTTATCGTTAGTTGCCCCGAAGGTTTCTGGGAATGAGAATTGACGTAGTGACTATTTTCCCGGAACTTATAGAAAACTATACCAGTGCGTCCATATTAAAAAAAGCTCAGGAGAAAAACCTGGTGAAAATAAAGGTTCATAACCTGCGCTGGTTTACTCTGGACCGACATCAAACAGTAGATGACTATCCCTTTGGTGGCGGTCCAGGTATGGTGCTGAAGCCAGAACCGATCTACAGGGCAGTCAACTTTATCAGGAGTTACACCCGGAGTGTTCCTCGAATAATTTTGCCCAGTCCACAGGGCAAGGTTTTCCATCAAAAAAAGGCCCAAGAATTAGCCAAAGAGAGGCATTTACTTTTCATATGTGGTCGTTATCAGGGCATAGACGAAAGAGTGCTGGACCTTTTACAGTGCGAAGAAATTTCCATTGGAGATTATGTCTTGTCAGGAGGAGAACTTCCTACCCTGGTTATTATTGAGGCCGTTGTGAGACTTATACCAGGTGTGCTTGGAGACGGTGAATCCATCGAATATGATTCTTTTACTGACGGCCTCCTGGGTCCTCCCCAGTTTACCAGGCCTCGAGTATTTCAAAATCTTTCCGTACCCCAAGTTTTGCTTTCTGGGAACCACCAGCTTATCGCCAAGTGGCGGTATGAAAAAGCGCTTGAGAAAACAAAAAAAGTTCGTCCTGAACTTCTCAATCTTGTAAAAAAGGAGAAAGAATGATATAGTATTTCCCGTCTCGCAGCCGGGCTACAACGTAGAGGGAGGAGATAATGGAGATGGATAAAGCGAGAATCATACAAAGTGTTGAGGCGTCTTATCTGAAAGAAGTTCCCGAAATAAGACCTGGTGACACAGTACGAGTGCATTTTAAGGTTGTAGAAGGCGACAAAGAAAGAATTCAGGTTTTTGAAGGGCTGGTCATTTCAGTCCGGGGTTCAGGTACTGGTCGAACCTTTAAGGTGCGCAAAGTATCCTTTGGAGTAGGTGTGGAGAGGACTTTCCCCTTATATTCTCCTCGTATAGAAAAAATAGAAGTTTTGCGGAGTGGCAAGGTACGTCGAGCAAAATTATACTACCTTAGAGAGAAAAGTGCTAAAGAATCTCGCCTTGAAGAGAGACGCTAAGGCCAAGAGAAAGTCTGCTTTGCGAGAAATAATTGAAACTGTAGTATGGGCTCTGGTCATTGCTCTTTTAGTACGTTACTTTGTGATAGAAGGTTATTACATTCCTTCGAGCTCAATGGCCCCCACTTTAGTGCCTGGAGAACGGGTGCTGGTGGCCAAGTTTATTTATCGCTTTACAGAGCCCTCGCGGGGTGACATCGTTGTTTTTCGTTATCCCATAGATAAAAGGAGAAACCTTATTAAAAGGGTTGTTGGGTTACCAGGTGAGCGCATAGAGATAAGAGACGGGAAAGTTTTTGTAAATGGCGTGCCTCTGGAAGGTGAGCTGTTCAACAGGACTTATTACGAAGCAGGGTATTATGGAGAAGGAGAGCATATCGTGCCTGAAAACAGCTATTTTGTATTGGGCGACAACAGCAAAAACAGCGACGACAGCCGCTTCTGGGGTTACGTGCCCAGGCAGAATATTTTGGGAAAGGCTTTTCTGGTATATTGGCCTCCGCAAAAAATTCGGCTTCTACATTAAAAATTGAAGAAAAACTATGGAGCGAAGGCTATCGGTTTATTGGAGGAGTTGACGAAGCCGGTAGGGGAGCACTTGGCGGTCCGTTAGTTGCAAGTTGCGTTGTTTTACCCCCATTCAGCTCGTTTCCCTTTTTAAAGGATTCCAAAACCCTTTCCCCCCAAAAACGTGAAGACCTTTTTTCTTTTATTTGCGAGCACGCTATTGCCATAGGTATAGGCATGGCCTGTGAAAGGCTTATCGACGTTCTGGGTATCAATGCCGCAAACCTATACGCTTTTAGAGAAGCCATCTCCAGGGCAACTCTATCCCGGCCTTTAGAGTTTCTAATCTTTGACTGGCTGGAAGTGAAGGGGATCCCCATACCCTCCTTAGCTTTTCCCAAAGCCGAGGATAAGAGTCAAAGCGTGGCAGCAGCCTCAATTGTTGCAAAGGTCTTTCGAGACAGGTTGATGCAAGAGCTATATCACAATACTTTTCCCGAATACCGATTTTGCGAACATAAAGGTTATGCAACCAAGGTACACACTCAGGTAATACGTAAGCTGGGTATTGCAAAATGTCACCGCCAATCTTTTTGTAAAAACTATGAGACCAAAAGCGCAAGGCCACTTTGGAGAAGAAATAGCCAGCAAATGGATTGAGAAAAAACTCAAAATGAAAATTATCGCCAGAAATTATCGCTCACCTTTTGGCGAGATCGATTTAATTGCTCAAAAGGGCGATGCTTTTGTCTTCTTTGAGGTAAAGTTGAGGACTTCGACTCAAATGGGCAATCCCGAGGAATCAGTGAATTCCTTAAAACAAGGCAGAATTCGAAAAACTGCAATTCATTTTATGATGAAAAAGGGTATCAATCCTGAGAATACGACCTTTAGTTTCTGGATTGTCGCTATTCAAAAGCAGGGTAAAGACTACAACATACGCTGTATTCCAGATGCTTTTTAATCCGCTCAGAGAGAGGTGAGCCACTTTGTTGGCGAAAGTACGAAGCGCCACAGTGATAGGAATTGAAGCCAGACTGGTGGAAGTAGAAGTGGATGTAAGTTCGGGCATGCCTTCTTTTCAAATAGTGGGACTTCCGGATGCTGCCGTTCAGGAAGCCAGAGAAAGAGTGCGTAGCGCTATCAAAAATTCTCAGTTCTCGTTCCCAGCCCGCAGGATAACTGTAAACCTGGCTCCAGCGTCTCTCAAAAAGACAGGAAGTGACTTTGATCTGGCAATAGCCCTGGGTATCCTCAAAGCCAGTAAGCAAATTGATTTTGATCAAGAACACTCAAAAATTTTCCTTGGAGAGTTATCCCTGTCAGGAGAGCTAAAACCAGTCAGGGGAGTTCTTTCCATAGCCCATTTTCTCTCCAAAAGCAACCAATCCTTTCAACTGATATTACCCAAAGCCAATGCAAAAGAAGCGGCTCTTTTTGAGAATCCATCAGTGTTTGGGCTGAGGTCTTTGGTGCACGCCTGTGCTTTCCTTGAGGGAAAAGAAGTAGTTGAAAAAGAAAGCGTTTTACAGTGTGATTTTTCTCAAAAACTTGATTTTGCGCTGGATTTAAAAGATGTGAAAGGGCAAAAGAGAGGTAAAAGAGCCCTGCAGGTTTGTGCTGCGGGAGGACACCATCTTTTAATGATGGGTCCACCAGGGGCTGGAAAGACCATGCTGGCAAAAGCTCTGGCTTCGATTCTTCCTGTGCCAAGTCTTGAAGAAGCCATTGAAATAACCAAAATTCACAGTATAGCTGGTCTCTCGGAGCACAATGCACCTCTAATAACTCATCGACCCTTCAGGTCCCCCCATCATACTATATCAGACGTCGCTTTGATTGGAGGAGGCCAATGGCCCAAACCTGGCGAAATAAGCCTGGCCCATCACGGAGTGCTTTTTCTCGACGAAGTGCTGGAATTTAAGAGAAATGCGCTGGAAGCTCTGCGAGAACCTCTGGAATGGGGCAGGATAACCATATCGCGAGCTAATATGGCGGTAACCTTTCCAGCCAGATTTATCCTTGTGGCCGCCTGTAACCCCTGTCCATGCGGTTTTTTTGGGGATAGTAAGAAGCATTGCACCTGTTCTTATCAGCAAATAATTCGTTATCGCAACAAGCTTTCCGGGCCGATAATGGACCGTATAGACCTGCAAATAGAAATACCCAGGTTGGATTTTGAAGAGATGGTTTCCGAAAACAGTGATTATTCCTCTTCAGAAGTACGCGAGAAAATTGAGGCAGTGAGAGAACTTCAGAAAGAACGCTTCAAAAAGGAACAGATCTCGCTTAATGCAGAAATGAATCCACGTCAGATTAAAAAATATTGTGTGGCAGAGAACGAAGCAGTAAAACTTCTAAAAGACGCGGTTGAGAGGCTTGACTTCAGCGCTCGAGCATACCATCGTACTCTCAAAGTTGCTCGTACTATAGCAGACCTCGAGGGTAAAGAGCACATCCAGGAGCATCACGTTGCGGAAGCGATTCAGTATCGCATGCTTGATAAAAAACGCCTGGAGTACTGATACAATGGATGAACTGGAGAAAGCTCACTGGGTTGCTTTCAGCCACGTTAAAGGGATAGGCCCGAGTCGCTTTCAAAAGCTCCTTTCCCATTTTGGCAGTGCCTGCAATGCCTGGAACGCTTCAGAGAAAGAAATGCTTCTCGTTTTGGGTGAAAGACTGACCTATGAGATAAACCAGCAAAAGAAGAAGTTGCAACCGGAAAAACTGTATCGCGAAATAGTGGCCAGGGAGATACAAGTACTCACTCTGGAAGATCACAATCTTTATCCCCCGCTTTTGCGAGAAATTAGTAATTCACCCTATGTTCTCTACTGCAAGGGAGATTTCTACTTTCAAGATTTTAAGCATTTCTTGGCCGTAATCGGCACCAGGAAACCAACTCCTTATGGTCTCAGAGCTGCACACATTCTTTCTCGTTCGGCTGCAGAAAAGGGCATAGTGATAGTGAGTGGTCTGGCCACAGGCATTGACGGAGAAGCCCATCGTGGGGCTATAGATGCAGATGCGCCTACCATTGGGGTTTTGGGTTCAGGATTTGACCATCTTTATCCTCGTATACATAAAAAGCTTGCTCAGGAAATCCTTGAGAAAGGAGGCCTTCTGGTTTCGGAATACCCCCCTTCCACAAAACCCTCAAAAGAAAGCTTTCCGCAAAGGAACCGAATAATCAGCGGGTTGTCTCATGGAGTGCTGGTTGTCGAAGCTCCAATTAAAAGTGGCACCATGATTACTGTTGATTTCGCACTGGAACAGGGTAGAGAAGTGCTGGCCGTGCCGGGTCCAATATTTTCCAGAACCTGTGAAGGGAGCAACCTCCTTATAGCTCAGGGCGCATATCCGGTAGTCTCTGTAAAGAGCATCTATGATTTCTTTCAGCTACCCCTTGAAACAGCAACCAGAGAAGAACATTTAGAACCAGCAAGCCTGGCAGAAGAAAATCTGTTGCAACTTATTCCCTTTGATGGCATCCATAAAGAAGAGTTGTTACTCCAAAGTAAGCTCGAGGAAAGCACTTTTTACAAAGTACTTCTGGCCTTAGAAATCAAGGGTCTTATTGGAGAGTCAGCCGATGGAAGACTGTTCCGCTATTGACAAACCACAAAGCCCTCTGCTATAAATTTTATGTGAGTCGGGGCGTGGCGCAGCCTGGTTAGCGCGTTCGTTTGGGGTGCGAAAGGTCGGCCGTTCAAATCGGCTCGCCCCGACCAGTTTCCTTCCAACCAGTTCTTTAAGGAGGATACCTCATGAGTATCGCAGAGCTTTTTTCTCTTCAAGACGAAGTGGCTATCGTAACTGGTGGTGCACAAGGTTTAGGCCGAGAAATGAGCCTGGGGCTTGCAGAAGCAGGTGCGCACGTAGTAATTGCTGACCTGGATATAAACACTGCACAAAGGACTGCTTCCGAAATTCAGGCCTTAGGCAGAGAATCTCTGGCCCTTCGAGTTGACGTCACCAGTAAAGAGCAAGTGGAGCAAATGGTTAGTCAGTCTTTATCTCGTTTTGGAAAAATCGACATTCTGATTACCTCTGCAGGCATAGGCCAGTGGAGGAAAGCCGAAGAGATGAGTGAAGAGGACTGGAAAAGAGTAATTGATGTTAATTTGACTGGCACTTTTTTATGCTGTCAGGCAGTGGGCAGAGAGATGATCAAACGAAAAAAGGGGAGTATCATCACCATCTCTTCGATGTCAGGTCTGATTGCCAATACACCCCAGCCTCAATCCCACTATAATGCTTCAAAAGGCGGAGTGATTATGCTCACCAAATCCCTTGCTTCGGAATGGGTAAAATACAATGTACGGGTGAACACAATCGCTCCCGGATATATGGAGACCAAACTGGTTGCTGAACTTCTTAAGAGCTATCCCGATTATGCACGCATATGGAAGGAGTTAACCCCCATGGGTAGACTTGGCCGACCAGAGGAGATTAAAGGACCGTGTGTGTTCCTGGCCTCTGCAGCTTCTTCATATGTAACGGGAAGTGTTTTGGTGATGGATGGAGGGTATACAATATGGTAAGGAGGTGATGTAACCGGATTTTAAGTCGTATTAACGGGTAAAGGTACTTTTTAAGTATCAAGCACTACAATTATTTAATTTGATGAAGGAGGTTGAAGCCATGCGAAAGGGAATTAATGTGTTGTTGGTTGTCTTGCTGGTTCTTGGATTGGGAGGGTTAGCTTTTGCACAAGTGGCCAATCCGGAATGGTGGCAGAAAGCAGCTGAGCCTTACAAGGGAGTTGTTATTAAAGGTATTTCAGAAAGCACGCCGCCTTCAAAAGCCATGGTGGAAGTAGCAGCTCCGGAGTTTGAAAAGCTCACTGGTATTAAAGTTCAGTTTGAAGTAACTTCCTGGGACGAGATGTACAACAAATCCATCCAGGACCTACAGTCTGGGGCAGGAATATATGATTTTATATATGTCGAACAGGACATAATTTACGCTTACCTGGAGCAAAATTGGTTAACCAACCTTACACCTTTCATTCAGAACTCCGCAATAACTGAACCCAACTTCGACCTGGATGACTTTACCAGCTTTATCAATTACTTCAAAGACGCCGAAGGAAACATCTTTGCCATTCCTTTTGAGGCATTCCTTAAGTCCTACATCTACCGTAAGGACCTTTTTGAAGATCCAGAAATACAGAAAGCCTTCAAAGAAAAGTATGGATACGACCTTGCTGTGCCGACTAACTGGGATCAATATACCGATATCGCTAAGTTCTTTACAGAATACGGCAAAGAAAAGGGGATAGAGCTTTACGGTCACGTTGCACAGGCCAAGACTCATCCCTGTGTGGCATATGAGATGTGCGAGAGCATCTGGCCAGCATGGGGCATTTACAACTGGGGTATAAATTTAGAAACCATGCGAGCCAGTGTGGACAAGGGTGGCACCCTTAACAGCGAGCAAGCCAAGAAAGCTTTCAGGTGGTATGTTGATATGCTTCAGTACGCTCCTCCTGGTGTGCGTACCTATACCTGGGATGAGACCGCTGCCGTTTTTGGAGCTGGGAAAATTGCTCAAGGGCTTATCTACCTTGAGAACATAGGCTGGCTGGCAACTGACCCCACCAGGTCTGCAGTAATTGGCAAAATTGGAGTAGCACTTCCACCTACTGCACCTGGAGTGCTTGAAGAAGCCAAGGCGGGCAAGGGTTACATAGGATATTATGATGGTGGAGCTCTTGGAATACCCCACAGTGCTAAGAACAAGGAAGCAGCCTGGTTGTTCATTCAATGGTGTGCCCGCAAAGAGTGGCAAGCAGAATTTGCCAAACTGGCCACTCGTGTGGTACGTAAATCCACTTTTGACGATCCGCTCATTAAGGAACTGGATCCCAAAATGGGTGGTTACTTCACCTTGTTGAAAGAGCAGGGTCACCTCTTCGCTGGTGCTCCTCCTCTCCCCATGCATCGGCCACTGAACGAAATTTACCTTAAGTGGATTTCCAAGGCAGTAGCTGGGGAAATTTCCCCCGAAGAGGCCCTTGATAATCTTGCTCAGGAAGTAGACCAACTGATGGAAGAGCTGGGCTACTAACTGGAGGTAGAACCGTGAGAGAAAACAAAGCACAAGCGTGGGGGCTTATTGCCCCCACGCTTACTTTAATGATTCTGATTGGCGTAATTCCGGTTTTATACATTATCTATCTCAGTGCTTTCAAGTACAACGTGTTTTCACGAGTTGGAATGGTGTATACCGGGTTTAACAACTTCCGAAAATTAATGTTCGACCAGGACTTTCTGAAGTCTCTACGCTTGGGGCTCACTTTTGTGGTGCTGTGTTGCGCTATAGAAATGCCCCTCGGTTTGCTGATAGCAAATTTACTAACCTTCGAATTCAAAGGGAAAGGGATTTTTAGAACCATAATGACCCTCCCTCTGGCTATGGCTCCCATCAGCATTGGTAGTATGTGGGTTTTGCTCACTAATCCTGATATTGGACCAATACCATTTTATTTAAGAAAAGTAGGTATCGATTACAATATTGGTGTTAATGCTTCCCAGGCTTTCTTTACCACTGTGCTGGTTGATGTTTGGCACTGGACGCCTTTTGTAACTCTTACCCTAATGGCTGGCCTATCAAGTTTGCCCAAGCAGCCTTACGAAGCTGCATTAGTGGACGGGGCCAATCGCTGGCAGACTTTCCGTTATGTTACTTTGCCCCTTCTCAAGCCGATTCTCCTGACAACTCTTTTTATAAGGATTATGGATACCTTCAGAATATTCGACGAGGTATGGATGCTCACCAGTGGTGGTCCTGGTACGGCCACTCGCTATGTTAGCATTCATCTGGTGCGGCTGGTTCTACAGTCCATGGAGTACGGCTATAGCTCTGCAATGTCATTGTTCTTGCTATATTTGACCATCGTAATGTGCTGGTTACTCCTGACTTTTATATCATCCTCACAGGAGGCTTCCTAAATGAGCAAAAAAAGCTTAAGGTTGCTTGCTATCTATGTCGTTTCCATTGTTATTGCCATAGCGACTCTTTTTCCCATCTATTGGATGTTTGTGGTGTCTGCCCGGACCAAACTGGAAGTTTTCAGTGGCCCCAGGCTTATACAAACTTCTTTTTACGCTATGAACTACTATCGTCCCTTCTTTAAAGATATTTATGGTAGATACCTTCTAAATTCTTTAATCATTGCTTCCGGCAATACAGCTTTAGTTGTTGCCCTTGCTGTTCTGGCAACTTATTCTTTCTCTCGCTTTCGTATATCAGGTTCCAACAACATCTTTTTCTGGACCATAACCAACCGTATGGCTCCTCCTGCAGTGTTTATCGTACCTTTTTTCCTTATTTTTACCAGAGTGGGCTTGAGAGATACCAAACTGGGCATGATACTGCTTTACTGTATATTTAATCTACCTTTTGCTATATGGTTGCTCAAGGGAATGATGGATGCTATTCCAAAGGAACTGGACGAAGCAGCATTGATCGATGGCTGTTCCCTGTGGGGAGTGTTAACTCACGTTATCCTTCCCCTTGCTAAGCCAGGGATTATGGTAACCGCAATACTCACCTGGATTTTTGCCTGGAATGAGTATCTCTTTGCATCCATACTAACCAGCGTCAATGCTCGGACCATTACCACCGGCCTTGCTGAGTTTGTTACTGTTATCGGCACTAACTGGGGAGAGATGGCTGCAGTGTCGATGGTCTGCTTGATACCGGCTGTAATCTTTATTGGCATCGCCCAAAAGCATATTATTGCAGGTCTTACCTTTGGAGCAGTTAAAGACTGAGGAGTGGAGAACACATGCGCATTTTACCTTTTAAAAGTAATCTCTGGGATCGCATTTTTATCGGCGTGGTAATAATGTTTGCGGTACACCTTTTGTGGGTTCGCTTTGTTGAACAGTTTATACCTCTTTATGTGGCAACCATCGCCACTTTAATCTTTCTGGGAATGCTTATCGTTACCGGGTAGGATACTTCCTACCCGGTAACTGAACTCTTTCTATTCTGCGTTGTGCCAATAAATATCAAATCCCAGGTACTTCTCGAAGGCTTCAACCAGCGCATCAGCCACCCAGGAAAGGTTCATGGCAGCATGATGTTCAAACCCATTGTCACACATAACATAGAGGAGATTTTGTAAATTTTCAATTTTTACTACACCCCAACCACCGAAGGTATCAATTGCATCATCGGTGATTTCTCCTTCAGCCACGTAACCAATAATTTTTCCTGAAACATCGTCAGTGGCCAAGCGACTAATGGTTACGGGACCAGCCGGTATTTTACCGTAGCAGGTACCGTAAGCCTTCTCTTTGGGAACCGCAGAAGAAGAAATAATGTCTCCGTAGCCCATACGCGGGTTTTGAAGTAGCGACTTTGGGAAATTGCTACAATGGAAAAGCACCGCTTTATCCGGGTCATCGTTGAAGTTGTTATTCCAATCCACCAAGGCAGACGGTGTACCAGAGGCCAACTGCAAAGCGTACATGGCCAAACCACCGGTCAGGTCTACTTCGCAGGCAGCAGGAATTAAGCTTTCGCTAAGCATGCTCATGACTGTACAGGGCATAATCCCCAGGTTTTCCTGAATGGAAGTCCAGCACTGGAAGGAGATAAGCGAAACCCCGGTTTCTTCAATCCATTCCTTGAGAACCAGCCGCAACTTAGCCATCTTAACCAGGGCTTCCTCGGGAATGCCAGTAGTGTCAATGTAATCCTTGACAGCTTTAAGTTCTGCCAGCACCCTGGAGTCGTTGTCGGTAAGCTTTCCAACTCGAGCAAAAATTTCGGAAAGATCGGCGACCTCAACCGAGATACCGTGGTGCTCAAGTATTTTTTCTGAAAAACGCACCGTGTTAAAGGCGTTCGGCCTTGCTCCAATAGCACCCGCTTTCAGATTTTTGAAACCGTTGACAACTCTGCATACTGCAGCAAACCAACTCACATCTTCCTTGAAAAGCTCGCTGTCAGGATTTTCAGTGTGTTGCGTGGTTAGCGAAAAGGGAATTCCAAACTGCTTCAAATTATTGCATACAGACAGTTTTCCGCAAAAGCTATCTCTGCGCTGCGTAATGTCCATGGCGGTATTCTGGTCAGGAAAGGCATGCACCAAAATCGGCACTCCAAGCCCTGAAAAACGAAGCGCATAAGCAACTCCCTTTTCATCACCAAAATTGGGAAGGGTAACAATAACACCCGAAATTTCATTTCGGTGCTCTTCGAAAAGCCGTGCACACTTTCGAGCGTCTTCCCAGGTTTCTACGGTCCCAAACTTGGTGTCTTCGGGGGTAAGGGTTACCACTCCATAACCCATATCTTCGAGCACTTTAATGACTTGCTCCCTACCTTCTTTGGCCAAGGCATCAGGAAAAAATCCTCGATTACCTACAATCAAACCAAAGGTTTGTTTCACCAAAATGACCTCCTTTCAAAAATTAAAGCTTTTTAAAAAATCCTTAAGACAATTTTAACCCAAACCATTATAATTTGAACATGAAAAGCCTTAGGTTGCGAAAACTGGATGGTCAGGATTTAGGGTGAAAGTTTTCGTCATCGAAGACGAAACCGAAATTGCCGATATCATTGCCCACTTTTTGCGAAAGGAAAATATTGAAACTTTGACCTTTGAAAGCGCTGAAAGCTTCCTGGAAAAAGTGCAGGAGCTACCAGTACCTCAGCTTTTTATTCTTGATCTCATGCTTCCTGGGATGGACGGCGTAGAATTTTTAAAATACCTCAAGAGGGAACCACGTTATAAAGATGTTCCAGTAATCATACTCTCGGCCAAAGATGACACGCTTGATATAGTGCTCGGTCTGGAGCTTGGTGCAGAAGACTACATTACCAAGCCCTTTAACCTCCGGGAGTTATTGGCCAGAATCAAAGTGGTTACCCGGAGAATTTCGAAAGAAAAAACCTCCTCAGCAAACTTACTGAGTGCAGGAAAGCTGGTTTTGAATCGGGATACTTTTTCTCTTCAGGTAGAAGAAAAAGAGATACCTCTTTCACTGAGGGAGTATAAAATAATGGAACTTTTTATGAAAAATCCTAAACAGGTTATATCAAGGAATCAATTTCTGGATCGGGTGTGGGGCGAAGAGGAATTTGTCACTGATCGGATAGTTGATGTGTATATAGCCAATTTGCGCAAAAAACTTGGCCGATACGGGCAACAAATAGAAACTGTAAGGGGGGTAGGGTACCGGTTTGTCCCTAAATGAAGTGCTTTGGTTGTCAATATTGTTTTTTTGTTCTCTTTTAGTGGGTGGTTATACTGCAAAAAATTACGTTTCCAACCGCAAGCAAAAAAAGGATAAGATAAGAGAAACAGAACATCAAGAAGATATTGAGCACTTCCTGCATCGCCTATTGGGCTTGCTTGCTCAACCAGCTTTCATCTTCGATCCAGAAACAAAAATAGTGTTATACAACGCTTATTTGGGGAAAATTCTAAACCTCCCTATTTCAGAATCAGAAGAACGATTATTCGTTGTAAACTCTCTGGATGTTCCTCTGCTTGAGAAGGGACTAAACACTAAAAAATTGCTTTTTACAAGCGATCGCAATTCGTATTTTTTGAAAAGCCTTGATTACCAAGGAAAAAAAATTTTCATACTTGAAGAGGCTGGAAGCAATGATCAGGAGGAATTGCGATTTCTTCTTTCAAGTATCTGGCATGAAATTAAAACCCCACTGACCATCATTGAAGGATATCTTCAGATACTCGAGGGGGAAGAAACAAAATGGCATCATTTCGTGCCCAAAATGCAAAAGCAAATCCAGAAAATAAAAAGCATCTTGAAATATCTTAAGCATCTTGGTTATCAGAGTTCAGATTCAAAACTCCCTTTGCGGGACTTTTTTTTAATAATTGAGGAAATCGTTACGCAATGGCACGAAGAAATTGACGAGAAGGAGCTCCACTTTGAAATGACGAACTTCCGAATGAGGCCAGAAAATGAGTCCTTGCATCTTGGCCTCAGCCAAGGGGAAGCCTTTTTGCTATTTTCCAACCTTATTTCCAACGCGGTAAAGTTCAGCCCAAAAGGGAGTGCCATTAGCCTGGAACTTTCCTATGCCCCAAAAAGCAACAGTTGCTTGATAGAGCTGAGTAACCACATAGACGCAACGGGTGACCTGGGAAGCAGTCTGGGAGAAGTTTCCTATCGACTTAAAAAAGCGCTTGAAAAAGGATTGGGAATGCTTCTGGTTGGCAAAATTCTGCAAAAAAGAAATGGAGCCTGGGACTTCAAACTTCATAAAGGAGGGAAGGTAACCTTCCAAATTTTGTTACCAGCTTTCACTTGTAAAGATTGACGATCCCGCCTTTACTTGCTATAATTGCTTCGCGATAGGGCCGGGCTGGTGGAACAGGAAGACACGCTATCTTGAGGGGGTAGTGGGTTTTTGCCCGTGCGGGTTCAAATCCCGCGCCCGGCACCATCTTTTTCCCCAAAGCGGTTCTGCGGATTGAATTTCCCCTTGGGACGAAAGTGTCTTTCTGGCTATCCCTTGACTTTGGAAAACAAATTGTTTATTTCATTGTTCATGAAAAGGATATTAGATTTCTTTGATGTGTTCTTCATAAGTCTGGATGGGTTCGTGCACAACGAAATCGTGCACCACCAAGTAGGTAAGGTAATTGACCAGATTCACGAAGCTGGAAAAACACTACGCTTGCTAACCAACAATCCCTACTACTCCAGAGAATCGATATATGCAAAACTGCAGAAATTAGGATTCAAGGTTACCCTGGAGGAAATTATCACTCCCGGCTGGGTACTTAAGCTTTTTCTCAAATTTCAAAGATTGGGCAAAATATATCTTTTAGGGAATCAGGAGTTAAGAAAAGAGCTGCTTGATACAAGCATTGAAGTTACGCAACACGATCCCCAGGCAGTAGTGGTTGGTTTTGACGAAGCAATTTCCCTTCGGGAGATAAAGGAAGCAGCCGCTTTCACAATAAAAGGTATTCCGTTAATAGCTACCAATCCCGATTACCAGTTTAATACTTGCTGGGGAGTTGTTCCGAGTACCGGCATAATTGTGGATGTTCTTGAGAAAATGACTTCTACCAGAGCTGTGTGCTTGGGTAGACCGAATCCGTTTTTCTTTTTTGCGGCGCTTGGAGAGCTCTCTCTCAAAAAATTGCGCTGTGTCGTGATTGGTGATAATCCCCAGACCGATATAGTTGGTGCGCATTGGATGCGCATGTCATCCGTACTGGTAGCTCAGCACTTTGAATATTTTCCCGCTACGGGAGATCCGCGAAATCCAGATTTGTGGGTCCAGGACTTCGAAGAACTTCAAGAAAAGCGAGTCACGGAGCTAATGCATTTGGACAGGAGCTTCCCAGTCCTTCCCGACGGAATAAAAGTTGCTACTTGTGGCATAGTTCTTGATTGTAAACGACGAGTACTTCTTGCTCTTAAAAGAGGCAGTAAAGATTGGGGATTGCCAGCTGGAACGATGGAAATAGGTGAAACGCTCACTGGGTGTCTTCAGCGAGAGCTTCGCGAAGAAACAGGAATCAGTATTGACCCCCAGTCGATAATTTGCAGGGGGGTGTTTACGGATCCCGAGGAACTGGTCTTTACAAAGGAATTGGGGAAACCCTTCCAGTTTGTGGTGGTAGTTTATGAATGTCGGGCTCTCAATGGTAAACCTCGTCCTGATGGAGAAGAGATTAGAGAAGCCAGATTTTTTGCGCTGGATGAGTTACCCTCCAATCTTTTCCCCACTCACAGGAAATGGATTCAGAAGCTGTTGGTAGCCAGTAATCGATAGTTTACCGATATCCCGAGCGCCTGAGCACAGAGCTCATCTTTTACTTTCTTTTGATAGCGTCGATGATTCAGGTTGACCAGCAATGGCTTTTCTGATATCTTTTCTCGTGAAGCTGTAAACCTGAAAAAACTCTACCGCCAATTTCGACAAAAGGAGGTTCCAGAATGGAGCACAAAAAGAGATTGGGTATTCTGGTGGGAGGAGGCCCAGCACCGGGAATAAACGGCGTCATAGGTTCGGTGGCCATTGCCGCCAATCTGAGAGGTCTGGAAGTAATTGGAATTTATGACGGTTTCAAGTGGATCTCCAGTTCTTCTTTTGACCCCGTACAGCATACTGTGAAGCTGGAAATCAAGGATGTTTCCCGTATTCACCTTCAGGGAGGTTCTATTCTCCGTACCGCTCGAGACAGCCTGGTAAAGGGAGGAAAAATAGATTCGGAAAAAGTAGCCAATGTTAGGAAAGCAATGAAAACCCTGGGAATAAGCTACTTGGTTACCATAGGAGGCGACGATACCGCCTACAGCGCCAGCATTTTGGATTCAGAAATGCAGGGAGCACTTCTCACTGCTCATGTTCCCAAGACCATCGATAATGACTTACCGCTCCCAGGCAACATGCCTACTTTTGGCTTTCAGACCGCGAGAGATCTGGCTACTCAACTGGTCAAAAACCTTATGGAAGATGCGAAAACCACAAATCGCTGGTATTTTGTGGTGATGATGGGAAGATCTGCAGGTCATCTTGCCCTGGGGGTTGGGAAATCAGCAGGAGCGACCCTGACCATAATACCTGAGGAATTTGGTCAGCAGACAATCAGAGTAGAGGATGTCTGTGACATATTAGAAGGAGCCATGCTTAAGAGGAGGTTGCTGGGAAGAAAGGACGGAGTAGCCGTCATTGCTGAAGGAGTGGCTCTTAAGTTTGGAAGCGTTGAGGAAATCGAGCAAATTCTTGGCAAGCCTATACCCAGGGACCCTCATGGTCATGTGAGGCTTGCCGAAGTACCGCTTGGTGAGCTTTTGAAAAGCGAAATAGAGAGAAGGTTCAACGAGCGTGGAGAAAAGATTACCATTGTGACCAAAGATATCGGCTACGAACTGCGCTGTGCACCTCCGAATGCTTTTGATATCGAATACACCAGGGAGTTGGGCTTCGGAGCGGTTGAATATCTTTTAAGCAATGAATATAGTTTGAAGAATCAACAGAAAGGAGCTCTAATTAGTATTTTTGAGGGTAAACTTAATCCCATACCTTTTGAGCAGATTCGGGATCCCCAAACCGGGAGAACAAAGGTACGAACGGTGGATATTAACTCCTACTCATATCGCGTGGCTCGTTCCTTTATGATTCGACTTGAAAAAGAGGACCTTGAAGATCCTAACACCCTGGATAAATTGGCCAGCTTAAGCGGATTGAGTAAGGATGCCTTCAAGAAGAAGTTTCAGAAAGCGACAGAGTGGTAGTTTAACCGGGGGTACTACCCCCGGTTAAACGCACTGTCATCCCTTGAATAAGCCCTCCCTGCTCAGCTTTAAGCATTATCCCGTTTTTCAGCTTGCAAGTGCTTTTTTTGCTGGCTTTTTTCTTGCTCGACATTTTCTGCAAAAGCCTTTCAATAAGGTATGGGTTCTGGCACTTGTTATGCTCACTACTTGTATGCTTTTAGCTTTCAAGAAACGCTGGATGTTTGCTGTAGCCTTCTTCGCTTTCTGGATGCTGGGAGGTACGATGTTTTATTCGGTAACTTTTTTAGAGCCTTTTGACTTTTTTCTGGAGCTCGACAGACAGCAGATTACACTTGAGGGGGTTCTTCTTCCTGAAAACGAAAACCTGTTCCTGGTCAACCTTAATAGATTTTTCGTGTATTCTCCACAGATACTTATCGCTGGAAACAGCGAATTAACTAATAAACTTGCTTACCAGAAAGTGCAGCTAAGCGGGGTCTTCAGGTTATTCCCTTCCTGTGCTAATCCAGGGGTTACCAATGTACGGACATTTTATTTCCAGAAGCGTACAGTGGGATACTTAGAGAAGGTCAAAATTATATCCATCCAGAAAAATAACCCTTGGTATCAGTTTATGGGGGCAGTAGAAAAGTTGAGGGAGAAACTTTTTAAGAAGTGGGATGCTTACCTTAAGGAAACCTTCCCGCTGTTTCTCTCCCTTTTAACAGGACAAAAGACGAGGGAATTCTATGGACAGAGCAATGTCTTTCAGGAAGTAGGAGTTTTTCACCTTTTTTGCGTGTCGGGACTTCACCTCGGATTGGTTGGGGGTCTTGTACTCTGGCTGGTTCAAAAACTCTTTCCACACAGACACCTTGTTTCTTTCCTGATAGTTGTTTTGTTCACCTTTTTGTATCTCTGCATGGCCAATATGGCTCCTTCCGCCTTGCGAGCCTGGATAATGTTTAGCTCTTACCTTTTAAGCCAGCGCCTGGGTAGGAACACAAGTCAAATAAGTTATTTCCTGGTAGCCCTATTAGTGATGGTCGCTCTGGATCCTGGGCTTATATTCGATACTGGCGCTCAGCTTTCTTTTGCTTCCACTTTGGGAATCATTTTCTTTCTCCAGAGTGAAATCCGTTCCCTTTCGTTTCTCAACGTGTACTTAAAGGTGGTTTGGAATTCACTGGGAATAACCCTTTCTGCCATAGCTTTCAATATGCCTTTTTTACTTGTCAAGGGATTCACTTTTTCCAGTCTGGCTTTTGTAGGCAATCTCGTAGTTGCTCCTTTTTTGGAGGTAGTTCTTGTCCTCTCGCTTTTTATCCAACCTGTCGCTTTTATTACCCCCCAAATGTCACAGTACTTGGGAAGAATGTTGTACCATCTCTTTAAAGCATTGTGTTTCATAGCTCAGGAATTAACCTTTCTACCTCATTTTTTCTGGGATTTTTCCGTTCAAAAAGATGTAATCAAAGGATGGTTATTCTGGTTTCTTTTATTGATGATTCCAATTGGCTTGTCCCTGTTTAGAAAGCAAAAAACAGCCTGGTTAAAAATTGTATTAGTGCTGGTCTTTTCAGGCCTTGTTTTGTATTTGACGGTGTTTATATGGAAACCTTTAGATAAATCCGAAGTTTGGGTTCTTGATGTGGGACAGGGCCTTTCCATAGGAGTGATCAAAGGGGAGAAAGCTGTGTTAATAGATGCCGGTGGTTATGTGCCTTGGTATGGGAATATTGGCAAAAACGTCATTGGACGATTTTTGCATTTCAAAGGTGTGAAGAAAATCGATAGTGTGTTTATAACCCATTTCCACAAAGACCACACCAATGGAATAACGGGATTAATGAATGCCTTTGGGCGTTTTTCTACTTTTGTTCCTGCGTCTGGGAAATCAAATCTTGCGCAGGGCGTCCGACCTGTTTTTGAGCTATCTTCTTACCAGGAATTGCCAATTTTTGAGGACGTTGTGCTAAAAATTTTCCCAGTCAAAGCTGGTGGAGATACCAATAACCAGGCACTGCTCTTCAAAATATGCTTCCCTTCCTTTAGTATATTGGTAACAGGAGACATTGAAGAAGAGGGAATTGCCGAACTTGCTCCTTTTCTTTTAAGTTTGAGGAGCGAGGTCATAGTTATGCCACACCATGGTAAGTATCTTCAAAACTTGAGATGGTTTCTTGACAAGGTGAAGCCACGTTTAGCAATAATCTCCTGTGGCGAAAATGAGTTTGGACATCCCAACCCTGAAACAATAGCTTTACTTAATGAACTTGACATAAAAACGCTGGTAACCCGGAAAGAAGGAGCAGTTTGTTTTTGGACGGCACCGAGAGGAGGAATGAGCTTTGCAAGCCAGGGTAAAGGCAACCGCTTTTGAAAAGTGGCTCCAGGAGAAGTTTAAGGGTAATGCTCTTCTTTTTGTCGGGAAGGTAAATCAGGAATTTTTCAGAAAAGCCTATCTCGAACCTTTGATGAAACATTTTGGTGTGTCCCGAATTATTAAGATAGAAACACCTCAGGAATGGGAAGAGCAAAGCAAGGATTTGCTGCAGGCATCACTTTTTGGAAATCAGAGAACCATCGTTCTCTTCCAGGAGCCAGAGGAAGACACGTTCTTCAAAGTCAAGAAATTGTTAACTCACGACTCAGCTTTAATTCTTATAGGCGTCTTGAAGAACAAACCCAAACGCCTGCATGACGTACCACAGGTTGTGTTGCGCAATCTCTCCCCGGCCAACACCCTTCCGCGCTCCATTGCCCAGTCACTATCCAGAATGCCTTCAGCTTCCGTTAAAAAACTTATTCATTACTGGCATGAAATGGACCTTAAAGAAGAAGATGTGATTCAATTTCTGGGTTGTTTCCCCAATTTGCAGAACATAAAACCAGAAGATGTGGAAGCGTATTTTGAAAGTGAGGAAAAAAGCATTCTCTTTCACTTTCTGGATGCTACTATCGAAGGGAAAACAGAGAAGGCCCTAACCTATCTCGATTTGCTATTAAAGAGAGGGTTTCCTCATACGCTTTTAGTTTCCAACCTTACCAGAAAGTTAAGGCTAATCTTACAGTGTCTGGAGGAACAGCAACCGGTTGACCTCTGGACAGAAAGAAAAGTAAGCAACTATGAATTACGCAAAATTGCACAACAATGTAAAAAATTCTCACTCCAAAAAATCAAAACCGCTTTCCGCATTCTGCGAGAAAGCGATAGAATACTCAAAACATCTTCAGTTCCACCAGAAGATACACTCCTTGATATGGTAATAAAACTGACTGGTCTTTGATTCAAACCTGGGAAGAAGCAAGCGCTTTATTAAGCTTTTGATAGAGACGGGATTTCAGTCTGGCTGCTTTGTTTTTATGAAAAACGCCCTTTGAGGCAGCCATATCAATTTTCTTTACAACTTCTTTCAGAAAGAACTCCCTTGCTTCATCTATGTTTCCGCTCTGAAGCATGTTCAGGAACTTTTTGATATAGGTCTTAGTAGCGCTCTTTATTGACTTATTGCGCAATCTTCTCCGTTCGCTTTTTCTCAAGTTCTTTAGCGCCGATTTAGTGTTTGGCATAACTCTGATCACCTCTCGTAGTATTTGAAAGAAGTGCGAGTTGCATTTTAACATGAAGAACCAGGAATTGCAATGGAGATAAAAATAAATTCTAAACAATCTTCTTGACATTTACCCCAGCCTACCTTAAAATTCAACTTGTCTTTGGCCTGGTAAATCTATAGGTACTAACATCGAAAAGTAATCAAGGAGAAGAAGGAAACATGGAGCAAAAAACTTATATCCCGAAAGTTCAAGAGATACAAAGAAAATGGTATCTCATTAATGCTGAAGGGCTTACTCTGGGTCGTTTAGCCTCCAGGATTGCTACTCTTTTGATGGGAAAGCACAAGAGTAACTATACACCTTTCTTTGATACTGGAGACTTTGTGGTCGTCATTAACGCGGAAAAAATAAAAGTTACCGGGAAGAAGTTGGAGCAGAAGTTATATCGTCATCACACCGGATACCCTGGACATCTTAAAGAAGAGAAATTAGTTGACCTTTTAGCTCGTAAGCCCGAAGCAGTTATTCGCCGGGCAGTATGGGGGATGCTTCCCCACAACCGCCTTGGAAGACGTTTAATTCGTAAGCTTAAAGTTTATGCTGGTCCGCAGCATCCTCATCAAGCCCAGCAACCCATTCCCCTTGCGATTGAGGAGTGAAAGCAGTGGAAAAAAACATGAAATATTATGCGACTGGACGAAGAAAAACCTCGGTAGCTCGAGTATGGCTTACCCTGGGTAGTGGCAAAATAACTGTAAACGGCCGTTCTCTGGAAGATTATTTCCCACGTCAGACTCATCGAATTCTGGTAGAGAAACCGCTTGTTTTAACTGGAAGCGAGGGCAGATTTAACGTAGAAGCAAAGGTAGAAGGTGGAGGATTGAGTGGGCAAGCAGGAGCCATAGCCCATGGTATTGCTCGGGCATTGCTTTTAATTGATGAGAGTATGAAACCAACTCTTAAGAAAGCTGGGCTTTTAACCCGTGACCCGAGAATGAAAGAACGCAAAAAATATGGCCAGCCCGCAGCAAGAAAAAGCTTCCAGTTCTCAAAGCGATAAACACAATAGGCTTTCTCCAGCTGGAGAAAGCCTATTGTGTTTTTTTATTCGTTTTTGTCTTCGACCAGTTTCACCAGTTGCTTCCTGACGAAAAATGATGCATTATCCTCTTTTAAAGATTCACACGCAAGCTATTCGGCACAACATAAGGGCTATTCTGCAAAAACTTAACCAATGGCAGCTCAGGGCGGTGGCAATTACCAAAGGTTTTTGTGCCGATTTGCCTCTGGTCAAACTATTTCTGGAAGAGGGAATTACCTGTTTTGGAGATTCTAATCCCGGCAATTTGCTGAAAATCAAACACACTTTCTCTACCAGAAATAGCGATTTGCAGCTTTACCTGATTCGCCTCCCCATGAGCTCGGAAATTCAACTCATTGTTGACAACAATATAGTACCTTTCGTATCGAATTTCGAGAGCTTACAACTGCTGAATCATGCAGCGTATAAGGTAGGTAAGTTTCAGAAGGTGATTCTGGCGGTCGAGGGAGGGGACGCAAGGGAAGGATTTCTTGAAGAAGAAATACTTGGTAATTTCAATTTCAAAGCCTTAAAGTACGTCGACATTGTTGGATTAGGCACCACTTTAGCCTGCTTAAATGGAGTATTGCCTGACTTGGACATCGTTACCCGACTGGTCGCGCTTAAAAAGCAGTTGGAGGAAAAACTTGATAAAGAGTTGACGCTGTCGGTAGGAGGGACCACTTTTTTGGAATTGTGGGAAGGAGAACCACTTCCCAGAGGAGTCGATGAAATCCGCATGGGGGAAGCATTCCTGTTTGGCCACGATATAAGCAGGAAGAAGGCTTTTTCCTGGTTGAATCAGGACGCTTTCGAGGTAGTGGCTGAAATTGTGGAAGTTAAACGGAAGCAACCTCTCTGGGGCAAAGCCAGGGGATTCGATGCTTTTGGTAAAACATCAGCTTTTTTGCTTAGCGGGGAGGAAAAAGAGAGAGCATTGGTAGCCATAGGGAAACAGGATGTTGATGAAAACCAATTATACCCTGAAGATAAAAATGTTACAATAATTGGTGCAACAAGCAATTATCTCGTTTTGGATGTAAGTAAAAGTTCTCAAAATTACAAGCCAGGTGATACCCTGAGTTTCAGGGCTGGGTATGGAGCCGTTTTGAGGGCTTTTCTTTCACCGTATGTCAGTAAAATTTACTTTTGAATCCCAAAGCCAGGAGGAGGACATAAGATGCAAAGCTTTAAAGGCCGAGATTTTATAGATATTGCTGATTTCAGCAAAGAAGAAATAGAATACATTCTCTACACTGCTTTAGAGCTTAAAAGAAGGCTGTTTCTTAAACAGGAGATAAGTCTTCTTAAGGAGAAGGTCCTGGCTCTTCTTTTTGAAAAGCCTTCTCTGCGTACCCGAGTATCTTTCGAGTTGGCTATGCTTCAGTTAGGAGGAAAAGCTCTTTACCTTGGCCCTCAAGAGGTGGGTTTGGGAAAACGCGAAGCTATCAAAGATGTTGCTCTGGTTTTAAGCAGAATGGTTGATGGAATAATGATACGTACTTTTGCCCATAGTAATGTGCTGGAACTCGCAAACTATGCTACTGTACCAGTTATCAATGGGTTGTCTGACCTTCATCATCCTTGTCAGATTATGGGCGACCTGCTTACCATAAAAGAGAAAAAAGGGCGGCTTGAAGATCTCAAGATTTGCTTTGTAGGCGATGGTAATAACGTTTGTAACTCTCTGGTCGTTGCCAGTGCTGTATTAGGGTTGGAAACCTGGGTATCAACGCCTCCTCGGTATAAACCTGATGCTGGGGTGTGGGAGTGGGCAGAAAGCTTGTCTAAAAAGAGCGGAGCCAAAATTGTTTATGAGGCTGACCCCAGCAAGGCTGTAGAAAATGCTGACGTGGTTTACACTGATGTCTGGGTAAGCATGGGCAAAGAAGCAGAATATGAAACCAGAATTCAGCACTTCAAACCCTACCAAGTTAACAGCGATTTGCTTTCCCAAGCTGCAGAAGATGCTATAGTGATGCACTGCATGCCTGCACACCGAGGAGAAGAAATCACTGATGAGGTAATGGACGGTCCACAGTCCGTGGTCTACGAACAGGCTGAAAACCGTCTTCATGCCCAGAAAGCCATTTTAGCCCTAATATTAGGTTGAGTGGAGGCAGCGTTGTTCGCTTTAGGATGGCGTCACATACTTGAACTCATAGTTCTGTACTGCTTTGTTTTTTACCTGCTCCGTTTTCTGCACGGAACGCCGCTAGTTGCACCACTTAATTTTTTATCTTTTATCTTTATTGCAGCCGGTGTATCAAATTTTGCAGGACTCAAGGAGCTTAACTTTTTCTGGAAAGTCCTGCTTGCCGGATATGTTGCCTCAATGCTCATTGTTTTTCAACCTGAGATAAGGCGAATATACACCAACCGCGCTTACCACAGGGAAACCACTCCAGTGATGAGTGGCTTGCTTTTCCACAACGAAGAATTACGTGGGAAGCTGATAGACGACCTGGTGATAACTTGCCAGACTCTTTCCAGAAAGAAAATAGGAGCGCTCATTGTTCTTGAGCGTTCTAATAGTCTGAAAGATTTCATACAAACTGGAATACTTATTGATGCAGTATTCTCGCCAGAGCTGGCGATTTCCATCTTTCTGGTGGAATCACCACTTCACGATGGGGCAATCATACTGCGAGAAAATCGCCTTTTAGCTGCAGGGTGCATTTTACCTCTTGCTGAAGTGGTAGAGGGCAAAAAACTGGTGGGTACCAGGCACCGTGCCGGTATAGGAATAACTGAACAAACTGATGCACTGGCTATTGTGGTTTCCGAGGAAACCGGTAAAATTTCTTTAGCGGTACATGGTAAAATGGCCTGGGGTATCGAGACCCCCGCTCTTAAAAAAATGCTTAAAATTCTGTATAGAAAGGTATGATGAGGAAATCATTAGTTTTAGCAGGTTCAAAGGCTGGTTGACATCCTTCAAAAAGTTTCTTTTTAAAAGAGTTAAAAAGGAGTATGGCATTCTTTGGTATGCCTTACTTCTGGCAGTGAGTTTATGGTTTTTTCTGTTGAGTGAGGCGTATCTGCAAAAGTGAGAGAATTGGGAATTACTTAAGCTGGAACTGTTTCGATATCGAACCAGCCAAAACAAACTCGATTTACCAAAGCTTGAGAAGAAAGGGGGAAATTGATAGTGAAAAAGTTTTCCATGAACAACATAAGAAATGCAGGATTGTTTGGTCACGCAGGTTCAGGTAAAACTACGATTTCTGAAGCCATGCTTTATAACGCTGGAGTCATCAATCGCAGGGGAAGAGTGGAAGATGGCAATACTGTTTCGGACTGGCAGCCAGAAGAGGCCAAAAGGACAATGTCCATCGACCTTTCTTTGTTGCCCTTTGAATGGAAAGATTGCAAGATAAATCTTATAGACACACCGGGGTATATGGACTTTGAAGGAAATGTGGTGGCAGCAGTAAGAGCAGTAGATTTTGGAATAATTGCTGTATGTGCTGCGTCAGGCATGGGAGCAGGTACTGAGAAAGCCTGGAAGTATCTTGAGCGAGAAAATTTACCTGTGGTCTTCTTTGTTAACAAAATCGACCGTGAGGGAGCAAAGTTTGAAGAAACCTATCAGGAGCTTTCCAGTAAGCTCTCTGGAAAAATAACTCCAATAACCATTCCCATCGGAAAGGAAAGCAATTTTCAGGGTATTGTGGATTTAATATCCATGCAGGCTCTGTATTTTGACGCAGAAGGTAAGGTGTCTGTGAAAGAAATCCCGTCCCAGCTTGAAGAAGTAGTAGCTGAGGTTCGGGAAAGGTTTCTCGAAAATGTCGCCGAAACTAACGACGACCTTCTGAATGCCTACCTCGAAGGGCAGGAAATAAGCAACGAGGAACTCAAAAAAGCCCTTAAAGAGGCAATAAAGGAAAGAAAAATTTTTCCTCTTCTTTGCGGTTCGGGTTTAGAAAACAAAGGAGTTGGTTTCTTAAGCGATTTTATCGTTGAATTTATGCCTGATCCGGGCTTGAGAGGAAAGGTTAAAGGGTTAAATCCCAAAACGCAAGAGGAAGTGGAAATACCCTGCAGTGAGGAAGCACCTTTCTCTGCTTTTGTCTTCAAGATAATCAGCGACCCCTATGTGGGTAAGATGGCAATGTTTAGAGTTTTTTCTGGGAAAATTACAGCGGATGCCAAACTTTACAACGCTTCCCGGGATAGCGAAGAAAAGATTGGTCAGCTGCTATTTTTGAGGGGCAAGCATCAGGAGCAAACCCAGGAAATTGGAGCTGGAGACATTGGTGTGGTAGCTAAAGTGGCTAACATTGGTGCTGGGGATACCCTTTCTGATCCTGCGAATCCTGTTGTGTTTCCTCCTCTTGAGTTGCCCGAACCCAACTATATAGCCGCTATCAAACCAGCGGGTAAAAGTGACGAGGAGAAAATCAGCGCTGCAATATCTCGGATTATAGAGGAAGACCCAGTTCTGAAAGTGGCCCGGGATCCGGATACGAAGGAGGAACTGGTGTATGGTCTGGGCGATATCCACCTTGATGTGCTGGTTGATAAGATGAAGCGCAAATTTGGAGTAGAAGCGACACTAAGCATCCCCAAAGTGCCTTATAAAGAAACCATTAAAAAGAGTGCGAAAGCAGAAGGGAAGTACAAACGGCAATCTGGTGGAAGGGGACAGTATGGTCACGCCTGGCTGGAAATCGAACCTCTTCCTCGGGGACAGGGCTTTGAGTTTGTGGACAAGATTGTAGGAGGAGTCATACCCAAAAATTACATCCCGGCGGTGGAAAAAGGCGTACAGGAAGCGATGCAGGAAGGGATTTTGGCCGGATACCAAGTTATAGATGTCAAAGTGACTGTTTTTGATGGTTCTTTCCATCCTGTTGACTCTTCAGATATGGCATTCAAAATAGCTGGTTCAATGGCTTTTAAGAAAGGAGCCCAGGAAGCAAATCCTGTGTTGCTGGAGCCAATAATGAAAATAGAGGTCCTGGTTCCCGAAGAGAATATGGGTGATGTTATAGGTGATCTCAACAGTCGAAGAGGTAAAATTCTGGGAATGGAACCCCAGAACGGGTACCAAAAAATCCAGGCCCTGGTTCCATTGGCTGAACTTTTCAGATATTCTGTCGATCTTCGTTCCATAACCCAGGGTAGAGGGTCTTTTACCATGAAATTCGACCATTACGAAGAAGTTCCTCCACAAATTGCTGAAGCCATCATTGAAAAAGCTCGAAAGGAAAAAGAAGAGGGTTGACAATCCCGGATATTTACATAGGTGTGGACTTGGTAGATATTGAGAGAGTAAAAGAGGCGTTTCTGAAGTTTGGTAGTCGGTTCTTAGAAAAGCTTTTTAATGAAGAAGAGTTGCATTATTATACCCCTAAGCGCCTCCTGGAGGGAGTGGCAACCCTTTTTGCAAGTAAAGAAGCCGTGAAAAAGCTTTATTTGCAAAAAGATATTAACCCGGGCTGGAAGGATATTTTTATATTGCACGACCACAAGAGAAAAATTGCGGTGAAAATCAGCAGCAAGGTGCCACCCGTTTTTGAAAAGATATGCCTCTCGGTTACTCACACTCCTAAGGAGGTATGTGCAGTGGCTGTGGGCTTTTGTTTTGAGGAGGCGAAGGCCAAAAATGCATCTGGTGACTTCTGATGCAATGCAGAAAATAGAGCAGCACCTTTGTCAGCAATATGGAATAGACACTTTGTTACTCATGGAAAATGCAGGGAAAAATGTAGCCAATGAAGCGCTTTCTATTTTAAAAGAGAAAAACCTCAAACAAGTCATCATCCTCTGCGGAGGAGGCAACAACGGCGGCGATGGACTGGTAGCGGCACGACAATTACTCAGTGTATCTTCAGCGTATCCCGTTACCGTTTACCTTCTTGCCAATCCGGAGAAACTAAAGAAGGACCCTCTTTATAACTATCGAGTGCTTAAAAACACGTCAGCCCGAATAATAGAAGTTGCTTCTGTGAAAGATATAGAAATTTATCCACAATCTCTGGTAATTGATGCATTGTTGGGCACTGGTCTATCCAAGCCCGTTACAGGTCTTTACAGGGAAACCGTAGAAAAGATTAACAGCGCCAGAGACGTTTTTGTGCTCTCGGTTGATGTTCCTTCGGGAATTAACGCTACATCGGGTGCAGTGATGGGTTCCTCCGTCAAGGCTGACTATACAGTTACCCTTGGATTACCCAAGAGAGGGCTCTTTGTCTTTCCTGCCAGGGAATACACAGGGAAAATCAAAGTAGCTGACATAGGTATACCTATTATCCTTCAAGAAGCTTTTCCGATCAAAGATATTCTCATCACGCCGCATCTTATAATTGAATATTTGCCAGAACGCAATCCCGATGTTCACAAAATAAGCGCAGGTGTGGTGGGTGTAATTGCTGGTTCCCCATCAATGCTTGGGGCAGGTATTTTAGCCTCCCTGGGGGCCTATTGTGCTGGTGCGGGAATGGTAGTTTGGCCTCTACCTTTTAGCGCTGCTTCGTTGGTTAAAATACATTTGCCTGAAGTGGTAACACCTTTGGTTGAAAGTACTCAGGCACAGCGCTATTATATGCCCTCCGTTGCAGAATTCCTCGGAAAAAACTTTGCAGAGAGAAAGTGCAGGAGCTTGATAATTGGGCCGGGTTTGGGAGTATCTCCTGCAACGTCTTTTTTTGTCGAAAAAATTGTTCAGGCCAGCTCTCATATTGGTGGAGTGATTGATGCGGATGCTCTAAACTGCATAGCCGGCGAACGGCAGTTGTGGAAAGGGAGACTCTCGGGTTGGATTATAACTCCTCACCACGGAGAAGCGGCGAGATTGCTTGGAAGCTCTCCAAAAGAAGTGGCGGAAAATCGATTTGAGGCGGTTAAGCAGTTAGCTGACTATTTCCAGTGTATAGCGGTTTTGAAAGGGCCAGCAACGTTGATAGCCGATCCCTCAGGAAATATATTCGTAAACCCCACTGGCGGTCCAGAGCTGGCCACCGCTGGGAGTGGAGACGTTCTCTCTGGAGTTATTGCGGGCATACTGGCGCAGACAGGGAAACACTTAGAAAGTGCTATTTGTGGTGTTTTTCTACATGGATTAGCAGGAGATATGCTGGCTCGAAACAAAAAAGAAATTACTGCCAAGGAGATAGCCTACCAAATTCCTGCAGCAAAGAAGGTGGTTCGTGATGGACAATATAGAATACCCTTCATGGATGGAGATTAACGCACAGAACTTGCGTAATAACTATTTGATTCTTAATGAACTGGTCCAAAACAAGGAATACAAAATAATTGGTGTAGTAAAAAGCAACGCTTACGGACATGGCGTTGAGGCTATAAAAGTTCTTGCAGAATGTGGTCTTTCGAGTTTTGCAGTGGGTAGTGTGCAAGAAGGCGTCAAACTTAGAAAAAGTGGTATTAAGGGAGAAGTGATAGTTTTGGAAGGCATCATGCCAGAAGAGATCGAAGCTCTTTTTTTTTATGAACTGACGCCTGTCGTTTCTTCCTGCGAAGAATTGGAACTTTTGAGAGAAAATTCTGAGAAACTACCACTGGGTTTCTATCTTTTCATAGATACTGGGATGGGAAGAATGGGTTTCTTGCCTTTGGAGCTGGAGGCAGAACCTTTCAAAGAACGTTTCTTTGGATTGCTTCCTCAATTAAAAGGAATAATGACACACTTTGCTTGTGCTGAAACCGATCCCGAATACACTCGAGCGCAGTTGCATCTGTTTATTGAAACCTGCCATAAGATGGAAAGAATCTATGGACAACCCTTGAAAAGATACTGTGCCAATAGTGCAGCGTTTTTAACCTTACCTGAAGCTCGCCTTGATGGGGCTCGAATAGGCATAGCTCTTTTTGGTGTTTCTCCAACTACAGATTATTCACAAGTTGAGGAGTTAGGGTTAAAGCCGGTAATGAACATCAGAACCCGGGTGACTCATCTTAAAGAACTCCCTCCGGGCTACAGAATAAGCTATGGAGCTACTTTTACTACCTGGAGGACTACCAAGGTGGCAATTGCTCACATTGGTTACTACTGGGGATTACCGCGCAATCTGTCCAACAAATTAGAAGTCATCCTTAAGGGGAAGAGAGTTCCCGTACTGGGAACCATTACTATGGAGCAAGTCGTGATTGACGTAACCGAGGTTGAAGGGGTACAAAAGGGGGATGTGGTTACTGTCATGGGTGAAGACGGTGGCGAAATGGTTCGCCCTGAAGAATTGGCTGAAAGATCTGCAACCATTCCTCACGAAATACTTTGCAATTTTGGAAAGATTGAATGTCGGAAAGTAATATGAAAGAAGAAAAGAGAACAGGCGAAATACTTTTGTGTGTTAAAACCGTGCTGGAGAGGGAAACCCTCGAAGTAGGGAGACGAATTTTGGATTTGGCAAGGCAATATGGAACAAACCTGATTTTGCTTGTGGGAGCTCTCGGAGCAGGTAAGACTACCCTGACCAAAGGTATTGGAGAGGCGCTGGGTATTCCACAAGAAAAAGTAACCAGCCCCACTTTTGCGTTGATACACGAGTACCAGGGACAGCAGGGGATTATGTACCACATGGATTTCTATCGTCTTGATAGTTGGGAAGAAGTGCTGGAGCTGGGTTTTGAAGAATATACCAGTCGATCTGGGGTAGTGGTGGTAGAGTGGGCCGATAAATTCATGCATCATTTTCCAAATCCTTACATTACAGTTAAAATATCCTGGAAGGATTTATCTGCTCGAGAAATAATTGTGGAGTACTGGAAATGAAAGCCGACAAATACGAAAAATACATTCTTGCCTTTGATAGTAGTACCCCCTGGCTCTCTGTGGCCCTTGCTCAAGGCCAGGAAGTAAAAGTTTCTTTACTGCACTATGCTCGTGAGAACCATTCCAGATATCTGTTTGATCATCTTGAGTATCTTAAAAAAGAGTATGCTTTGCAGTCCACTAATCTGGAAGCTGTTATAGTTGGGATAGGGCCTGGTTCCTTCACCGGAGTGAAGATTGGAGTTTGTGTTGCTAAAGCGATCGCTTTTGGTTATCAGCTCCCTTTGGTGGGATTTTCCACCCTGGAAAGCTTGGCTCTCGAAGCAATGAGGTCAAGCTTTTTCTCAAAGGACTTTGAAAAAATCTTCCCGATAATTCACCATAAAAAGGACGAAATCTTCTGGGTAGACTTAGATTGGAAAACGCCCTGGAAAGAAATACAGCCAATTACCAAAGTCGAAACCGGGAATATTCAGGATTTTGTAGCAAAGTATGCCCGCTACAGGGGACTGGTTGTATCTCCTTCTTCCTTTCTCAAGAGCCATTTTGAGGGGTGCGAAGGCAACCTTCTCTTTATGCAGGCCTTTCCACAAGCCTTACGATTAATCGAGCTTTACCATCAACGCGGAAATAGAGAAATTGCAAGTACTGAAAACGTTTTTCGTGTTGGACCCATCTATGGTGCGAAACTTTTTTAAGAATGAAACGCAACCAGCTAATGCTGGAGGTCCATTTACCATTCAGAGGATGCATTTCCAGCACCTGCCCTATGTGGTGGCCATCGAAAAGAAGTCCTTCAAACATCCCTGGAGTTACTCTCTATTTTTGAGTGAACTTTCCAATAAAATAGCTCACTATTTTGTCGCTTTCCTGGGTAACAGAGTAATAGGATATGTTGGGCTCTGGATTTATCTTCGCGAG